>CAZKRG010000001.1:0-51226 GCA_964555255.1 uncultured Candidatus Saccharibacteria bacterium
TTACTACCGCTCCGATCCGGATATGATCGAACTCTACGATCCGGATGTGGATGCGCTAGGATACGTGAGAACGAAAAATGAAAGCATTTAGAAACGGTTTAGCAACAGGATTAATTCTTCAGCTAGCGGTTGGACCAGTGTTCTTTTTTATTATGAACTTAGTGCTGCAGAAATCATTTGTAGATGGTTTCGCTGGTGTAATTGCAGTAACTTTAGTTGACTACTTTTATATTTCACTTGCGATTCTGGGGATTGGGAAAGTATTAGAGAATAAAAAGTTTAAAAATATTTTTGGAATTATCAGTTCGATTGTTCTTGCAATCTTCGGAGTGGTGATCATAGGAAGTACTACTGACATCGAAACATCTTCGACTATAATTTCGACAAGTTTATTTTCAAGCTTTCTCTCCGTCTTTCTGCTGACAATCTCAAGTCCGATGACTATAGTTTTCTTCACGAGTTTATTTACCGCAAAAGCTCTTGAATATAACTACACCCCAAAAGAACTACTGACCTTTGGTCTCGGAACCGGATTCGCCACCTTTCTTTTTATGGGATTGTCCACGGTGATATTTTCTCTAATAAGAGGAGCGGTCCCATCATTATTGATCCAAATTCTAAACTTAATAATAGGAAGTCTACTAATTGGATATGGAACAGTAAGATTGGTAAAAGTTTTAAAACTTCCCACACAACATGAACACCGATAAACCAATCCTCAAAGAACTGAACCAGCGCAAATCGGTGCGCGCGTTTCTGCCGAAAGAAATCGAACCGGAAAAATTGGAATGCCTTTGGGCGGCAGCGCAGTGGGCGCCGTCGAGTTCCAACAAGCAAGAATGGCGCTACTATGCCGTGACCGGAAAAGAACGGGAAAAGTTCGCGGAGATTCTAACCCCCGGAAACCACTGGGCACTCAAAGCTCCCCTCCTCCTCTGCGTCACCCGCGACACCTCAATTGAAAACAAAGTGGAAACGCGCGAGTACGGCACCTACGACGTAGCGCTCTCCGTAATGTCACTCGTCACCGAAGCCGAACACCAAGGCCTCCGCGCGCACCAGATGGCCGGATTTAAAGAAGAACCTTGCCGAGAAATTTTGAATATCCCCACGAACGAGTTTCCGCTCGTGATCGTCGCCGTGGGCTACGAAGGAAAAATAGAAGACCTCGATCCAGTGAATCAAGAAAAGGAACGCCGTCCACGCACCAGAAAGCCGATCGAGCAAGTGGTAAAATTCGTAAGGTAAGAATAGTGCGGAAAAAATGGACATTAAATTTTACACCGGAATTATCGCGGGTATTATCTCGCTGGTTTCCTACCTGATTTACTTCCGATCAATCCTCAAAGGTGAAACGAAACCAAATCGGGTTACCTGGTGGATATGGATTTTTATGGGCGCGGTACTAACCTCCAGTTACTACGCCTCAGGCGCCCGAGACACGATTTGGTCGCCGCTCGCTGAATTTTTAGGCCCGCTCGTCACCGCGATACTTGCGATTAAGTATGACGAAGGAAATATGGCAGACAAAACTGATCTCGTGTGTTTTGCGGGAGGAATCGGAAGTCTCGTGCTGTGGGGAATCACCGGCGATCCTGCGCTCGCATTGGCGTTAAGCTTGCTCATTGATTTCTTTGCAATCGTACCCACGATGAAAAAATCATACGTGCGACCCAAGGGCGAGAGTTTCACCGCATGGACCTGCACCAGTCTCGGCGATTTCTTAAATTTGCTCTCAGTAGAAACCTATACGTTCGTCATAATTCTCTATCCTGCTTGGATGCTCTTCACCGATCTCATCATCGTAGGTCTCTTGGGAAGAAAGCAAAAACCGAAGCGACGTGTCGCGTTGGCGTAACTCCTACCCCGCGAGCCGCACAATAATATAGAGCATGAGCATCCCCGCAATCGTCATATACGTGGTGAACCGCACCGGATGCGCGTGATGACTTTCGGGAATGAGATCACTCGCGCCGATGTAAAGGAAAAATCCCGCGAAGAGTGCGAGGAAAAGCGCCAGAGTTTCTTGAGGCACGGCGAAAAAGAATGTCACTGTGACTCCAAGCACGGGCGCCAAGGCGTCCACAAAAAGCCAGCGCATGGCACGCGCACGATCTCCGGCATTTTTTAAAATCATATTCACCGTATTGATGCCGTCCGAGAAATCATGGGTGAGTACCGCCGCTGCCACGACCACTCCCACCGCTGCCGATACTTGGAACGCCAACCCAATACCGATCCCATCCAAAAAACTGTGGAACGAGAGACTCCCCGCACCCGCAGTGCCACGAGGGTGTATGTGGTGGATATGCTCCTCTCCCTCATGCACATGTCCGTGGAGGAGCACTAGCCGATCCACCATCAAGTAAAAAATAAATCCGAGCGCGGTGAGAGAAAGGATCGTCGCGGGACTATAAAAACGGTCACCAAGTTCCACGGCTTCGGGAAGTATATCGAAAAAAGCCACGCCCACAATCGCGCCGGCACTGAATCCTAAAATAAGATGGAGTTTATCACGCAACCGAAGCGCGAACACTCCTCCGAGAAACGTCGCTGCAAAGGCGGCAACCGCTATCCAAAACACTGAGGGCATATCTCTATAATACCACTCCATTCCCCGTCTTGCGATGTCCCCAAATTCCCCTCATATTTTTTTTCGGACATCGCAAGACTAAAAATTTGCTTTTCCTGCTTACTCTGATTCCGAAAGATGTTTTTCACACGAACACTGCAACCGCCACCCGGAAAAATAGGAAGCATAAGGATCATTCGGCACATAGCGCACTTCACACCACCATATCGGTCGAGACCATACCGGTTCTGAAACCACCGGATCCTCTCTCCTAAAGAACACGCGCGCTTTCTTTAAGGTAGTCCACATGTCCTCGATTATCTTTATCTTGAGTGAAAGTACAGTTAAAATAGATGTATGGACTGGAATACAGTGGAAAATGAAGTAGCCGCACTCAGAGAGAAAATTACTATTCATCCCGAGGTGCTTGTAGGCATCGTACGAGGCGGCGTAGTACCAACCCGGCTACTCTCAAACCACCTTAACGTACCCACGATGTACTGCATTTCAGTGGAAAAGCGAAAACACATACTCACGGAAATAATAGAAAATCTGGAGGGGAAAATGGTGCTACTCATTGAGGACGCGATCGATACAGGAAGAAACCTCATCATGGTCAAAAAATATCTGGAGGGAAAAGGAGCCACAGTCAAAACCGCTTGCCTCTACACTACTTCCCGCTCCGAAATTGCACCGGACTATTTCCTGCGACAAGTAGATTCCATCCCGGAATTTCCGTGGGAATAAGTCAAAAAGGGGCGCGGGGCAAAAGCGGCGCACCCCTTTATATTTATTTGTCTTTTTCCGAAGGTTCCCAGTCCTCACCTCCTAAATCTGAAGTGCCTCTACAAAACCAATTGGCAAACCAGAAAAAAGCGACGATAACCGCTACTGCCAACAATATCCATTTCAAGGTGCATCACCTCCTTTCTTAAGAAAACCCTACCATCAAAACCACTAGAAATCCACCTATTTCCATGCTAGAATACAAACGTGCCCAAAGGGCTTTTTTCATGATTCATGGCTAAAAAAGAAGATAAAGAAAAAGCAAAATCCTCCTACGGCGCCAAGGACATTCAGGTGCTCGAAGGGTTGGAACCCGTCCGCAAACGGCCGGGAATGTACATCGGCTCCACGGGCACCGATGGCTTCCATCACCTCATCTGGGAAATCGTCGACAACTCGATCGACGAAGCGATGGCGGGCCGGGCAAAAAATATCACCGTAGAACTTTTGAAGGATGGCAAAGTGAGCGTTACGGACGATGGCGCCGGAATTCCGGTAGAAACTCATCACCAAACAAAGAAGTCCACGCTCGAGACAGTCATGACCACCCTCCACGCGGGAGGCAAATTCGGCGGAGAATCCTACAAAGTCTCCGGAGGATTGCATGGCGTGGGTGCCTCGGTAGTGAATGCACTTTCGGAACATCTCGTGGCGGAAGTGTGGCGCGATGGCGGCCACTTTATTCAAGAGTATAAACGCGGGATACCGACGGCAAAAGTGAAAAAGGTGGGGAGCGGCGATCACACCGGCACAAAAGTCACGTTCTTCCCCGATGCGCAAATCTTCTCGGAACGGGAATGGAATCCGAAGCGGATTATGGATCACTTGCGCCAGCAGGCGTACCTCACGAAAGGAGTACGCATCAATTTCTATGACTGGCGCGGAGAATTCCCACTCTTCTATGGTTTCTACTTTGAAGGTGGTCTCCTCTCCTTTGCAAAACATCTCACGCGCAACAAAAAAACATTACAGGAAGAAGTATTCCATGTAATAAAAACCCAAAACAACATCGAGATTGAAGCCGCATTTCTTTACGTCGACGACACCAAAACCGAAGAACTTTCTTTTGCAAACAACATCTACACTCCCGATGGCGGTATGCATCTCACGGGCTTCCGCTCCGCCTTGACCCGAACCTTAAACAACTACGCCCGCGCGGAAGGATACCTCAAGGAAAAAGAAGAGAATTTTACCGCAGATGACGTGCGCGAGGGTCTCGTCGCCGTCCTCTTAGTGAAACTCCGCGAACCGCAGTTCGAAGGGCAAACAAAAGCCCGCCTCGGAAATCCCGAAGCCCGCACCGCAAGCGAAGCAGTCATCAACGAGAGTCTCAAAGAATTTCTCGAACGCCATCCGCAAGAAGCGCGCCATGTGGTGGAAAAAGTACTCCTCACTGCCAAAGCAAGAATTGCCGCAAAAGCCGCCAAAGAAACCGTGCTTCGCAAAGGCGCCCTCGAGGGACTCACCCTTCCTGGCAAACTTGCCGATTGCACTTCGAAGGACCCGAGCGAATCTGAACTCTTTATTGTAGAGGGAGATTCCGCCGGCGGTTCGGCTAAGCAAGGCCGCGAACGGCGCACCCAAGCAATCTTCCCCCTCCGCGGGAAACCATTAAATGTAGAACGCGCCCGGATGGACAAAATGCTTGCAAACAATGAAATTCGCTCGCTCGTCATCGCTATCGGTACTGCAATCGCGGAAGAATTTAATATGACGAGTCTCCGCTATCACAAAATAATTCTTATGAGTGATGCGGACGTAGACGGCGCGCACATCCGCACACTTCTTCTCACGCTCTTCTATCGCCACTTCCGCCCTGTGGTAGAAGGAGGATTCCTCTACATCGCCCAACCTCCTCTCTACCGCCTCCAAAGAGGAAAAGAAATTCAGTACGCATGGAGCGACACTCAAAAAGATAAAATTTTAAAGGAGCTCACAGATGCAAAAGCAGCAAAAGGAGGGAAGGTAAAGAAGGTGGAAGCTCCTGCGGATCAAGAACAAGAAGCTGAGGGCGGACCCTCAGATTCGGAGGGTGGAGAAAAGATCGCGGGAGTGAATGTGCAACGGTACAAAGGATTGGGAGAAATGAACCCCGAACAACTCTGGGAAACCACCATGAATCCCGAGCACCGTACCCTCCGGCAAGTGAGTGTCGCAGATGCAGAAGAAGCCGATCATCTTTTTGACATTCTTATGGGCGACGAAGTGGAACCGCGCAAAAAATTCATCCAAACGCACGCAACTTCGGTACAAAACCTTGATATATAATGCAACTTATAATGAATAACATTCTTTTTCATAAGTCATAAGTACTTGTATTTTTAGAGTTATGATGATATAAAGAACCATCATAACTCCTTTCTTAGGTATAATGAGTAGATTAAAAAAATTTTTACAGGAATCTCGCGAGGAATTCCGGCATGTAAACTGGCCCACGCGCCAAGAAGCAACCCGCCTCACTACCATCGTAGTAGGACTCTCCGTAGGACTCTCGGCATTCCTCGGATTTTTCGATTTTGTGTTTACCACGGTCGTGCGAACAATCATTACGCGTTAATCACTAATTATTAACAATACACCATGCCTAAACTCGAAGCCCAACAAGAAAACGGGAAGCGAGAATGGTACGCTGTCCAAACATACTCTGGATATGAAGAAGCAGTTGCACGCTACTTGAAACAGCGCATCGAATCGCTCACTATGAGCGATAAGATATTTAATGTAATCGTTCCTAAAGAAAAGAGGATCAGAGTAAAAAGTGGCCGCCGTCAAACTATTGAGGAAAAAATCTATCCAGGATACGTACTCGTGGACATGATCCTCACCGAAGATTCCTGGTATGTAGTGCGAAACACCCCCCGCGTGACCGGATTTGTAGGTCCCGACAACACGAAACCCACCCCTCTCTCAAAAACAGAGGTGGAATCCTTGCTTTCGCGCATCGGCAAAGACGAAAATAAATTTACAATGGATCTTAAAATAGGAGATCTCATAAAAATTATCGACGGCCCATTCAAAGAGTACGATGGTAAAATTGCAGAAGTGGATGAAACGCGGAATCGCGTGAAAGTGATGGTGCCCATCTTCGGTCGAGATACCGCAGTCGAGCTTGATTCCTTGCAAGTCAAGAAACTTTGATGGGAAATAAAAAAGAAAAGGTCAAAAAGAAAGAATATGAAGCTTCGTCCCGAAAGAGCTTCTAAAATTAACCCTCTTTACTTTTTTCTATTTACTATTTACATTTCCTCCCATGGCGCAACAGTGCTTTTTCTGCTCCCAAAATTTGAAAACAATCGATTATAAAGAAATCGATCTTTTGAAACGATTTATCTCGAGTCAGGCAAAAATCATCGACCCCAAACACACGGGAATCTGTGCCTCGCACCAACGAAAGCTCGCGGAAGCCATCAAACGCGCACGCTTCATGGCACTCCTCCCCTTCGTGCGAAGATAAAACCGAAAATAGCACTCTTTCTCCCAAGATGATATGAATGAAGCCCTCGCACAATGGCTTTTCAATGCAAGCTTTAAGAACAGCTTCCTAGATTTTTTCATAATATTTTTTTCGAACTATTTTCCCTATCTTATCGGTCTCGGATTTCTAACATTTCTCGCGGTTAAAGAACGCGGCCGCAAACGCCTTTTTATACTCCTCGAGACTACACTCACCATACTTCTCTCACGAGGAATACTCACTGAAGCCATCCGCTTTTTTCATCCTGTGGCACGCCCCTTCCAGGTTTGGCAAGTCACCCCCTTAGTTCACGAAACACTCAATACCTCATTTCCTTCTGGACATGCTACCTTTTTCTTTGCACTCGCAACCACCCTCCTTTTTTACAACCGCACATGGGGAAGTTGGTTTCTTCTCTTCGCAATTATGAATGGGATTGCGCGTGTTACAGCGGGAGTGCATTGGCCATTAGACATCGTAGGGGGTGCGGGAATTGGCATAGTTTCCAGTCTCGTAATCAACCTTCTTCTCCACAATTCATGGAAAATGCTCACATATAAAACTGATTCACTGTCCAAAAAAGAGCTGATGTAATCGGACCCTCGCAGAAGAATCGAAACGCGCGCGAAGGAGATCCAGTTTTAAATCCCGATCGTGGAAGCGCGGCTCATTTGCGAGCGCGAGAAACTCCTCAAAAGAGATGGGGAGAATTGTTATCTTTTCACCCGGATCAAGATGGGGAACCTGTTGCGGCACGCAATTTCGAGCAATATACACAGAGATAGTCCAATCAATTTTTCCTACCGGCTGCTGCTCGTTCCATAATTCCCAATCTTTAGAAACATATCCCAGCTCTTCGAGCAATTCCCGCTGCGCGGCGGCTAATGAACGTTCCCCCTTCTCCACACGCCCCCCGGGAAGAGCGAGGTACGGCCTCACCGAATCCGGCTGCTCCTCTTCTATAATCAAAATTTTTTCCCCGACGGTAGCAATAACCTCCACCGTATCTGGACGCTTCAGTTTCTCGAACGTAGCGGTAGTGCCATCATACATCTTTTGCTCCCATTGCCATACCTCAAAAATTTCTCCCTGAAACACACACTTCGCCTGCGGGGGAATCTTTTTTTTAGACATCATTTTTTAACCTTCTTGTTTTTCTCAAGTCCTCCAAAAAATTCATTGAAAATTTGTGTAAGCTCATCGATGACAATATAGGGTGCCACTCGGAAATTCGGATTCCCCGCAATCATGGGGGAAAGATTCCTATCGTCATGCTCGCGGAAGAGACACAACACTAGCTTTCGCAAACTTTCTGCACACCGAAGCTCATATCCCACCCCCAGACTCGCGGTCGTCACCTCGGCCACAATTACATCTGCCTCCTCCAACCAGCGCATATCGCGATCGTAAATCTCCTCATCACTGATATTGGTCTCTTTCCCCTCTTCGGTAAACCGTCCAGCTTCTACGTGTTCAGTTACCACCTCACCATATTTTCGGAGCAAAGGAATAATTTGGAGATACCATTGCCGATCTCCTCGACCTCCTCGGATTGCTGCAATAAAATAAATTTTCATCCTTGTGCTATAGTTACTCCATTTCCCAAAGGTGTCAACTGAAAAACACTATCTCTCCTTCCCCCCTCCCAATCGCTGCAGAATATTTTTAAGCTCTTCCGGAGAATAGAAAAGAATGGTAATTTTCCCCCCCATCTCACTCTGTGCAATCTTCACGGGAGTACCCAACTCTGCTGATAACTGCTCCTCAAGCGTAATAAACTCTGGAGAAAGTATGGAGGTTTTTTTTTCTTGAGATGCCACTTCTAATATTCCTACTCCCTGATTCCGTACCGCAATGCGCTGGCGCAATTCTCGGGTGGTAAAATGCCTATCTAGAAGATCTCGGAACAATTTCTCTTGTGTTTCTGGATCCATCACTGCAAGAAGGAGACGCGCATGGCTTTCGCTAATCTCCCCCTTACTCACCGCTTCTTGAATATAAGAGGGAAGATCGAGAAGCCGAAGGGTGTTCGCAACTACCTCGCGGCTCTTCCCTAAACGAGTGGCAATTTCTCGCTGGGTAAGGCGAAATTCGTCTTGCAAGCGCGCAAATGCGCGGGCCATCTCCAGAGGATTAAGATTTTCCCGCTGGATGTTTTCAATAACTGCCATTTCAAGCCGATCCCGTTCAGCTTCTATGGTACGCACAATCGCGGGAACCCGCGGAAGCCCCAAGCGCTTCGCCGCCATAAGACGACGCTCCCCTGCAATCAATTCGTAGGAAACGGAAATACCACTCAGAGTCTCTCGTTCCACCTTCGTCACTACAAGCGGCTGGAGAATTCCAAATTCCCGGATGGACTGCGCAAGTTCAAGAAGCGGTCCCTCCTCAAACTCCTTCCGAGGCTGGTGCGGGTTGGGAGCAATTTTATCGGTTTCAATTTGAAATATTGCGAACTGTCCACTACGTTCCGCATGTGTTTCGCTGGGACGCTCAGAATGCGTAACAACGGGAGCTACGAGTGGAGGAGTAGAAGAAGCCTCTTGGGAAAATCCCAATGCCGCCGAGAAATTGGGCTGCTGCGGAAGCGCCTGCTGCGCTTCTGGTTCTCCCGGGGGAAGCTTCGGCTCTTCCGGATCCGACGGGGGTATAAGTGATTCTAATCCTTTACCCAACATAGATATTGTAATTCTACGCTATTATGCAACAACTCCGAAATTGCCAAAATCTGGACTCATGAGCAGCGTATGTGGGGCAGCCACATCATGATGAGAAACATGTTCCTCCGCAAGAATCTCCTGCGCTAATCGCTCGTAGGCGAGCGCTCCCGCGGAATCGGGGCGGTAGAGTGCCACTGGTTTTGAAAAACTGGGGGCTTCAGCTAACGCTACGCTTCGCGGAATCTCGGTAATAAATACTTTGTGGGGAAAATTGGCGCGCAAGTTTGCGGCTACCTCTCGACTAAATCGCTCCCGAGTATTGAGCATGGTAACAAGCGCCCCGGCAACCTTGAGTGGATGTTTTAAGTGAGCACGAATCAGTTTCACCGTCTCAAGGAGCTGCCCGATCCCCTCCAAGCTGTAATACTCTGCTTGCACCGGAATAAGCACCTCATCCGATGCCACGAGGCCATTGACGGTGAGAAGACTCAAACTCGGAGGAAGATCAATCAACACATAATGATACTTGTGTCGCACCCGATGGAGAAATTTCCGCAGATATGACTCCCTTGCGGGAACATTCACGAGTTCCACGAGTGCCCCTGCAAGATGAGGCGCCGCGGGTACCAGCTGCAAATGGGTAAGAGTAGTGGCGCACGTCACTGCTTCCGGTGAAGTAAGTCCGAGCATCCCGTGATACACGCTCTTTTGTAATTTCATCGGCGAGGTTCCGAGCGCCGAACTTGCATTGCCTTGCGGATCAAAGTCCACGAGAAGCACCTTGCGTCCTAAAATTGCGAGATACGCGGCAAGGTTCACCGCGGTCGTGGTTTTCCCCACGCCCCCCTTCTGATTACAGATTGCGATCACCCGCGCCATATGAGTTGATTTTACGGGATTTTTCGTCATAATCAACCCGGTAGTAGAACTGCGAACAGAAAAATCAAACAATTCGCAGTTTCACTACCGGGTAAACCCGAAACTGTTAAAAGTTTCGAGGCCTCGCCGAGAATAGTATGCCGCGGTGGGCTGGATGTGAAGCATTCAGCGGGCACAAAAGTGCCCAGGGCCACCACCGCATACAGTTTTTTGCTCGAGGCTCAGCCGAGATGTATATGCCGCGGTGGCGGAACTGGCAGACGCACAGGATTCAAAACCCTGCGATCGCAAGGTCATGTGGGTTCAACTCCCACCCGCGGCACATTAACTCAATCATGTTTAATTCGCGGGTGGGAGTTGGACAAAGGGTGGGCTGGCCCGCCTCGCCGGAGCTCCAGCGATGCGAGAGGGAAGGCTATCGGATTCCCTCCGTGAAGGAAAACCGCGGAGCGGATGTGAAAAACCGTGGGTTTCTCAAGCGCAATCCCGAATACGTCGAGGGTGAGCAGTGAAACTCCCACCCGCAGAACATTAATCTAGCAACTTACAGGTCACGGTCGGAACTTTCTCCTCCAACATAAGGCAAAATAAGAACTTGGTATTTAAAAACCAAATCATCACCTTCCCCATCGAAAATCCTTTTTTGACAGCAACCATAGGGAAAAATTGTTTGTCCATTCCATTCAAACGGAAAAGTATCCTTACCAAAGTCAGCATGATCGCGATGCCACTTTCCCTTTTTTGTATTAGTTCGAATAGTTTTCACAATGTAAGCAGCAAATTCAAGGGCAATGCCATTAAGCCCTTCCATGTTCTTTGTTTTGTGAAAGTCAACACTTACATCGTTAAGAATTTTCTCAACATTTTTGATCGATGAATGAGAAAATCCAATGTTAGTCCAAAACCACTCGCTATCTTAAGAGCGAGTTCGCAAAGGCAATTTTCAAGCACTTCCTCAACTGGGTTAGTAGATTTGTCCATTTGTGCCGACGGGAGGAATCGGACCTCCGACCCGACGCTTATGAAACGTCTGCTCTGCCACTGAGCTACGTCGGCAATCTGTTGCGGGGGCGGGAATTGAACCCACTACCTCAAGCTTATGGGGCTTGCGAGCAACCGTTGCTCCTCCCCGCGGGAAAATTCTATAGTAAATACCTGAATTGTCAAAATCAGGGAAAATCCTAGCTTTTTTGATGTTCCGTCTTTTGCTCGAAAAGTCTACTAATCTCTAATTCGGGACAGCCAAACCTTTCCTCCTGATCGTATATTGTTTTTTAGCTTCTCTACGAGCTGGGGGTCTAAATTGCAAGCCGTAAAGGAATTAAGGTCTGTGGGTTGTGGCACTTTCTCGCTATTGAATCCATTCTGTTCAAAAAAGCTATCGGCATCTGCTTCGCTCTTAAAGCCGTAATCGTCATATTTTTGTTTAGTAATATCTTCAACCCTTTTTATCTGTTGTGACCAAGAATCTGGAAGTATCTGTCTAATGGATTTCCTGCGTTCGGCGGATAGTGCTGGATCAGGCGTAATCCAAATGCCAACCCGATCCTTTAATAGTTCGCGCACAATTGTGGCTAAACGGTTCTTTTCGTCATCCGAGAGGTACGACATTAATCCTTCGTTATAAATAGCAAGAGGTCGTGCAGAATCAGAAACCAGCTTTCGTAAGGCATCTAAATCTAAAGCGTTCGCAGAAGCAAATCGTAAGTTTGGACGAGCCATCGAAAGTTTTTTGAGAACATCTATTTTTGTGGCAACCATATCGGGCAGATCAGTTTCTATGTATTCGATTGATGGATATTGTAGAGATAAGTTTGTACCATGCAGTGAAAATCCAGAAGCCAATTCAAGAATCTGAGCCTCAGGATTTTCCTTTATAAAATCCACGATACACGATTCTCCGCCTTTATATCTGGCTTCCATTACAGGAACCATTAAAACTTTGCCGTACATCTCAGATGTTTTCTTCTCTGCTTCCATCAGGTCAGCCATTTCGGAGGCAAGCGGTATGCTGTAGAAAGATCTAAAATAAATATGCCCAAAAGCAGTAGGGCTAATATTTTTAAACCCTCTTTTTTCAGTAGTATTTTCTTGATTAGGAGTATATTCCATAAAAATATTATACGTCTTTTGACTGTTCTTATCAGTAACCGACTACCCTGAAGTGCCCGCACTTTTGAATACGGTAGAATAGTAAGGAACCATAATAAAACAAGGCATTCCCCGTTCTCCGAGACCACTTCTCATCACTTTTCTGCCTCGAAAACCGTGGAACGCCTTGTTCCTCATGAATATCATACTCCAGAAGTGGCGTTTCTTGAACGCCACGGTTCCTTGTGTCCCGAAGCAAATCAGAAAACTGTACGAATTTGGTTTGGGCATCATCGTCGACCGGAAGGGCGGCATGCCTGAGTCGTGGTTCCTGATCACGAATGATACGGCTTCCTCCCGAGACGAGATCATCGCCTGCTACTATCACCGTTTCGAGATCGAGGAGTTCTTCCGCGATGCAAAGCGGCTTCTTGACCTCGAATGGGTCACATGGAAATCCGAGGCCAGTATTGCCGCCACGCTCTGGTTCGTGATCCTCGGCATCTGGTGCCTCCGGCATATCACGGATGGCATGGACGATCTCATGAAAGCGGCCCGCGGGAAAATGCGGCTCAGCGAAAGCCGGACGTGCTCGAAGCGCTCAAATCAGCGGCGCTTCAAGCTTCCGAAGGTGAATATGTACATTCTTACGATACATGAAAAAAAGTGCGGGCATTTTAGCATAGCCAACGTCGGGCTTTTTCTTTTTTCCTGACTTGCATTACAATCACGGCAATGGCAACTCCGCTCGACAAAAAAACGTTAGAACATCTCGCTGCACTTGCGCGAATACAATTAGGAGAAAAAGAAGAAGAAAAACTCCTCCGCGATCTTCAAGGGATTCTTGCGCACATCGAATCCCTGAACACACTCGACACTAAAAATGTGGCACCTCTCACCGGCGGCACAGAACTTCAAAACATATTCCGCGGTGACACCGACCACCAAAACACCAACCAAGGAGCGGGAACGGAAAGTTTTCCTGAACAACAAGAAAAATATCTCAAAGTTCCCCCAGTATTTGAAAAATAATATGGAACTCTCCTCGCTTACAATCAAAAAAGTCCACGAAGGGTTACTGAATAAAGAGTTTTCGGCATTGGAACTGACCCAAGCCCACCTTGATGCTATTCGAGCAACGGACACAACCATCAAAGCGTTCCTCCATATTCGTGAAGAGGCAGCGTTGTGCGAAGCCGAAGCAGTAGATCTCGCAATCGCAAATGAAGAAGAAATTGCTCCTTTAGCAGGCATCCCGCTCGCCATCAAAGACAATATACTCTTCAAAGGAGAAGTAACCACTGCGGCTTCGAAAATCCTCGAAACCCACGTGGGAAGCTATGACGCCACGGTGATACAAAAACTAAAAAAGCAGCATGCGGTGTTTCTTGGAAAAACAAACATGGATGATTCGGCTATGGGTTCGTCCACGGAAAACTCGGCATTCCAAATCACAAAAAATCCCCATGACTACTCACGCGTGCCCGGAGGAAGTTCCGGAGGCTCCGCAGCCGCAGTCGCGGGACACATGGCAGTGGGCGCATTAGGATCAGATACCGGCGGCTCGATTCGCCAACCCGCAGCCTTCTGCGGCGTGGTCGGTTTCAAACCCACCTATGGCGCCGTCTCTCGCTCGGGACTCATCGCGATGGCATCGAGCTTGGAACAAATCGGTCCTCTTACGAAAACCGTAGAAGATGCGGCGATCCTTTTTGATGCTATTCGAGGAAAAGATTCGCTCGACGCTACAAGTACCGATATTGAAAACGAGGAACGTTACCACGAGGAACTTCTCTCCCCTCGCCAAGAAAAAATAAGAAAACTCCGTGTGGGATTGCCAAAGGAATATTTTAAAGAGGGACTATCCAAAGAAGTAGCAGAGGCAGTAGAAAAAACGATTGCAAAAATAAAAAAGCTTGGGCTCACCATAGAAGAAGTTTCCCTTCCCCACACTTCTTACGCTATCCCGTCATATTACATTATCGTTCCCGCGGAAGTTTCCTCTAATCTTGCTCGCTACGACGGCATTCGTTGGCAAGGAGTAAAAAATAAAGTGGAAGAAAAAGGCTTATCCGAGAAATACCTTCGCACTCGCGGAGAAGGGTTCGGTCCAGAACCCAAACGGCGCATCATCCTCGGCACGTTTGTACTTTCCTCCGGTTATTACGATGCGTACTACGACAAAGCCCAACGCGTACGCGCATTGATTAAACAGGATTTTGAAAACGCCTTCGAAAAAGTAGACATACTCCTTACTCCGGTCACCCCCACGCTTCCCTTCAAAATCGGAGAAAAGGTAAGCGACCCTCTCGCAATGTATCTCGAAGATATCTTCACCGTACCAATAAATCTTGCCGGCCTCCCCGGACTCTCATTGCCCGTAGAAAATCACACATGCGAACCAATTTCGGGGAAATTACCTATCGGGTTTCAGCTCATCGGTAAACCCTTCCACGAACCCGATATCTTAGGGCTAGGCCGTCTTTACGAAAACTCGCAATAGAATGGATCCCATAGCAAAGAATCTTTCTCCCGGAGATAAATCGCAAACTTTCTTAGATGGAAGTAAACGATCTGTAGTTATCCTTGATTCTATAATAATCGGCCGAGGAGAATACCTGCCGGGGTGGAAATGGTCCTTACATGTTGGAAAGCAAACAAACAAACCCTCTGCAGCTCACACTGGGTACATTCTTTCGGGTCATATGACAATCAAAAGTGCAGATGGCCTCCAAATCGATATAGGACCTGGAGATGCATTTGAAGTGCTACCCGGACATGATGCATGGGTAACTGGCAATGAGACCTGCGTTGCGCTCGATTTCGAGAACCTGAAGTAGTCGAAATAGCCATTACGTACCCTTGATTTTTCAACGGTTTTCTTTTGTGGATAACTGGTTTTGACGCACCTTGTCAAAAAAGTATCATTATGAGGCACCTTGCAAATACCCATATGAGCGCGGACTGGAGTCTGTTTTAAGGAATTCCACAAGATTTCTTAAAACAGACTCTTAGTAGCCCGCACCCTCTAATAACTCTCCCGCGTAGCGGGAACAATCAGAAAACCGAACCCTCAGCAATATATTTTTTATGCAGAGGGCGGTTTTATTTTTTGAGTACCATCACTCCGTCGTCTTCCCCTCGAAATGTTCTCCTTCGTCTTTTTCTGCGTCCGCTTTCGTCACGTGCATCACCCCGTCCCAATGATTCGGTGGCGCATACACCGTATACAATTTCATGGGTAAGGGAACTTTCGTGTTGGTTTTTCTCTCATCGGCCGCTTCAAATTTGAGAGGACAATCGATACGAGCGTTTTCTTTTGAATAAGAGTCAATCCCCGGTGCCTGCCCAGACCTTCGGCGATGGCGGTATTCACCCAGCCTTCCACAAGGTTCGTGGTATTGGGGCACCCCCCGGAACGTCAAGATAGGTGAAAAGACTCGGCAGTGATCGCCGCATCACGGTGCTTACGCTCCGCAGCTTCCGATACCGATATCCGCCCGACTCGGTTTTCTCATTGAATACCTTTTCGTATTGATGTTCCCAGATACGGTAGAGGAGAAGCCAATGACGCTTCTCCTCATGGGGAGCGATCATTTTCAAACGATGTGCAAGGTCGAGCACCTCGCGCCCGGCCTGCTCTTTGGGGTTGCGCGAAAGATAGTGCGTCACGAGCAGTACCATGTGAAAATGGCACCGCTGGAAGGCAGTACCCGGCCAATGGCGTTTGACAAAGTGCCACATACCTTTGTGGCCGTCTGCGACCACAATCTTTGGCTGCGAAAATTGCCTGAGGAACTTCCCCAGGTGCCGTATCGTTCCTCGGGAGCGAATTGCCAGAAGATACGGCCTCCTCAGTCACCGCGATAAGGACGCAGAGCACCCGATGGATGGTGGATGTATTTTGCATCCACGATGAGGAGATCAATCTTCAGAATAGCGGGATTGGAGGACTCTCGACTGGTTCCAGGAAAAACCTCTGAATTCTTTCGTGAGTGCGCGGCGGCTCACGCCATAGCGCTTTGCGATGTCCGTCTTGCTCTGTACGCCGGTGAGCCAAGTGACGAAGCGATCCCGATCATGGCGGAGACGTGTATCCTGGCGATGGAGAGTGCTTGAGCGGCAGCACCGCGGGCATCGATACCGCTCCGTTCCCGCTGCCGTCCGGCCCCATTTCTGCATCTCCTTCCCGCATTGCACACAGTGTTTGTTATGCATGCAAACAGACAAATCGATGTTTATTTGCAGATCAAGGCAGGCGAAAAAGCTTGATGCTATCGAGCGTTTTCGTCTGCCCGTCGATCAGAAAACCAACACGAAAGTTCCCTTAACCCAACAAAGACTGCCGCCACGTTTTCGAACATGGCGGCGGTTCTTTTTTTGCGAGCATTTGAACCGGCAAAACTCCACATTCCACAAGGACAAAACGAGGTTTTGGCCTCAATAAGTCCCGACTTGCGCGGGTGATGGGATTTGAACCCATGGCCTTCCCTCGCGATCCCGCACCAAATGTACTTACTGCGGGTCCGACCGGATTTGAACCGGCGATCTTCCCCGTGACAGGGGGACGTGTTAAACCGGGCTACACCACGGACCCATTTGTATTTGGTGCGGGACGGGGCAGGGGGACGCTCTAGACCGGACTGAGCTACGCCCGCAAACGAGAAGCGGGGATGAATACGGAAGTATTCATATTTGCTTCAAGTGCAGCGGGCGAAAACTTTGTTTACACCCGCAGGCATCCACTAGTATACGGAACCTTAAAACACTTTTCAATATTTCCTCGCAATCCCACTACTCCATTAATTTGCCGATCGGCAAATTAATGGAGTAGTGGGAAAAAGCAGGGAAATCAACCAAGTATTCTTAGAAGCTCTTTCTCTCCCAAAATTTTCACCCCCAAATTTCTTGCCTTCTCCAATTTCGACCCCGGTTCGGCTCCTGCCACCACATAATCTGTTTTTCTACTCACCAATTCCGCCGTGGAACCGCCAAGTGCCCGGATTTTCTCTTTCGCTGCCTCCCGAGACATCGTCTCTAACGTCCCGGTAAGCACGAATGTCTTACCAGCTAACGTATGACTTATAACTGATGACTTATAACTTTGAATCTGCACTCCTGCCTTTTCGAGCCGTTCCAAAAACTTCACATTGCGCTTCTCCAAGAACCAGTCATAAATACTTTGCGCCACCTTCGGCCCAATATCTGGGATCTCCTGCAACTCCTCCAAAGTCAATTTCTGAAATATTTTTAGCACCCCAGTTGATTTTGTTATTTGCTCTTTGCCACTTGCCATTTGCTCCGCGAGCACTCGCGCCGTCTCCTCCCCCACATGAAGAATCCCCAACGCAAAAAGAAATCGTGGAAGCACAATTGTTCGCTTGCGCGCCACCTCCGCCACAATATTCTCCGCTGATTTCTCCCCAAACCCTGAAAGCACTTCAATATCCCCTTTCTTTAAAGTGAAAATATCCGCGGCATCGGCGATAAGCCCCTCATCCAAAAACCGATCGAGAATCTTTGGCCCCAACCCTTCGATGTCAAACCCCCCGCGAGCGACAAAGTGATAGAGCGCCTCACGGTGCCGCGCTCCACACTGCGGATTGGAACACCGATACGCCACTCCATCACGCACTACTTTAGATCCATCCACGGGACACCTCGTAGGCATCGCAAACTCCTTCTCTTTCGCCGTCCGCAATTCGGCGAGTACCTTCGTCACCTGGGGAATCACATCCCCCGCACGGTTCACAATAACCGTATCGCCAATCTTCAATCCCAAACGGCGAATTTCATCTTCATTGTGAAGCGTGGCATGGGTAATAGTCACTCCTCCTACTTGCACGGGCCGCATCACTGCCACAGGCGTCAACACCCCCGTACGCCCCACTTGCACCTGAATATCCTCCACCACGGTGGTCGCTTCCCGAGGAGAAAATTTATACGCCACTGACGCACGAGGCGCCTTACCAATAATTCCTGCTTCTCGATAGAGACGATTATCATCCACCGTCACCACAATTCCGTCTATTTCATAGGGAAGTTTCTCGCGCAATTTCGCGGCTTCCGCATGAAACGCAAAAATCTCTTCGAGAGATCGGACCACCTTTCCATAAGGATTCGTTTTAAACCCAAACCCCGCCAGCACTTTGTATTCCGCGCTCCTCCTGGGATAGTGTTTCAAGAATTCCTCATCTCTGCCTTCTCTACCAATAATTCCATACGCAAAAAAATCTAATTTCCGATTCGCAGTAATTGTGGGATCGAGCTGTCGGATAGATCCCGCCGCCACATTGCGGGGATTTGCATACTGCTTCTCGCTTTTCTTCTCCTGCTCTTTATTAATCCGCATAAATTCTTTTTTGGTCATAAACGCCTCTCCTCGCACAATAAGCTCCTTCGACATTTCTACTTGCGGTGAGTTCGTCGAACCATCCAACCGGAGCGGGATTGCCTCGATTGTTTTAAGGTTTTTAGTAATGTCTTCCCCCACAAACCCGTCACCCCGCGTAGATCCCTGCACAAAAATTCCATTGCGATACACCAACTCCACTGCGAGGCCATCCATCTTGAGATCACAATAGAATGTATGAGACAACGAGCCCTTTGTTCTTTGTTCTTTGTTCTTTGTTCCTAGGTACTTCTGCAACCGTTCATACCACGCGCGCACATCCGCTTCCGAAAACGCATCCTCAAGCGAGTTCATCCGCGGGCGTCCCTCCCGCACCACTTTTTGAAATTCGGGAAGTGGTTTTCCTCCCACGCGCTGCGTTGGCGAATCGGGAGTAATAAGCTCTGGAAACTGCTGCTCCAAGTCAAAAAGTTCCTTTTTTAAGGAATCAAGCACCCCATCTGAAAACAACGATTGATCAAGTACATGGTATGCGTACCGCGCTTTATTGATTTCCTCGCGCAGCTTTTGTACCCGCATCGATGCTTCGCGCCTCGTCATAGCATTTAAGTACTAGTAGTACCCGTCGGGGGAGGGAGGGGAGGTTGGGGAGTAAAGGGTTGTACATCGGATATTTCCAATATCCTGTTCGCATCCAAATAGACCCCATAGGATCGGATGATGCTAGTTTTGGAATTCCCGCAGTCAGGCACTGCGGGAGCAGACGTGGTAAGTTCGTTTCCACCCGCCTCATAACAACGAACATCTGCGGCGGCTCCATTGGAAAATTGGGAGAGAGGAGCAGTGGCATTCGTACTCGTAGGATACGTATATCGATAGAGCCCCCATTCAAGTCCGGCATCCGCCGCGGCAATGGCATTCGTGGACGCTTGAGAATCACTCGCCTCTCGGATTTGAGAAGTCATGAGAAGTCCCGCTACAACAGTTACTCCCAAAAATATTCCTCCAAGCGCCACAATGGAAATAATCATGACCTGTCCAGAGCGAAAACAGGAAATTTGCCGAGAATAATGAAAATTCCCCATCATTTGAAGATATTTTGTACCGTACACACTCTTTGCTGGTTCACGAGAACCGAATCGTAGGTAGGAGGAGTAGCGTTCTCCCCGCGCGGGGGAGTAGTTTCTCCACAAGCTCGCGCAAAACTCTTATTGTAAAACGTGGTCGGAAGTTCATCCACACAGTATTGTCCTTCAGCCATGTTAAAAACTGTTCCTTTGATATCTCCCCCGAAAAGACAAATATCCGCGTCCGCATTGGCAGTATAGTAATTTTTACATACCCCTTTATTAGTAAGGTAATCTCGATCCTTGCTGATTTCGCTCTGTTGATCTATCAGAGAAAGCGGATTCCCATTTTTATCTCGAAGAGACGCCACGTAATTCTCAAGGGTAAGGCAGGGACGAACGCGACGCCCCATAATGGTCAAAACGAACGCATCAGGAGTGGCAGTTCCCCCCGAAACAAATTTTTGTACTACAACCGTGGGGGGAATATCATCAATCAACCGGGCGCTTACCGTAGTTTGAAACTGAATAATATCCTGAGTAATCGCGGGATCTGACGAATTTGGTGCGGCTTTGAGCGCAAGAGTGACCCGAGGTGGATATCCATCGTTCAAAGGGCTACTCCCCTGCACCAGAAGAAAACTGGCATTCACGATCAAAACATTATCGCTTGTGATCTTTTTTTCCGATCCTCCAACCGCCCGCCAAAGCGCCTGATCATGCCACAAATAAGTAACACTCTCCTGTCGAGCATTGGTAAATTGCAGGGTGGAAGGTCCCGAAGGATTCGAGAATTCCCCCCCCGTACGAACCTCCCGTGCAAAAATCTCGAGCGCCTGATTCAAACTAGTATTTACAGAAAGTAATGATTGCGTTTGCCGTTGAAGCCGAAGCGCGCGCGTAAATCCACCCACCGCAATTGTTACAACCACGCTGAAGAGCGCAATTGAAATAAGCAGCTCAATAATAGTGAACCCTTCTCGGCGACGCGAATTGAAAATTGAATGCTTCATCTCCGTCGCCAATTAAAAAAACGATCCTCGACCGTGGCGCTAAAAGTGCCCCCTCCTCGCGTCACCCACCTTACAAGAGATTCCACCTTAATTTCGTCGGGGTTCCCGATTGGGTTACTAGAACTCTTGCTCGGATTCGGAGTGACAGTAATTTTCCGGGTAAAAATAGTAGGCGTTCCTCCGTTCGCATATCCATAATGCCCAGTACTGTCAAGTAAAAGATATCTCCCCTGATACGAATTTCCAGCAGTGAAAACTGCCCCTGGACATTCATTTGCACTCCGCACCGCAAAGTAGGATGTCCAATCAGCTTCATACGATCCCTCACTTTGAAAACCACTATTCCATACGCAATTTTGATTGAAATTCTGCAGGAATGCAATATTCGCATCCACCACATTTTTTACCAGTTCCACTCCCTCCAACGCCAAGTAGTTCCCAACATAAGAATCCGCAACCACCCGGTTTAAACTCAAGGATTTGGCGAGAAGAGTAATCATTCCTAGAAAAGAGAACACCAGCACCCCCAATGCGATCATAGCTTCCACAATGTAGAACCCATGACGTTGAGTGGGAAGTGGGAAATGGGAAATGGGAAATACTCGATGCATACAGTTATATTATAACCCTCTTCGCAAGACGAAGGCATGCCGAGTTTAAAAACTGACCTCTCCTCCCGACGTCACCGTCACCGTCCCCGTCGCGTTCCCCTGTATGGTTTGGAGACTCACCAACCCCCGATCACCGGCAACCCTCGCACCGTCCGCCCACACGAGCGTGGTAGGGTCCGGGGTAAGGAAAAATACCATGTCGAGCCGCGGAGAAGGGGAAGGGGAAACAAAACGCACTCCCTCTTCCAAAGTAAGGGATTCCATTTGTTGATAATTATTCGCATTCGTTACGTCAAGACGCTGGCTGCCGGCTCGCAAGGCACTACAAGGCGACTGCGCTCCCGATGGGGAAGCAGGTAAGGAGTAGGAAAAAAGATAGAGAGGGGAACCAGAAGCGGAATAATCAATCCACACTCCGTATCCGCACGGCCGGCTCAAGTTGCTTCGTAAGCGAGTGGATAATGTGAGCGCCTTCGCTTTTAGGATAAACTGCCCCACTTCCACCCGCTCGATAGAAAGCGCGGTCGTATATTGGCTCACGAGAGAATATTGCAGCGCAAACGCCGAAAGAATAATAGAAACTGACACTACTACTAATATTTCGACGAGAGTAAACCCTCCATGCCGAGTGGAAGGTGGGAAGCGAGGAGAGAGAAGGAATCGGAACATACATATAGTATATCTTCTTTATAAAAAATCCGAGAAGGGGGACTATCCAAGAAACACTCCCAAATACCACCGGATGAACTCAAATCCGCCGAAAAACACAAAGGTACTCGCTAGCGCGAGGAACGGCCCAAATGCCAATGAACTCTTTAAAGTTTTCCTTCCCCACGCCATCCCCGCGACCCCCGCAAGTGCCCCGAACACAAACGCAACTCCAAGAAGTACGACAATGTCCGGCCAGCTGAAGAGCAACCCTAATGCCGCCGCCAACTTTACATCTCCCATACCCATCCCCCGTCCACGACTCACTATAAAAATAAATCCTGTGAGCGCTCCCCCTATAAATAACCCTGCCAACTTATTCACCCACACGACGGGCGATAGCCAAAAAAGAAGTCCGTACGACCCGAGAAATGATTCGCCAGTCGCTCCCGAGGGGAAAATAATCAACAACGCAAGAGCTGCAACGCAAAGGAGAACAATGTGAATTTCATCGGGAATAATCCGGAGGCGGAAGTCGATTGCGGCCATAAGGAGGAGAAGAAGGAACACAATTATCCAAAGCGCCGAGAGCTCCACGAGCGGTAGAGGAGTAAGAAAAGGAAAAAGAAAATGAAGACGGATCGGCACGAACAAAAATAAAAGGCCAGCAAGAAGCTCCACGAGCGGATACTGCACACTCAACCTCGCGCGGCACGCCCGACACCTCCCCCGCTGGACAACATAGCTCACCACCGGGATAAGCTCATACCACCGGAGCGCTTTCCCGCAATGTATACACCGCGATCGTCGGGACGCTCGTCTTGGAACCAACCCAAGCGCCTCTCGGGAAAAAAGAAACCTGTCAGAATCGTAGCGAAACGCAAGCACATTGAGGAAACTTCCCACCGCGAGGCCAAATATGAATAAAATAAACTCCATTGCGGAGCCGTTATTTCACGATACTATTTTTCTTCTCCAGACGATTCACGCGCGAATAAAGTGCATGAATGTCCACTTCCATGAGAGAAACAACTCTCGCAAGCGGACCGAGAATGCTTTTTACTTCCCGAATTTCAAATTCCAATACATCCAAACGATAATCTACCCCATCAAGCCGACCGTCTATCCCATTAAGCCGTTCGTCTATACCCTTAAAGTGCACATCATTTTCCGCAAACCCACGTTGCACCATGCGCGAAAGCTGTTCCATTGTAACATCTTGTCTTTGAACCACAAAGAGAGCATACATCCTCCACCCTCACTGTCAAACTTCTCTCTCTAAATTTCTCCCAACTTGCTCTTGTAAGAAAAGTAAGGATCATAGCGAAACACAAGCATATTCAAAAACTCTCGAACGAAGGTCAAACCAAAAATAAAGAGAATTGCGGTAAACACAAAAATAATAATAACTTAATAAACCACTCCGCACTGAAAGTGCGGAGTATTCTTTGTGGCGGCTCATATCTGCTCGTTCGGATGGAATCCGAACTAGCTCATCACAATAAACGTTTTGTCCTCGTCCTCCTCCTTCTTGCCTTGTTCCTCTATATAGTATTTGGCGATGGTGCTCTCGGTGATAGTTCCGGTGGTGCAGCAGAAATACCCGATCTGCCACATATACTGTCCCCAGAAGGTCTTCCCAAGTTTGAGGAACTCCATCTGGAGTTTGCGGGAGGATTCCCCCTTGAGATGCTGGACGATCCTGCTCACAGCAATGTACGGTGGTATTTCGAGGAGCATATGCACATGGTCGGAACCAATAGCGCCTTTCAAGATGTCCGCTTTCTCGGTGCTGCAGATTTGCCGGAGGATGTCGCGGAGTCGCTGGGCAATAACCCACCCGCCGAAAGGCGGGTGGGTTATACAACATACAAGAAAGCAAGAACACTCTTAAAGAGTCACACAATACTTTACACCAGTACCATTACCTCCAGTACCATCACTGCCACTATTACACTTAGTAACAACCGAATCCGTGTAACTACTCTTGAGGAGTGGGCTATTGGCATCTTCAAGATAGGCTTCTAAAACATATTGAGATCCATCTGAATTGAGATAATACCAATAGCTGGATCCTGAAGTTGGATCGGACGGCACCTGATAAATACCTATATTCGCATTCGTAAGGATCGAACCAAGACCGTTAGCTCCACTCACAGTTATTGAACTGTTCCTCGCACCCGGATACGCACCAGTCTTGTTATAATACAAGGCAATCCCATTCTGAAGATTCCGTAAGTCCGCAACTCGCCGCGCATCACGCCCCGCACGCTGTGTAGGCCCAAGCCCCACCAAGATGACCGAGGCCAAAATACCAATGATGGCGACCACGATCAAAAGTTCGATGAGTGTAAACCCCTTCTTCGATAATAATTGCATAATCTGAGTATACCACACTCGACCTTTCCTGATTGCTACAATTATAGCATAAATACCATACGCCAATGTGGATAACCCCTCACTAGAAATAGCCAAATTTAGCCGAATGAAGTGGTGAGTTGGTAAAGCGGCATAAGAATGGACGCGAAGAGAAATCCCACAAGGATACCGATACCCGCAATCATGAGCGGTTGGATTAAATTCACAATGTTATTGATCGCATCATCCGCCTCTCGTTCATAAAACGTGGCAATGCGTCCAAACATCTGGCTCAACTGTCCGCTCGCTTCCCCTACCGCCACCATTTGGGAAATAAGCGACGGGAAATAATCGGGGTACCGCGCAATGGTTTGCGACATCGTTTCTCCCCCGCGCACCCCCTCCGAAACTTCATGGAGAAGATCTTCGTAGAGCGCGTTCGACACCACATGACTCACAATTTCTAACGCCTGTGCCACAGGAATACCTCCCTTCAAAAGCAGCGATATAGTATACGAAAATCGCGAGAGCACGATGGGGAGATAAATCCGGTTCACGAATGGCAGCCTCACTTTAGCATCATCCAAAATCGCGCGTCCCTCTGGAGAGCGAAAGTAATCCACTCCCATGAGCGTTGCAAATACTCCGCCAAGCAAAACAAGAGGCCACCATACTCCAAAGAAATCCCCTGCCCCGAGAAGGATTTTTGTAAGGATCGGCAAGTCAACCTTAGAGTTTTGGAAAATTGGTTTGATTTGGGGAAATACAAACGTAACCAGAATGAATGCCACAACAATGAAAAGTCCCACAATGAGCGCCGGATAGGTAAGTGCACTCAAGGTCTTACTGATAAGCAAATCTTCTTTCTCGGTATAGTCGGCAAGAAATTGCATCACCTCCTCGAGTTTCCCGGTAGTCTCCGACGCCCGCACCATCGCCACATAAAATTCCGAGAATATCTCCCCGCGGCGCTCCATCGCTTGTGAAAAAGGCAGCCCGGAATCTATGTCTTCCGCCACTGCAAATACCGCTTCCTTGAGCGCAGGATTCGCCGTTTGCTTCTGAAGGTTACGCAGTGCCGCCGCCAAAGGGATCCGCGCTTCGAGAAGAGTTGAAAGCTGGCGAAAAAAAATCACTTTATCCTTCCGCCGCACACGATTAAAATATGCCAAGAAACGATCAGTCCAGCTCTTCCCTTGCGCCGAAGTGATGCTTAAAACAAAAAGATTATGGCTCGAAAGGATAGCAACGGCGGCTTCCCGGTTAGGGGCTTCCACAAATCCCACCTGATCCTCTCCTTCCTTGGTTTTTGCCTGATATTTAAACTTCATAATACCAATATACTAATTGTACCAATGATACGAATAATACAAATAAAGAGTTATGCGAACTTGGAACGCGATGCAGTATCGATACGCACGACACGCACGGGTTTTATATACTTATTCCGAAAATTAACGAGAAACCCCAGCTTTAACTCGGTCACTTGCAGGTAATGCCGGATCTGAAAATAATCTTCTTTAGTAACGAACCGTTTTGCCTTTGTTTCTAAAACAATTTTGTCGTCTATTAAAAAATCAGTTGTGTTGCCAATGCCTGCAATGGAAAATTCTCTTTGATAAGGAACTCTCGATTCTTGCAACTTCCTTTCAAGGGCATCGCAATACTGCTTTTCTCGGGCGAATCCACCTTCATCATTCTGAACCGTAAAACACATACCGGTGACGAGATGCGACAATTCCGGATATGTTATTTTGTTCTTATTCGTATTATTTGTAACATTCGCATACATTCGTATATTGGTATCACAGTCGCTCCAAAAGTATCCGCAACTCCGCCGGATTTAGAGAATACAACTCCGCATTTTCGAGGGAAATTTCTTTGCTTTTCACGAGGAGCGCAAGCGACCGGTTCAGCGTAATCATCCCCTCCTGAAGACTTGTCTCAATCACGAGATCGATCTGATATACTTTCCGTTCGCGGATAAGGTTCCGGATCGCAGGATTCACCAACATGATTTCGTTCGCTGGAATTCTGCCTCCGGAAGTTCTCGGCAAAAGCCGCTGAGAAACGATTGCCACGAGTGTAGCAGCGAGCTGCGAAATGACTTGTCCCTGCTGCTCCGCGGGGAATGTGTCGATAATGCGGTCAATGGTCTGCGAGGCGGAGTTGGTGTGGAGCGTAGAAAACACAAGGTGTCCCGTCTCCGCTGCGGTCATTGCAGTTGCAATGGAAGCTGCATCGCGCATTTCTCCAATCATAATAACGTCAGGATCCTGCCGAAGCACAGTGCGCAAGGCATCGTGGAAAGTTGACGTATCACTCCCCACCTCTCGCTGGGAAATGATGCTCTTGTCCTGCGTAAAAAGATATTCAATCGGATCTTCGACGGTGATAAGGTGATCGGCCCGAGTATGATTCACCTCATCTAAAAGTGCTGCGAGCGTGGTAGATTTTCCATGTCCTGCGGGGCCTACCACCAGCACAAATCCCTGTGAGAGCTTTGGGAACTCATGTAAAATCGGCGGAAGATTTAATTCTTCGAGCGTCCGGATCCGTGCGGGAATAACACGCAACGCCGCCGCGGCATACCCTCGCTGATAATATACATTCACCCGGAACCGTACCTTGTCTTCGAGATTGTATGCAAAGTCAAGTTGCCGTTCTTTTTCGAACCGCGCTTTCTGTTCCGATGTGAGAAGTACTGTAACCAACCCCTCTGCCGCTTCCGGCGTCATAATCTGTTCTTTTTGTAACGGAACAAGTACCCCGTCTATCCGGAGCGTAGGCCTCCTCCCCACGGCCAAATGCAAATCCGACGCATTCTGTTGGGCAGCCGCGACGAGTAATTCTTTAAGTTGTACTCGATAATCCATCACTCACTATTCTATCATACTCCTTCAGTCTCCCTTACCACTTCCTCAAGCATAACAAACCCCTGAAGGGCCTTCAGCACGCCATCCTGCCGCAACGTAATCATCCCCTGCGCTTTCGCTTCTTGGATGATAGCTTCAAGAGTAGGTCCTCGCACTACGATTTCTTTGAGCCGATCCGTCATTTCCAACACCTCAAAAAGCGCCGCTCGTCCTATAATCCCTTTCCCCTTGCACACGGTGCACCCCGGCGCATGGAATATCTTATACGGTTCTCTGAATCGAGACCTAATCTCTTCCGGAATCTCTTCAAGCGTGGATTGAATAATTTTTGCAAGTTCCGGAGAAGGAACAGTCCCTGTCTTACATGCTGTGCAAAGCTCCCCCACAAGCCGCTGCGCGATCATCACATTCACCGACACGGGGAGAAGAAATGCTTCTACTCCCATGTCTAATAACCGGGATACCACACTTGATGCATTGTTCGTATGGAGTGTGGAAAGCACAATATGCCCCGTGAGTGCTGCCCGCACCGCGAGTTCTGCCGTATCATTATCCCGAATTTCCCCCACCATAATTACATCAGGATCTTGCCGGAGAATTTGCCGCAGCCCCGCCGCAAAATCATACCCGATTTCGGGGTGCACTTGTGATTGATTCACTCCGGGAACGAGGTATTCCACAGGATCTTCCAAACTTACAATATTTACTTCATTATTATTGAGTCGCTGCAACACCGCATAAAGCGTCGTCGTTTTCCCCGATCCTGTAGGCCCTGTGACCAAGACCATCCCATACGGCTTCTGGAGATTTCGCTCAACCACCGAGAGACTCCTTCCCACAAGTCCTAGAGTTTCAAATGATTTAATTCCCACAGAAGGATCAAGCACCCGCACTGCCGCCTTTTCGCCGGAAGGAGTAGGAAACGTCGCTACCCGGAAGTCGATCTCTCGATCTTGTACCGTGGTACGGAAACGCCCATCCTGAGGTACGCGCGCTTCGTCAATCTTAAGATTAGAAAGTACCTTGATGCGGGACACGATCGGCTGCGCAAGTTCGATCGGCAAAGAAGCTACCTCTTGAAGATCCCCATTGATGCGAAACCGTACACGAAGATATTCCTGTTGAGGCTCGATATGCACATCGGACGCGCGCTGCACCACTGCTTCTTCGAACGTGCGCGCCACAATATTAATCACCGGCGCATCCTCAATCTCTCCCTCGTTCATTTGTTTAAGCTGAACCACTTTTGTAGGCTTTGCCCCAGGCTGCTCCCGAATCGCAGTGAGTGCTTTCTCGATTTCATTGCGATAGGGAGAATATTTTTGGAGCACGCGCTGCCAATCACTCCAAGAAATAATGTATACTCCGAGACTTGCGCGGTTTGAACGAGCTACAAATTTAAGCGCTTCCTGGGCTTTCACATCATCGGGGTTAAGCATTCCCACTACAAGCAAATTCTCTTTCTTTTGAAGAGGAGCTACTCCGTACGTTCGCGCAGTAGTCTCCGGGACCACACGCAAAAGTGACTCATCAAAATGATCAATATCAATCTTCTGATAGGGAACATTGAGCATTTTGCTTTTAAGCTCCGCTACTTCCCCATCATCGACGATGCGCTTCACGTAAAGCGCCTCTTCGAGAGGACGGTTAGCGAGCAACGCCTCTCGCTGTATCCTTTGAGCAGTAGCCCCATCAATCATTTGAGCCTTTTGAAGTTCTGCAAGCAGTTGTTCTCCAGTCATAGGATTAAAATCCCAAAAAAGGATTCTTCCTCCCCGCTCTACTCGTGTCCGGGGGAGCCACATATTGCTTCAGAATTTGAAACTGCGGACTACGCACCACCCCCTCCGGATTCAGATCAATTTTCGACACCGCCTCCGTATTTTTGAATCCTGAAGGTGCTGTAAAAGAAATGAGTTCGGGATTTTTGAAGAAAAGATAGTACCCGGCAGTCCCCACTACCCCGATGACAATCACCCATACCACCAAGGTCATAAGACTTATGGAATGACTCTGTTCTTCTTCAATGACAATAGCCATAATTGTTACTGCTTCGGCTGATAATAGGTAACCACAGTCAAATCGACTTTATAAATATCTTGGGTGGATTTTCCTACCGGCACAAGAGAAAGAGTTCTCACGTCGAAAATACGGACATTGGATTCCAGCTTTTCCAGAAAGCTTTTTAAATTATCATAACTCCCCGAGAAAGAAAATTGGAATAGTAGGGTGCCGAGAGGGCGATTGAGGATTGACCCACTCGGAGGAGCGATTGCCGTAGGAGCATCGTTTTGTTGCGGAGTAATTGCGAAGGACTGAGCTCCCAGTGTTTGGTCCTGTACAAGACCTCCCAATTGAGTAAGTGCTCCCGACACATCTCTCTCGAGAGGAAGGGTGAGGCTCACTAGATTCCGAAGATCGGCTTCATTATTATAACTACTAACAAGTTGCTGGACTTTCCGCACCACTTCCTGCTGTTGTAATACAAATTGCTGCCGGGCTTGCACATCCCCCTTAATTTTTTGCGCTTCTTGGTACGCGGGCCGGATAAAGTTAGAAAAGAGGAGAAAAGCCCCTCCTATGAGAAAAAGGGAGAAAAGCACACTAAAAAGTCGTTTGGTACTCTGCTTCATGAAGAAGAAAGGGTAGAAGTAGCGACAAATACCGAGGGCAAGAGAAGGAGGGTACCCGAAAATTCCCACGTCTTATCGTTTGTGAAAGAAGCGCGATCCATCGCTGCCGATTGAATCTCGGGAATACGTTCAAAAATCGCGAGTTGCTCTTCAACATCGGTGAGATTTTTCGCCACCCCCACAAAATTTACCTTCCCCGAAGGAACATCTATCGAAAGCTGCCGAAAATATACATTTTGTTGGGTCACACGCTCCAGCCACGCGAAGAATGCGCTGAGCGACACGCGACGGTCGAGAAGATTACGGATATTCTCGAGTTGTGAATAAAATGAAATGATCTTATCTTGCTCTGTTGCGGGGATTTCTTGAACAAAAGCTTGAATTTTATCGTTTAAAGATTTCCGTTGTCTCTCAAAATACGGCCGATAGCCGAAAACAATCCCTCCATACACAAATAATCCAATGAGAAAAAGAGTGCCGGAAAAAAGGAGTAGCTGCCCCGCAAGTCCTGGTGTAGTCACTGATCCTTGGGTCAATCGATCTACTACTTTTTGAGGAAGAGGCATGAAATAATTTTCGAAGTTACTTGAGGATTATGGATTGAAAATTTCGATTACTATATGAATTCTCTCATAACAAGTCCCATTGCTACAGAGAGTATGGAACCTACCTCCGGAAGGAGAGGCTCCAATTCAGGAGCATATTCGAAACGGGTAAAGGGAGCAGCCTTTACTACTGGAAGACCTACTTCCTTCTCAAAATATCCAGCAACCCCCGCAAGGTTAGCGCCCCCCCCAGTGAGGATCACCCGTTCGGGATCGGAAACTCCAGAGAACTGGCTTCTGTAGTTAAATTGAGCCCTTTTCACCTCATTAATTATAGCATCCAAAAATGGCAACATGATTGTGGATAATTCGTAGCTTTGACCCGCCTGCGCCACTCCGCGTTCCCGTTTAAGTTCTTCAGCGCGAAGTGGATTGATATTTAGCCCCTGTGCAAGAGCTTGCGTGAGAGACGCTCCCGCAAAATCGCTCTGAGAAATATAGCGAAGCATCCCCTGAGCCGCGAAAGCAATATTTGTGGAACGGCTTCCAATATCCACTACAATAGTAGGAGTAGGATCTTGAGCAGTAAGAAGCCGTGCAAGACCCAAACTTTCAATTTCGAGCACTCTGAGATTTAAGCCAGCTGCAGCGAAAAGCTGACGATACCGCTGAATCTGCTCGCGCGATACGGAGATAAGCAAAATCTGGTCATGCTTGTATCCCTTACTTTCGAACTCCCCCACCTTCAGCCAATCGATTGCCACTTCTGAAAGAGGTTGGGGTATATATTCCTTGGCTTGAAATGCAATCGTTTTTTTAAGTTCTTCCGGCGTCATCGAGGGAAAATCCAAAACGGTTGTGAAAGCAGAAAATATGGGGAGAGAAGCGATAACCTCGCGGGCCCGCGGCTTCATTTTCCGCATAAGTACCTGTAATAGTTCAGCAGCTTCTTCCTCAAAAAGTTTGAGCGTGCTCGTTTGAAGCACATTATTGGACCGGAGAAGATAACCTCCAAGTTCAAGTATTCCGTAGTTCAGCAATGCCGGGAGTTTCTCTCCTCGCTTCACTTCCACTGCTTTAATCGAAGTGGTACCAATATCTATCCCAAGATAAGAAGGAAAGGTTCTCTGTCGCAAGTTGTAAAACACACTCCACATATCCATAGTATACCGCAAACCCTCAAGAGAAATTTTCAATGGAGACAACTCGCATACTGAATCAAGAACCCATAGCCACGGGAAGTAAAATGGCATACAAAAATACAGAAGAGTATTATGGTAAGTGATGCTCGGCTCACTTCTTAATTTTCTCTTCCCTCCCCGCTGCCTCTTCTGCCATACTCCACTCCCCTCCGCGAAAGAAGCATTATGCAAAGAATGTACCGCCGCTATCCCTATTGAATCGACCCTCCGCTGCGGTGAATGTTTTGCACGCATACCCGAAACCACTAAAATATGCCACAGAGACTTTCCCTATCTTTTAGGCGCTGCTTCTTCCTATCACGACCCGCGCATCCGCACGCTCGTACACCATTTAAAATTCCGCCACGCGCATGCAGCAGCAAGCACACTTGCGAAATGTATCGAAAAATATTTTCAGCAACTTCCACTACTCACAGATTCCTTCATTGTGGTTCCTATGCCACTCTCTCCAAAACGAAAAAGGGAACGTGGTTATAACCAAGTAGAGCTCATCGCACAACACCTCTATACAACATACAAACTCCCCATAATTTCAGACGTCCTCCTTCGCACGACCAACACCAAACCTCAAAGTGAACTCCCTACCTGGAACGAACGCCGGACAAATATAGTGAATGCATTCTCGGTAATATCTCCGGAAAAGGTGCGATCACAAAACTGTCTCCTCTTAGACGATGTTTCCACCTCCGGAGCAACCTTCTTCGAAGCAGCGACTACACTCAAACGCGCCGGCGCCCACAAAATCATCGCCCTCGCCGCCGCGAGAGCGAGATAAATGCAACGAGAAATTCTTCATCTATTCGCTCCCCTGCCTCTTCAAGAATAAGCCAACACCCTCCATTTCCCCCTTTATATCAATAATTAAGAAGAGAGAAAAAATAACTTTGCAAACTTCAATACACATCACAGAGCATTTTATGACTGCGCTCGAACTATAAGTTTGATTATGGAGCGGGTGAGCGGAATCGAACCGCCGTATCATGCTTGGCAAGCATGCGCACTAACCACTGTGCTACACCCGCTAAACAAAGCTATTGTAGTAATTTCCGACTAAGCAAGTCAATCCAAACTAGTATTTTCTCTTACAACTGTCATCCTCCGCCAACTACCTTGCATATTCTGTTTGATTTACAATCTTTTCCTGTAACTATACAACAATTCAAAACTTATTGCGGCGGAGGCCCGGAAGGGCCCTTAATGAAAGGCGCTCCGGTAGGTCCATGAAAAATAGTAGAAGAAACAGAGGAAGGCGGGCTCCAAGCAGAAGAAGGCGCGAGAGTCTGCTCTCGGCGAGAAAAAAATGCGAGTAGAACAAAAACCCCGAGAAGTATTATGACCCCCACTCCCACTAAAATACGCTTTTGCATACAATAAGTATACACAATTCCACTCTCATTTGCAGCGTCCCCTCACAAGAGCCACACCTATTATCGGTGCTAGAGCAAGGGATGGACCCAGTCACATGCGTTCGTGAAGAAGCGGTGCCGCGGCATTCGAGTAGAAGCTGGAGATCCTGCAATTCAATGGGGTGGAGAAAACTTACTTCCAGAGTCAACTGGCAACGCCTCATGTGGATTGGGAATACCAGCGAGATGAGGAGATCAAGGCGCTCACGCTGCGAGGGGGTCAACTCAGTGACCGTCTGGGCCTGCTGACCGACGCGTTCCTTGATGACACAATCGAAAAGCAGTTGTTTGGAGAGCGGAAGGCGGCCTTACTCCATGGGCGCAAGGGACTGGAGGAAAAAACAGCAGAATTACGACAGACTGGATAGGAGAGGCAAGACAAGCTCGCCGAATTCCTTGAACTCGCCGGAACCGCGTCGTTGCTATATAAAATGGCTCTGGCGAGTGAAAAACGTGATTTGGTCAAAATTTTCACCTCGAACCGGGTTTGTTGACGGAAAAAACGTTATATTTACGCTCTCAAATCCGTTTCGAGACGCGCAAAACGCACCAAAAGTTCAAACGGTGTCCCCACGAGGAATTGAACCTCGATTTCATCCTCCGCAGGGATGCGCTCTATCCGTTGAGCTATGGGGACAATACTGCATCCTCACAACATCGAAGCTAAAAACGAAAAAATTCTTCAATTACTTCGACAAAGGAGCGGAAATCTTGCGTCTCCGGGCACCATAGAGAAATTTTCTTCTTAAACCCAGCGAACACATCTCGGGGAATAAAAATTCGAAGAGGTGGCCGCAATCCATTACGAAAGCGGAGAAATACCGTGAACCCGCCCTCTTCTTCCTCTGTGCTAAAACTTGCGAAATCCTGCCAAGCATAATGCATCCGATCATTAATATTCAATTCTTTCATCTCCGCCCGGAATGTCACAAACTCTGGAGTACGACTCCCCCAGGTAAGTACCAATATTTCAGCAATCACCACAAACACTCCAAAAAGAAAGTTTCTTCCCCATGCTGCTACCGCAAGTAAGAGTACCGCAACAATAATGGTAAGCCAATACCAGGAAACCCCTTTATGCCAATAGGTAAATTCAGGGGCCCGCCACTCAATACGGTCATTATTAGGATTGGAATCAGGCACTTCTCCATCCTAGACCCTCTCCTTAAATTAATCCAGTACCACCGGAATTACGACAAAATCTTTGACGCAAAAGATCAAAAACAATATTATTAAGATCACAAGAACGTTACCGCGGAGGTGAAATAACATAAGCAAAAAACGTATAGTAACTAAGACTGATTATATTCGTTTTCTATGGTGGATGAGCGCAAAATAATTAAAAGCGCCGTCGCGGGTGAGGCCTCGGCTTTTGGCAAACTCTATGATCAATATCAACCGCAAATTTATCGGTTTATATTGTTCAAAGTAGGCCATCGTGAGGAAGCAGAAGACCTCACCCATGAGGTATTTGTGAGCGCATGGCAAAATATAAGTAAGTACCGAGATTTCGGTTTCCCTTTCTCAGGATGGTTGTACCGGATCGCCCGGAATCGAGTTATCGACCATTATCGAACAAAAAAAACTCCTGCCTCAATTGATGATATAGATCCAGAATATTTTGCAGTCCCTACCGCCACTCCAACCACACTTGAGGAAAAATTGGAAATCGAACGTGTGCGGAAGGCGCTCACACACCTGAAACCCGAGTATCAAGATGTTCTTATTATGCGTTTCATCGAAGAACTTTCCCTTAAAGAAACTGCTGCTGCCCTCGGTAAAACCGAAGGCGCAGTAAAACTTATGCAGTACAGAGCTATGAAATCCCTCCAAGAATTAGTGCAATAAAATAACATATCATGAGTCTGCTCACCACCCTAAAAAAGATGCGCGAAATACAACCCGACCCGCATTACCAAGCACGGTCCAGGAGCATCGTGTTGCGCACGGCCTTTCCGCAACCCCCTATTCGTGCTGTATGGAAATGGTTCATAATAAACATAGAATCTGCAGCTTCGCTTGCGCTTGCAGGGACACTCCTCTTTCTTGTATTTTCGGGATTTTCAATTTGGAAGTCACTCTCTCCCCTAGGAATTGCCCGACCAGATCTGAATGCACTACGAGCAGAAGCAGAAGCTATCGATATTCAAATTCAACTCGCCAACCTCAGTTATCAAGAATCCACAGTCTCCCTCCTCGCCCCCGCATCATCCCCAAAAATTTTAGAATTAGAAAAAGAATCAGCAACAAATGCCTCCAATAATTCACTTTCGACAACCTCCTCAAGATTTACCGACACGCTTTCCACCTCCACTCTTTCTATCGACAGCGCGCTCGAAAAATTAGCGCAATAAAAATATGAAGCGTTTTTTTGCTATCCACGTGCCGTGGCTTGCGCTTCTTCTCTCCCTATACACCACCCATGCGAGTGCCGCCGCGACAAATTCCTTCTGTGCACTAGATGCACAATCATTCGCGGCACTCCAAAAAATGAATTCGAATGCTCCCGACTCCATTCAGATTGAACTCCAAACCAGAAAAGAACTCCTCCAAAAAGTGCTCGCCTGCCTTCAAAATGAAGCAGAGGCCGCTCGTGAGAATATTACGAGCGTCTCCACCGCTGACTCAAACATGCAAGTGATACAAAATAATCTCATTGCCGCCCTCGATAACGCCGATCGGTTCTACGCCAACGAAAAAAATACGGTGCCGGATGCCGGTTTGTATTCTGCTAAGGAAATCGCTGCCACCACAAGAGAATGGCGCGCGAATACCTTCCTCCCAGAACTCGAGCGGATAGACATGTTCGTCACTTGGGCAAATAATGAGAGCTTTCTCACCACTGCAAAAAACCGCCTTCAAGATTTGAACCGTAGCGTGCAAATACTACAACTTGTGGAGTACTCCGACGATATCCAAGCACTCCTTAGTAAAGCCGGAAGAAGCTATTCTTCAGCCCGCTCCTTCGAAGACCAAGCGCGTGCTGCATTTATAAACGGCACCGACCCCTCTTCTCCCTTAAAACTCTCTCTCGAAGCGCTCGCAAACACCTACAACTCTTTTTTGGATCTTAGCAATACCATCACCACGCTCCTCCCGCGAGGTAAAAAATAAAAACTCCCCAGGAAGGGGAGTTTTTGAAGAGATCAAAAAACTTACTTTACCGCCTCCTTAAGCATTTTCCCAGCTCGGAACTTTGGTTTCACGGAGGCAGGAATTTGGATAGTTTCCCCGGTTTTGGGGTTCCGCCCCTGTCGAGCGGCCCGCTTCGCTACGCGAAAAGTCCCGAAACCCGTAATTGCCACATCTTCACCACGGCCAAGAGACTTCGTAATCGTATCGAAAACAGCCTCTACCGCGCGGTGTGCTGCCACTTTGGTTTCAATTTCCGCAGCTTTCATTACTGCATCCACCAATCCGTCTTTGGTCATAAGAAATAGTTTATTATTAGATAAAAGATTAAAGGCCAAAAGTGAACATGGTTACTTATCACCTCCAACTTTTAATCTATACATTCCGACCTTTTTCCCTCAATATGATGCTCTGAAGTACCCACTCACTGTACCTAAGTAGTATAGCAAAATCAAGGAATATTCGCGAATAAAGAAGACTTGACTAACCCTATGAATCCATGCGTCTTAATTTACTTCTCTATACCTAGCGCATTAAGAATTGGCTTGAGGGAAGCGAAAGAGGGACTCGTGCGGAAATCAAAGTACCGACTCACTTCGAGAAGGTTCTCGCGAGCTCCCGCCATATCCCCCTTTATATATTTTGCAACCCCAAGTTTAGTCCGAGCTTCAAGATCAAAGGGATTTAAGGCAAGCGCTGCAGAATAAGCAGTGATTGCCTCTTCTAAGTATCCCGAGTCTGCAAAAAAATTTCCTGCCACGCGGGCCTCGTTGTAGTTTTTCCAAGATCGCCCCAAGGCGAGGGACTTTTGAAGCTCGCGATACCCCGTATCATTATCCCCGAGCGCATAAGCAATAAGTCCATAGTAGAAATGAGCATCGGGCACCTGAGGATCCAGCGCAAGTGCTTTCTGGAGAAGCTTTAAAGCTGCTGGATTATCCCCCTCTAAAGATTTGGTCTTTGCAAGAGAGAAATAAACCTCCTGGCGGTTGGGGCTCAAGACCAATGCAGTAGCTGCCTCTTTTTCTGCAGCGGGAAGATAGCGCGAAGGGTCGATGTTCGACACTTGGTTATAAATATCCACAAGTGCATAATGGCCATATGCATCGAGAGGATGCGCTCGAACGCTCGCCTCCATAGCACGCACCGCCTGCTTTGCTTCCTCGGCAGAAACTTTATCTGGATTATAAAAATACGCCTGTGCAACCGCGATTGCATAATCCCGTTCCATATTCCAGCGGTACGGACCCCACAGGGAAATTCCTTGCATAAAACTTTTGATGGCTTCCTCCGGCCGGTTATTCAAAAAATAATTAAACCCCCAGAATTGATAGGAGGAAGCAATAACCGATTGAATGTTGATAAAATAGACGAAGAACGCCGCAGGTAAAAATGCTGCAAGTGCGGCTCCAAGAGAAACGCGGGAACTCGGCAGAACACTTTTGCTCCCCGATACTTTCCCCTCCTTCTCCTCCGCATACGCCGCATCAACAAGTCCCATATATACTGCCCAGAGAAGTAAGGGCCCGATCGTTTCAAAAAGAAAAAGATTTTGTACCACATATGCCCCTGCTGCTGCGATCGCGAGATTCCCCCACAAACGATCCCGTATCCGTGAAGCCTCCCAATAGAACGCGGCGAACACGGCAATATACGCGAGCACAAGAGGCAAACCTCCTGCGTCCATATATTCGAGTATAAAATTGTGCGGTTTATCGAATCTAGTTTCCTGATAATTCGCCTCGAGCGCCCGCGGATCATAAAATTTATTAAATATCACATTAAAGTTCTCCCACCCCCACCCCACAAGCGGTCGCTCTTTAAACCCTTTCCAACCCGCCTCAAGAGCAATGAGCCGAGGCGCCAAAGCATCACTCTGGAGGGAAAGCCCCTGGAACCTCCCAAGTCCTGGCACTTCCTTCCATAAAAGATTCCCGCGCGTACCCCAGAAAAAAAGACCGAAAAGTACAAAACTTCCCAGCACAACAAGAACAACACGCCGAGTTTGCTGAGAGGTGCTCCACGCCAAAAGCCCAAGAAAAAGAAAAGCTCCTGCGGCCGCTCCGAGAAGCGCTCCCCGTGTCCCAGTGAGAAAAAGAACAATTCCATCCGCCAAAAAACAAACAGAGAGGAACCACGCGGCAAAAGAAGATGTGGTTCCCCGCCGTTCCATCCGCAAGCGATACCGGCGATACCAAAGATATCCTGCAAGAAAAATGCTAAAAATCAGATATCCCGCAAGAAACGAGGGGTTCCCAAAGGTACTCCCCGGCCGAAACTGGATACCCTCATTAGGAAGTAAGAGACGGGGAACAAAAAGCTGGAGAAACCCCAGAAGAGAAACGAGGAGCGAGGCCCCAAGCGAAACATACAACAAGCGCTCGACGCGGAGCTCACGTACCACAGAACGGAGAACAAAAACGAGCGCGATGATATGGAGAAGCGTAAATACTCCCACCGCCCGCTCCTGTGTAGACCAGAAACTGCGCCACGGATCCACTCCGGTAAACACGGTGAGAAGAAGAATCCCTGCAAATAAGGAAAGTGCAATGATGAGCGGTGTTGAGCGCGGCCGGAATCGAGGCTCCCGCCACGCAAGGAGAACCCATGCCACAAAAAGGAGCTCCACAACAGCCTGGAAGAAAAAGGTTTTCGAAAGTCCATAGGGGTAGACCGTGCGGGAAAGATAAAAAAGCGGCGTGCCGGCAATAAGCAGGTAGAGGAGCCCCTGTACGATTCGGAATAAGGTTCGAGAAGACATCGCGGGAAAATTATACGAATTAAAACGGCAAATGAATACCCCGCCCCGCATCCGCCAACTGGCGGAGCGGGGCGGGGTATTGCACATCCGGTTCAATCCTTTTCGCCGCGCGATCAGGATAACCGGTGCAGCCAATCACTACGTACCTTGTGCGTAGGTAACGGAGTTGACGGTAATCGGCACGGCATTCGAAGGCAAGTTTACGTTGCTCTTCGCGGACGTGTCGAGTCCATCGGTGTAGGCGACATCCGTGTTGGCGTTGATCGTCGCCGTGAGTACTGCAGAGGTACCAGAACCAGCGGCAAAAGTCTTCGTGGAATCTGTCCGCACCTTGAAGGTGTAGGATTGACCCGCGCTGATTTGCCAACCGCCGGTCGTCGCCCCCAAACTCCACGTCTTCGAACAGGTTCCAGTGCCGTTACAGGTACCAGCAGTGGACGAAGCCACGCCGGAAGTCTGCATGACCGAGTTCCCATTCTGATCGAGGAGGTCTACCCCGCCCATGAAGGTCGAGATAGAAGGCGCAGTTCCACCGAAGGTTACGGTAACCGTGTTCAAAGACACCACTCCTGCGCTGTTTGCAGTAAAGGTGATCGTGCCAAGGTCATCCGTCGCCGACTTCGCCCGTCCCGTCGCTGAACCCAATCCTGCTGCCGAGGCCGTAAGCACTGTCCGTAAGGTGGTCAGTGTGTTGCCGTTCGGAGAGGAGAGAGAAACCGAAGAAGAGTTGTTCGAAGTCGAACCCAATGCAGTTACAATGCCCCCCGTTGTGCTAAGTCCGGTGTCCGTCGAAGTCGCGATCTTGAAAATACTGGTTGTGTTATCCGAAGCCCCCGAAGAAGCGTAGGACGACACATTCCCCTTCAAGACAAGAGTAACCGAATTCGACTGGGGCACTACGATCGGCGTCCCAAAGTGGAACGCGTAGTAATAACCCATACCAGGAGTAGAAGTAGCGACCGAAGTATTCGCCGATCCTGCCGAAGCAAGCGGAGTCGAGAGGTCACTTGCACTGTAGAGCGTGAGACCCGAGAACCCAGCTTTGGTCGTCGTGGTAGAAGCCACCTGTTGGAAGATATCCAAGTCAGTGATTTTCACGTCTTCAATATTCGTTGTCTCCGTAAGCCGGTAGGCCGCGAGCGTTACACCGCTCGATCCCATCACAATCTGCCCAGCTGCGGGAGCAAGAGCAGAATCAAGCGCTACGGTAACCGTAGACTGCCCGGCGACAGACACACTCTGCCCGTTGGTGCCGCTGCAGCTTACTGCCGCGTATGACAAGGCTCCGGATCCGGAACACCCGTCGACACGCGTAATTGTAGCATCAGTCCCAACACTCGCTCCGGAGAGCACATCCACGTAGACATCGACGTAGGTCGTCCCTCCCGCCGGCACCGTAAACGGAGTGCCAGAGAACGAGTACGAACCGCTGTTCGCAAGCGTCGCTTGCGTGGAACCGAATTGGCTCGACCCGATCTTCACCTTCAAGTTCTGGAAATCCGCGCCGTTCGCACCCATCTTCACCGTCACGTTCGAAATGGTCACGCCTTCCGCCGAAGAAGCAGTAAATGCGTAGGAACCAATCTTCACGTTCGCGGCTCCCTTAGACACAGTAACGGTACCTACTCCAGTGTTCTGCGCCACGGTAAGCGAGTTCGAAGCGAGCGTAAGCGCGCTGCCCGACGCCGCTCCTGTAGACGCGGTATTCGCCGAAATCAATCCTTGCACGTTCGAGGATCCCGTCACGAGCGCGGCCTTGACTGTCGAGAAATCAGTCCCCGCGTACGACTGGACATCGCCCTTCAAGGAAAGCACCCGAGTGGTGTTCGCCGGGATGATGTAGTTGATGGGGGATCCGGAAGAACCGAAACAGTCGGTCGCCGTAGAAGTGGCTGCCGAGTAGTTCTGGTCGGTACATGTGGCCGACGTCGCAAGCGACGAAATCGTCGATCCCACCTGTCCGCCTGCATCGTCATCCAAGTGCACGTTCTTTATATACGTGTCCAAGGTGGATGTAGAGGAAACACCGCCCGTGAAGGCGAGGGTGAAGGTAAGCCATTTTACCTTAACCGGTTCACCCGACGCGAGCACATCGAATCTCGCGAGGGTTACATTCGTCTGCCCCTTGGCAATGTTGCCCGTGGGGGTGTTGGAATCCGCAGTGACTGTCACCGTTCCTGCGTTGATCGAAACCTTAGTACCAGTGTTCGAAGATGCAGTAACCGGCACATTATACTGTGAATCCACTGCCAGCACATCGTAGGCGTTCAAGATCTCAAACTGGAAGTCGTAGTTCGGAGAACCCATCACGTCTGCATAGAGCTGAATATTGTTCGCCCCCGTGTTGATAGTCGCCGGAGCCGCTGAGAGATCGAAGTAGGCGGTCCCGTCCGCCGCTACCGACGGAAGAGTCTGCCCCACCTGCGATCCATTCACATAGAGCTTCACATTCTGGAGATCGGATTTGTTCGCTGATCCGATTACCTTGAAGTTGATGCCCTTGAGCCAAATTTTGCTGTTAGACCCCGTGAAGCTCCAAGCTCCCGTGATGACGTTCGTGGAACCGGCATACACCGTAGTCCCGATAGAGCTGGACGCGATTGTAAGAGACGCGATCGAAGGATTCGATACGGACGTCACCGTGAACGTATTTCCGTTCAAGGGAAATACTCCCGACGGACTCACTACTGTTCCCGTCGCATCAATTGCGGTTACATCAGACGCCATCGTCATCGCAAACCCCACTGTGTTGCCCGCAGACAAATTCTGCGCCGGATCGATCGCGAGGGTAATATTCTTAGTTTGCCCCGCCGCAATATTGATTGCGAGTCCAGGGAAGGAAATCACCCCATTAGAAATCGAGGTGTATTGTGCCAAAACCTTCCCGGACGGATCGACAATGTAAGCACCAGAAATGGAGCTATCCGAAAGCACCCCTGTCTTGCGGAATTTGACTCCCGTAACAGTGACCCCGCTTCCCACCCCCGCCGTGAGAGCTACAGTGAGCACGGGTACACGTGCCGCCGCGCTCGACGCGGATGAGATCAAGGATCCCGCTGCTGGGTTCGAGCTCGACAAACTTACTGCGAGTCCCGATGCCGGAGCCGGAGTTCCGCCCGTTGGGGGAGGAGTGGTTCCGCCCGTTGGGGGAGGAAGTACAACTGCCATCGCTGCTACTGCGGCGCGGGTTTTAGAACCAAAAAACCCCGCTACGGGCGTAATGCCCTTTGCGGTTTGGAATTTCTTCACTGCCGCTTTCGTGGCAGGTCCAAAATATGTAGATTCACGTCCAGGAGACCCAGCGCCAGTCGACGCAACCGTGTATCCGTTCGCATTCAACCACTGCTGAAGTGCCTTCACGTCCGCGCCAGTACTTCCCACGGTGAGGTCGCGGGTAAAGGTATAGGCGGGAGACACTGAGGCCCCCGAAGTGTTGAGCTGGGATTGAAGTTGCGCGATTTGTGCCATAAGCTGCGCAATCTGCGCCTGAATATCGGAAGATTGAGCGCTCGCTACCGGCACGAAGAGAAACGCTCCCGACGCAGATACTGCAACCGTCGCCGTGAGCGCAATCGAAAGAAACTTCTTGCCGAATATACTCATTATTGATTAATTAACATTATTTCGACTTACTTTTTCGTGTTATCGACCTTGTGCTAATGATTATTGATCATCCGCCAAATGGCGAAATCAACAACATTAACATGGCCGTCGACCTTTCAGATCAGAAGTCCTCCTCAAACCAATTCGACCCTCTCCATCTTGTGAGGATGGGTGAAGAGGAATGGCAAGAGAAGAACCGTAAATAACAAAAACTCGCTTGTAAAAGCGAGACTGAACATTCGCAAAAGCTGAAAAAAGTTGGAAGAGCGAAAGAAACAGAGAACATTCCCTATTTCTTTTTACCCCCTTACAACCTTCTCGCCTATGCTGCTGGTTCAGCCTCACGTCCACATCTCCCCTAAAGGAGCAGGACCTGAACCGCACACAACGCACTTACTATACCACAGTTCCTGTATCAAGCCAAGAACCACGGCTATTGAATAAAACGAGCTCTCCTTCATAAAAGTTACTGATTCCCAAGAACAGAGGGGCTCCCTTGACTAGAAGGACTAGAAGGATAAGAAGTCACAATCTTAGGTTTATAAAATGTGCCCGGGCCCCCTTCTCCCACCCGTTCGATCACCCCACGTTCCACCAAAGATTGAAGATCATACCTCAAAGTTCGCTCACTCGTGGAAGAAAATTTATCCAGCAAATCTTTCATACGGCAAATGCCGGATTTATTAATTAAAGCGAGTATTGCCGATTGTCTATCTGCGGAAGATTGCCTATCATCCTGCGAAACTTCCTTATGCTTTTCTTGAACAGCATAGCCAGAATTTCCTCTCTTTTTCCCTTCTCCATATTCTAAAGTTGGCCAGGGGGAGAAGGAAGCATCGAAATTAACCCTAGTAGAAAGATTCATATTTTCCAAAGAAAGCAAGAATGAATCGAACCGAGAAATTTCTTGCAAAATCAAATCGGCATTCATTTTGTGAAGAATAGAAGCATCCGAACCAATCCGAACATAGTTTTTTGCCAAGTTAAGAAAATTCCTGATACCGGCAACGTCCAAATTAGTTGCTGATTCAATAATTGAAAAGGCACACCCCTCCAACCGAAACGACAAAGAAGAATTGGTCTTTGAGGAGACTCTGCAAAGGGCGTAACTTATTTCATAAGATTTCTTGCTTATGAACTTTGATGCCTCTTCTTCCCGCATATTGCCGAATATATTCCCTAGCATCCCTCTTGTCAACCAAATGCCAAAACAACTATTCTCCTCATCTCCCCCTAATACAATTCTTTTTGCCTCAATGGCTGAAAAATCCTGTCGGCTTTTTCAAGGGTTTCTTTAGACCCAATATCATACCATTCCCCCGGCACCTTCCATGTATACACAGATACCTGAGGATAAAGCCACTGAATAAGTCTGCCGGGTTGGTCTGGGCTGTTTCCCAAGGCCACGTACTGTCGGATCAAATGGAGCACCTCTCGAGGATAAAAATAAAGTGCAATTCCAATAAGAGTAGAGGAAGGATGTGAAGGCTTCTCTTCAAAACGAACGATCATTCCTTGGGAATTGATCTCCACTACTCCAAACTTCTTTGCCTCCTCGAGGGTCCCCACGTCGTAGATGCCAAGCACGGGAGTCCGTTGGGCTAGTACAAAGGAAAAAAAATCCTCTATAGGATTGGTAAATAAATTGTCTCCCGCAACGATAATAAGGTCATCCTCAATATATTGAGACTCCAAAGCAAAAAGGATATCTCCAATTGCCCCCCGCTTCCCCGCCTCTTCAAGAGAACCATCGTTGATAACGGAGAGAGGGGGAAGAGAGGGGGAAATACGGGCACGTGCCCACGTAGAGAAATGAGAAAAAAATTTTGCATTAGAAATCACAATGATCTCGTCCACCTCTCGCATCGCTCCAAATGCACGAAGGGTATAGTCAATCATCGGCCTTCCCCCCACAGGAAGAAGGGGTTTTGGTTGAGTAAGTGTGAGCGGATAAAGACGGGTAGCATATCCTGCAGCTAAAATGAGTAATTTCATGGAAAAACAGTTTAATATATAAGAATAATTCTTCAGAGTAGGTGAGAAAATTGTGAAAAGCAAGTGGCTACAATGTCCAACTGGAGGTAATAAGAATAAGCAAGATCCCTAAGAGAAACGCCCCAACATAACGCCCAAACAACCGAGGTGGAACCATAGCTCTTTTATAAGGGGTGAGCAGAAAAAAAGCTGCTGCTCCTGCAAAAAGAGCCCCTGCCCGAGGAATAGGATCAAGTGCCAAACCGCCAAGCACTACTCCATATTCCCAAAAAAGAAGTGCGGGAATCACACTCGCTATAAACCGTTGCCGGGGCAAAGAGGAAAGAACACCTTGCGCTCCTTGAGACTGCTCTGCATACCGAAATGCACTTTCCCGAAGTGCAAAAAAGAATATCCCTGCAAAAAAGAAAAGGAATGGCAAATCTATCTGCGAAATTTCTTGTATAAAATAAGCGAGATAAAAAACTCCAAAAAAAAGAACGAGAAGAGAGAGAATTTCATAGATATGAGTACGCTGCACAAAAAGAAGTTCCTTGACTCCTAGAATAAGGAAAAAGATAAGGGCTATCCCGAGTGCTCCCCACCATCCCGGCGGACTCACAAACCCCAATCCAAGTAAAAAAAGAAAGGGAACGAGGAATGCTCGCACTTCAAAAAAAGGCACCCAATAAAAATAGTTTACCACGAGGAAGAAAACCCAAAACGGGAACCACCACCACGTGAGTGCGGCAAGCCCCGCTCTACACACCAACCACCAGGGAATTTGACTTAAAGTGGACTTTAACTTTATCTCCATCTTTAATCTCTCCACGAATAATCTTGTCCGCAAGCTTGTCTAATATAACCTTTTGAAGCAGCCGCTTCAAAGGTCGGGCCCCATATTCAGCACTAAACCCTTCCCGCGCAAGATATTCTCTCGCTGCAGCTTCCACCTTAATAGTGATATTATTCTCCCGCAAACGTTCCTCGAGAAGTTGAATCTGGATATCCACAATATGCTCGATATCTTCCTTTGTAAGAGGATTAAAAATAATAATCTCGTCGATTCGGTTCAAAAATTCCGGCCGGAAACTTTCCCGAAGTGCCCCGAGCACCTTGCCTTTATATGCCTCCTCATCAGGTCCTCGCACCCCTTCCTTTCCTACTGAAAATCCGAGCGAGGACATAGCACGGAGATGTTCACTCCCTACGTTAGAAGTCATAATAATAATCGCATTCTTAAAATTTACTGTCTTGCCTTTCGCATCGGTGAGTCTTCCATTATCGAGAATCTGAAGAAGAAGATTAAACACCTCCGGATGTGCTTTCTCGATTTCGTCAAAAAGGATGATGCTGTAGGGTCGATGTCGGAGAATCTCGGTAAGCTGCCCGCCTTCTTCATGTCCCACATATCCAGGAGGGGACCCGACGAGGCGGCTCACTGCATGCCGCTCCATATATTCTGACATGTCAATGCGGACTAATGCCTTTTCATCATTAAACATGAACTCTGCAAGCGCCCGTGCAAGTTCGGTTTTCCCAACTCCCGTAGGCCCCAAAAACATAAATGATCCCAAAGGTCGATGGACGTCGGAAAGTCCTGCGCGCGCGCGTCGCAATGCGTTCGCCACTGCTTCAATAGCTTCAGTCTGTCCAACCACACGTGTACGAAGCACCTCTTCTATTTTAGTCAGTTTCGCACTCTCGTTTTCAAGGACGCGGGAGATGGGGATACCTGTCCATACCGAAACCACCGCCGCGACATCCTCTTTATCAACTGCCTCTTTCAAGAAACGCTCATCCGTGTGTTCTGATTTTTTGCGCCGTCGAGCAACAATTCCAAAATGCTTCTTCTCAAAAAGGGAGTAGTCTTTTTCTGCTTGAGGAAGTTCACCATACACCACCTGAGCCACACGCTCCAAATTTCCTTCTCGTTCGGCGATTTCCGCTTCTCGCTTAAGCGAATCAATTTTCCGACGCAACTCGTGCAAGGTCTCAAATTTTATTTTCTCCGTGTGCCAACGAGCTGAAAGTTCATCGTTTCTATCCTTAAGAGTTTTTAAACTTTCGTCGATTTCTTTAAGCCTCAGCGAAAACTTATCTTCTCGAGAAAGTGCCTGACGCTCTACCTCTAAACGGGTAATCTCCCGCCGCACCGAATCAATTTCTTTAGGAAGACTCTCGGATTCGAGCCGGCGCGCTGCTGCGGCCTCATCGATTAAATCTACTGCCTTGTCGGGCAAAAAACGATCGGTGATATACCGGGAAGAAAGGTTCACTGCCTCTACAATCGCTTCGTCGCTAATACGCAATCCGTGGTGAATTTCATATTTTTCCTTAAGCCCTCGCAAAATTGCAATACTGTCTTCGAGAGAAGGTTCTTCCACAATAATGGGCTGGAACCGCCGCTCAAGTGCTGGATCTTTCTCAATGTAGCGTTGATATTCTCGGATGGTAGTGGCTCCAATGGCATGAAGTTCTCCACGCGCTAAGGCAGGCTTTAAAAGGTTCGACGCATCCACTGCCCCTTCAGCAGCTCCCGCACCCACAATCGCATGAATTTCATCAATAAAAAGCACCAATTTCCCACTTGCACTCTTGATCTCCTTCATAAATGCTTTAAGTCGATCTTCAAATTCTCCACGAAATTTCGTCCCTGCAATGAGCGCTCCGAGATCGAGCATAAGAATTTCTTTTCCTTTCAAAGGTTCCGGCACATCTCCATGCATAATCTGCTGCGCTAACCCTTCTACAATCGCGGTTTTTCCAACTCCTGGTTCCCCGATAAGCACCGGGTTATTTTTAGTACGCCGGGAAAGTACCTGCATAACCCGCCGAAGTTCTTCTTCGCGACCAATCACTGGATCAAGTTCCCCTGCGCGCGCTTTTTCAGTAAGATTAATCGCATACTTTTCGAGCACTTGGAATTTGCTCTCCGGAGTTTCGTCGGTAACGCGCACCGATCCTCGAAGCTGGGCAAGCACTCGGAATGCAGCCTCACGCCGCACTCCAAATTGGTCGAGCACTGCCTTTGCCGCCGCAGGCACATCAAGAATAGCAAGGAGCAGATGCTCGCACGAAACAAACTCGTCTTTCTGCTGTGCTGCCACTTTTGCTGCCTGGTCGAGTACACGCATGATTTCGTGGGAAAGATACAACTGCCCGACATTCGAATTCCCCACAATTTTAGGAATCCGATCGAGTTCTAGCTCAATTTGTTCTTGAAGTTTCTCGAGATTCACCCCTAGTCGCGTGAGTACGGGAACAACCAATGACTGCTGATCCTCAAGAAGCGCAGCGAGGAGGTGGAGCACTTTAAGTTCTCCATGATTTTTCCTTCCTGCAAGCTCTTGAGCATTTTGTAACGCCTCTTGAGCTTTAATAGTAAATCGATGAAAATGTGGCATTGTTTTATAAATTATTCGCCAGGTCGCTTTGCGAGAATCACAGATAACGTCAGCGTCTGAGATCCTCGACGCACGGTAAGTTTTATTTCATCTCCTACTGAATGCTGGGCAATCAGCAACCCAAGCGGATGACCGCTATCTATTTTTTGGTCATCCACCTGTAAAATAATGTCTTCTACTACAATACCTGCCTTCTCTGCGGGAGACTGGGGAATAACCCCTGGTCCCTCCCCGGATCCCCTCACAAGCGCCCCGTAGTCTACAGGCAAACGCTGCTTCTTGGCAAATTCGGGAGTCACTGCGGTATAGCGCACTCCGAGAAAAGGGGTCTGTATGGTGCCAGTGGCGCGGACCGAGGCAATCGCTCGTTTCACTGCGTTAATAGGCAAGGCAAATCCTATATTCTGAGCTCCAGACGCCACCGCGGTATCAATACCTATAACCTCTCCCCGAAGATTAAGGAGCGGCCCTCCGGAATTACCTAAATTAATTGCCGCATCTGTTTGGAGTACTCCTGAAATAGTTTCTTCGAGTCCCACCCCCGATGCAGTAACGGTACGGGAAAGTCCGGAAATAACCCCCACCGACACCGTATTACGGAACTCCCCCAATGCATTCCCGATAGCAATAGCAGTCTGCCCAAGTTCTACTGCATCAGAATCTCCTAACACAACAGTGGACAGTCCCTGCGCACTAATTTTGACAATCGCGAGATCTTGGACTGGATCCTGAGCCAACACTTTTGCACTATATTTTTTCCCATCGTTGGTGAAAACGGTGTATGAAGATTGAGAATCGCTCACAACATGTTTATTGGTCACAATAAGCCCATCTGCGGAAATAATAAACCCGCTCCCTCCACCTACGTCTTGGAGTTGTGTCCCCTTTTCACAGGAAGTAAAGAATTGATCTCCTCCAAAAAAATGTTGAAATTCCGGTGGAAGATCTCCAAAAGGATTCCCGGGACAATTTTCGAGAATAGGCACATTCTTGGAAATGACGATCGAGACCACGGCGGGTTCTGCGCGTTTCACTGCCTCAACCACTGCCCGCTCATAATCTAACGCAGGTTTATAAAGAGAAGAAACTACGGGGGGAGAAGATTGAGATGTAGTACTCGTTCCCCGAGAAACAAAGAAAGAAGAGACCCCACGCAAGAAATCCCCTAAAAAACTCGCGCGCGCGGAAGAAACTCCTACTACAAAAACCGTAGCGAGTGCAATACTTCCAAGAAGAATACCGATGGATTTTTTAGTATACATAGCCTGCGAAAATGTACAAAATATAGTATAGTCCCCGTCCCCACCCCTCGCAACCGCTCGTTACCAATCTTTTGAGAAAAGCCGCTGCAGAACCGAAATTGTCTTTCGCACCTCTGCCGGATAGGTAAATTTCCCTAAACTAAAACGAATGCTCTCGCGTGCCTGAATCTCGGAAAGGCCCAATGCGCGTAAGGTCCTCGATCCTTGAGAAGACCGACTGCTACACGCAGGCCCCCCGGAAATCGCTATCCCTGCGATATCAAGTCGAATAAGCAGTTCCTCAGCGCGGACATGAGGGAAGTGCACGCTAAGAATATTAGGCAACGTGAGAAGTGAGCCGGAGGTGAAGGGAGAAAACGCCACTCCATTTACTACCGCGGAGGGAACACTTGCCAGAATACCTCTCCATAACTCCTGCCGCAAGAGGGAGACGCGACGGGTCTCTTTCTCCCGAAGAGTACTCGCGATTCGGAAAGCTTCGGCAAATCCTGCAAGTCCTGCAACATTGTGAGTGCCAGAACGCAATCCAAACTCTTGCCCTCCTCCAGTAAATACAGGAGAGAGAACATCTTTATTTCGATGTCTTCTCACATAAAGAACTCCTACCCCTTTCGGCCCATATATCTTGTGAGCCGACAATGTCATAAGGTCTATTCCTAATCGATTGACATCACAATCAAAAAATTGAAATGCTTGTGCAGCATCGGTATGAAATAGCGGATATGTGGTACGTGGTGCATGGTATATGGGTTTCTTTTGGAAATTGGAAATTGGAAATTGGAAATTCCCATTTCTAAAATTGCTGATAATTTTAGCAATTTCAGAAATGGGCTGCATTGTTCCAACTTCGTTATTCGCATACATCACCGAAACAAGCGCAGTCTGTGGAGTGAGTGCTTGCTCGAGCGCGCGAAGATTTACCACTCCTTCATGAGTGACTGGTACTTCCACCACTTCAACTCCTTCCCGCTCAAGGTCTCGCGCCGTCTCCCTCACCGATTCATGCTCAATCGCGGAAATGACAATGCGCGGTCGGATCTTTTTTTCTCTATTTCCTATTCCTAAACCCGATACCCTAAGCCCCTTGAGCACTCCTCGCAACGCGAGATTATTCGCCTCCGTAGCCGATCCGGTAAATATAATCTCCCGAAATTCCGCGCCAATTCCTCGCGCCACCGTTTCCCGCGCAGCATCTACCGCCGCGATGGCTTGCTGCCCAAAAGAATGGAGTGAACTTGGATTGCCAAATTCTTTGAAAAAATAAGGCTCCATTGCCCTGCGCACCGCAGGATCAAGCGGCGTAGTCGCCGCATAATCGAGGTAAATTCTCTTCATCGCTCCTAGAATGTAGCGCGTGAAATAGAATTACTCAACTTCCGCGCATTTCCATAACTCAAAAGCCCGCGATATGAAGCAATACTTTCCTGAGTTGGATAAGTAATGATTCTTTTGAACATCCGGTGTTTGGTTGCGGTTCGCAACACGCGGTGTTCAGGAAAATGCACCCAACCCAAAACATCCACACCAGACGCGAGGGTATTTATAAAAACCTTATCGGGATGCAGCGAAAGTTTCAACCGGCTGGAAAGAAAATTGCGGATTTCGGTGAGAACAATTTCCAACCATGCCTTATTTTCCGAAAGCACCAAAAAATCATCCGCGTAGCGAAGATAATATTTCGCCCGAATATTATGTTTTACAAATTGATCGAATTCATTCATATAAATATTCACAAGGAGCTGCGAGGTGAGATTTCCAAGTGGCAACCCTATTCCTCCTTTAGAAAAGGAGGTGCTCCCCGACTTAAGTCGGGGAGCGGAGGATTTCTCCCCTTCACTTGAAAAACTCTCTATCACTTCTTTGAGAAGCGTGAGGATTTTTGGATCGGAAATAGAGGAACGGAGAATTTCTAAAAGAACCTCGTGATCTATATT
>CAZKRG010000001.1:51326-67991 GCA_964555255.1 uncultured Candidatus Saccharibacteria bacterium
TTGGATCGGAAATAGAGGAACGGAGAATTTCTAAAAGAACCTCGTGATCTATATTTGCGAAGAATTTCCGGATGTCACATTTCAACACCCAGCAGGTACGCGTGTGATTCCGGCTCGCGCGATAGGCAAATGTGCGGAAGCGATCCATCGCTCGATGCGTACCCTTATTATCTCTGCAGGAAAAGGAATCAGATATAAACGTTGTATCAAAAAATGGGTAGAGCTGTCGGTAAATCGCGTGATGTAATAGTCGGTCGCGCACGCTTGCTTTGTGGATGTCGCGCGGCTTCGGGTCTGCGATGCAAAAATGATGGTACGACCCATGCCGGTATATCCCGTTGCGCAAATTTTCGCAAAGGGATAGGATATTGTCCATTAGTCGCAGAGAAAATTCCTATACATCGCGCTTCGCGCGTTTGCCCGGCAAAAATTCCCGCCATGCTTCAAGCAAGTTTTCTACGGAAATGATTTCCTCAAATGTACCGGAAAATATTTTTCTCATTATAAAATTCTTCCTATGAATACCCCCCCCCCGCAGGAACACTTCTATCGTGCAACGCCTCTCCTGTGCATACAAGCTCTGGCATGAGTTTTTGCCGCACATTCCGAAAAACACCCGCTACACGTTAGGAGCGAAAATAGACGCGGCGCTCATAGAAACACTTGAGGCAATCTTCATTGCGAGCTTTCTCCCGCGAGAGAAAAAACTGCTTTATCTCGAACGCGCGACCGTAAGACTTGACCTCGCAAAATTTTTTATTCAGCTCCTCTGGGAACTCAAGGCGTTCGACAACAAAAAATACGTAATGATCTCGGAAGAACTCATCGAAGTCGGAAAGATGCTCGGCGGATGGATGCGGCAGTTCATAAACCGAACCGCCGAGCATCAATAAAATATCCCCCTGCCAGTTTCCGGAGATAGCCACGCGTCCGTTGCGATCGAAGTCGTTCTCGATCCAGTTCCAGTTCTCATCCCACTGCTTGCCGTCGTTATCAGCATACGGATAGTTCCGGTTGCCGTCCTCGTTCACCACGATTGTGCGGCGGGCCTCCCATGACACCACCCCTCGAATACTCTCGGGATTGAATCGAATTCGGGATCTTGAATCCCCTAGCCCGCCACACCAAGTAGCAGAAGAATAGAGCAAATTACCATCGCACTCCCGAAGCAGACGTATCCGCTTTGGCTCTGGCAGATGATATTGCAGAGTTCGGCGGCGTGAAGCCATAACCGCACGCACAATGCCTACTGTCCATTTTTATTATATAAAAAATCAGAGCCTTGGCACGAATGCCAAAGCCCTGAAATTGATTCCAAGGTTCCAAGTGTCCAAAGACCGAAGGCCAAGGGCACAAGAACCAAGGTACTGCTACTTGCCGGAGATAGCCACGCGCCCGATGCGAACGAAGTCGAACCCGAACCAGAGCCAGCGCTCACCCCACTGCCGGCCGCCGTAAGCAGCACACGGATAGTCCCGGCTGCCGTCCTCGCGCACCACGACAATCCCCACGAAGTCAATGTACACCTTCCCAAGAAGGGCCATCAACGCCGGGAATTCCGACTGGTGCTCGAGCAGCCACTGGCGGTGCTGGTAGCCGAGGAGGAGGGGCAGGTGCGGGGCGAGGCGTTCCTCGTACACGTTCCCATTGATCGAAGGCTCATTCGCGCGGAGCACGGTCGCGAGGTTCAAGGTAACGGCTTCGGTGGGCGAGGTGTCCCACTCGATGGACTTGATCCCGTACTTCGCTTTGAGTTCCTCGAGCGTGGGCCGCGGAAGGGCGGGGATTTGGATCGAGAGCTCACCGGTGTCCACGAGGCCATCGAAGTCGCGCTCGATGAGGATCTGAAGACCCGAGAGCACTCCCTGCGCGTTCCGAACTCCCTTGAGGAAGCGCTCCTTGAGCTCGCGCTCTCGGCGGGTGTAGGTGGCGATTTGCTCGTCGGTCGGTTTCACTCGGACAATCCGATCGTCGGCAACAACTGTATTCGTAGTCGTCATAACAATCTTTCGTTACTGGTCTACTGTCGCTGCGGGGATGTACGCGCACTCGCACCACGCGAGGCGTTTGTATCTCTTGTATTTTGGTTTGCCGCAGTAGTCAGGATACTGTTATTCCGAACACGGTGAGGAATCTAGATTCTTCGGCTCCACCCCGGGATGACACAACAAACACCCTGAATACTGAGGCAAACTATGATAAAGAACGTGGCCAATTTATACCACTTTCAATATTTACTTGCAAATTTTCTATGGCGGAGAAACCCTCTGGGCTAATACCAGCTACGTGAGCCGCTCCGCAGAATTCATATCCTTCATAGAAATTCTATCACAAAAGCAAAACCCTCGCAGAGCTGCCAAAGCAGATGCGAGGGTCATAGGGATAAAGTACCCAAGGGTCCGAAGGTCAAGCCGCCACAGCGCCACGAGAATCGCGGGAAAGAACCTGGCTCCCGTCATACCACTGAAACGAGATCGAGACAGGGCTCACGTAGACGCCCCACCCACCGCCGTACCAGCGCAGGCGCACCAAGCGCGTTGCCCCATTCGGGAACACCACCTCAAGGAGGTTGGCGAAACCGTTCGCAAGGAGCAATCCCGATGCGCCCTTCGGCCCATCCGGCTGCCGCGCCATGAGCGCGAACTGCTCGGCGGGCGTGATCTTCGTAATAATGCCCTTGCCATTCAGCTCCTTCACGGCCGGGGCAAACTCCGACGGACGCGTGAGAACGTGAGCACACAGCGCGGTCTCCGAAGAGGGTTCCTCGACCGAATCCCCGCAAAGCTGCAGGTATTCCGAATTGACGTAGCTAATCTTCACGTGCGAACCAGGGCTTATGTTCACCACATATTTTTCCTTGGCGGAGAATGACTCCTTTCGCGCCGGGAGAACCGCCGTTCCGCCCGGGATGAGGAGAGGCGTGGGAACGATGGTTGCATTGCCGCGTCGAACCTCAAGCACCGAGGCGAGAATATCTCCTTGCGAGAGCCATTTCACATCTTCCGCTCCCCACCCGTTCCGTTCGAACGCGTGATCGAGTTCGGCCGACTGCCGCGCAGACATTACTGACGTGTTACTCATAACTTGTTTTTCTGTTTGTGACGCGTCCTTTATGGACTTGTCTTGGTCTACTGTCGCTGCGGGGATGTACGCGCACTCGCACCACGCGAGGCGTTTGTATCTCTTGTATTTTGGTTTGCCGCAGTAGTCAGGATACTGTTATTCCGAACACGGTGAGGAATCTAGATTCTTCGGCTCCACCCCGGGATGACACAACAAACACCCTGAATACTGAGGCAAACTATGATAAAGAACGTGGCCAATTTATACCACTTTCAATATTTACTTGCAAATTTTCTATTGTCCGATCGGACAATAGGAGAAGTAAGACAAATCCCTCACCGCACAGTGGTTCCCTCCCTTTTACAAAGGGAGAATAATCCTCCGCGTTCGCGGGAATGACGTTATTTCTGCAGCTCTTCGTAGATATTGAGTACTGCTTTTACTGCGTCGCCGGCAGAAATATTGTTTTGTTTATAAAGCACGTCCGAGACATCCCCTGCTGCCCAAATGCGCGGGTGAGAGGTTCGCTGGGTTTTGTGATCCACTACCACTTCGCCTAATTTATTCGTCTCTACGAGCGATTTTACAAATTCTGAATTCGGCACCGCGCCGATTTCCACGAATACCCCTTCAAGCTTCAACTCTTTCACTTCCCCGCTTTGATGATCTTTGTACTTCACGCCGGTCACAAACGAATTTCCTACTACCTCCATGACTTGCGCGTTCGTGAGGAGCGTAAATTTTTCGCTTTTCTTGATACGTTCCAACGTAATTGGATCTCCCTTAGGAGCATCGGAATATTCGAGAAGAGAAATTTTCGCAGCGTAGGGAAGCAAATCTCCTACTGCCTCGAGGCCGGAGTTTCCTCCGCCTATCACCGCCACGGTTTTGTTCTTAAAAAGGGGTGCATCGCACGTCGAACAATATACTACTCCTTTACCATCGAGCTTCGCTTCGCCAGGGACATTCAATTTTTTCCGGCGGCTGCCTGAAGCCAAAAAGAGGAACTTGGATTCAAATGTTTTCCCGCTTTGGGTGGTTATGACAAACTTTCCTTTCTCATCTTTCACGCTCGCCACCACTTCACCGTCTATTATATTTAGACCCTCTTGGGCGCGGAGGTGCTCTTCGAGCATTTTTCCCAAATCAAATCCCGAGACTGACTTCGTGCCGATCCAGTTTTGGATATCGTTGGACACCAGTGACTGCCCCCCGAAGGATTCCGTGATGAGGGCAGATTCTATTTTTTTACGTGCCCCGTATATTCCCGCTGCTACCCCTGCAGGGCCCCCACCAATAATCAATAGTTCGTACATTAAATATTACTTATTTATTTTATTACAAAGGGGATTGGCGGGGCAGGTCGTATATATGCCACAGCAACTCCATCAGAACACTAGGATGAACCTCCTTCTAAATTCTAATGGTTAATTTTCAATGCTTGCACAATGCCAGCCCGGTCAAAACCTACAAATATTTCTCCGTCTATGTCGATCACCGGTACCCCAAGCTGGTGCGATTTTTGCACCATTTCCTCCCGAGCCTTCTCATCGATCACCACATTGAATTCCCTGTATACAACCCCATTCTTTTGAAAAAACTCCTTCGCCATTTTGCAATATACGCACGAGGGAGTGGTATAAATTGTTACATTCATAGAGCTTACTATACAAAATAAAAAATAAAAAATCAAAACGAGAAATTACAGTATCCCGATATATATCGGAATCCAAATAATTATTTTTTATATTTGCATTTTATTTTGTATTCAATGCAGCATTAATTGCGTCGAGTACGCGGAGGTCGTTGTCTGCTAGCCCACGGATTTGAGTTTTATTCACAAACACTGTTGGCGCTGCATTCGCTCCTGCATCGTATCCCCCTTGCGTTTCTTCAGCGACTGTGGCTACTCCTCTCCCCGAGGAAACGCAGGAGAAGAAATCTTCCAAATTCAGGCTTAGATCTTTCGCTAATTTCGTGAACAATTCTGAATTCAAATTACCATTGTTTTCCTGCCCGTCGACAATTTCTGCCCAATAGAGCGCGTCATGATACCCCCAAAATTGACCTTGCTCTCGCGCACATTCCGCTGCGGCTCCGGCAGCACTCGATTCAGGCCCCAAAAATTGGAAGTTGCGGAAGATGAGCTTTACTTTTCCTGTACGTACATATTTATCCCGAATTACCGACTCAATCGTCCTAAAAAATTTTCCACAGAACGGACACTGATAATCGCCATACTCAACAACCGTCACTGGAGCTTTCGCGTCCCCCAAAACTACATCATGCGGCAGGAGTGTACGTACCGCATCCGCAGTCTGCGTTGGAATAGTGTTGCTTAATATTGTATTCGACGTCTGAGTATTTTTTGACCCTACAGCATATATAATCGAACCGGAAATCAATATTCCTGCCACAAGAATGCTCATTGGCAGGGAAAACCCACGCGCGATGCCAGGAGAAGAAACAGGAAACTGCTCATCCATGCGCCTTATGGTACCCGTCGCCTTTCTCGTGGTCAATCTCATCCCGTGAGAATTCGTAGTATAGAAACCAACACCGATCTTTGTTCCAAAAGCTTGGAGGGAAAGCATCCTTTTCTTCATATGTTCCATTGCCCCTTCCCGCGGTACAATACACAGCATGGAGAGCTTCGATATTACCACCCAATGGGTGTTCTCACATGGGTATTTTTTTATGTTCCTCGGGATGCTTATATGGGGACCCGCGGTAACCGCCGCGGGAGCATTCGGTGCGGCGCTTCATTCCTTTAATATATGGATTGTGTTTGTGCTCTCGCTCACAAGCAACCTCCTTGGAGATATTATTTTTTATGCTCTTGGTTACTGGGGACATGAAGAAATAGCTTTACGCTACGGCAAATATGTAGGGATAACTAAACCACGCCTTCGCATTTTTCAAGAACTTATTACTGAAAATTTAGGAAAAGCAATGACTATTGCAAAACTCATTCCTCTCCTCGCTCTCCCCGGCCTCGTTATGGCAGGAGTGGCAAAAGCACCTCTCCGGCCTTATATTTGGTGGGCGCTTATCATTGCACTCCCCAGTACTCTTGCATATCTTGCCCTCGGATATTATTTCGGTACCGCATACGACATTGTGGAACGCTATTTCCATCTCGGCGGGATCGTGATTGCCATTCTTATTTTTATTTTCTTCGTTAGCGTCTATATCAGTCGCCGCATGTCTCGGCAAATGGAGCGGAAACATGAAAAGTAACCACTAATTATTGATCATTACCATGCGTATCGCTTTCTTCTCGGACAACTTTTACCCGGAACTTTCCGGTGTGAGCGACTCTATCCGTACCCTTGGTACTGCACTTGCCGCCCGGGGGCATGAAGTTCTTTTCTCTGTACCTGCATATCCTCCACGCGCATTTATACAGGCTAATCTTGTCCCTCAAGAACTTTCACTCGAATCACGAATGGGTGTTGAGCGCCGTTTTTCACTCCCATTCCCGAAAAGTCCTACCGGGCAAGGAAGATTTGCTCTTCCTTTCGGTATTTCCCGCCGCATGCATACATTTGCCCCTGAGGTTGTGCATACTCAATTCTTTTTCAGTATGGGTCTTAATGCGCGCACGACTGCGCGACATTTTTCCATCCCGCTCATCGGCACGAGCCACACCGCGACTCGAGAGTTCCTTGCATACAGCCCCTTCCGCACCGCATGGTCAGATCGGCTCATCCTTCGGTATATGAATTGGTTTTATTCCCAGTGTGATCTTGTCACTGCTCCCTCTGCATCCGTGTTTGAAGAAATGCGGACAGATGGGTACACGGGCACTTCTCAAGTAGTTTCTAATCCTATCGATACCAATCTTTTTTCTCCAATACAGGACCGAGAATTTCTAAAACGTAAGTTTGGGTTTGGCAATTTTACCCTTATCCATGCAGGACGGTTTTCTCCGGAACGGCATATTGATGTGCTTATTGACGCTCTTGTGGAGACGCGACGCACGGTACCCGACGCGGAACTTGCTATTGCTGGACGGGGACAGCTGGAAACATCACTCCGCGAGAAAGCTCGCGCTATGGGTATTGGCGGGGCAGTAAAGTTTCTTGGACTTCTCTCCTCCTCGGCACTTGCCGAAGCCTACAACGCAAGCGAAGTGTTTCTTACTGCAAGCACTTGTGAGACACAAAGTCTTGTTCTTATGCAAGCGATGGCGTGCGGACTTCCTGCTATCGGCGTCCGCGCACGCGCGTTGCCGGAATACATCAACACTCAAAATGGATTTCTCGTTGAGCCGGGAGACGCCCACGCAATCGGAATACGGGCCGCACAACTTATTCTCGATAAAGGCTTGCAAAAAAAACTTGGGAGAAATGGTCGGGCATTCGTCTCTCAATTCAGTATTTCTTCAATTGCCTCCGCGTGGGAACAAATTTACACCACTGTGTGCGCGGAATATGATAAGAAGAATATGAGACAGGTTACTAAACTCCCCCGTATACTCTCCTCATGAGTTCTCAAATAAAAATAAGCTTCGTTATCCCCGCTTATAATGAAGAATGTCTTTTGGGTTCTTGCATTGAAGCTATTCAAAAAGAGACCGGACGCGTTTCAGCTCTAACAGAGATTATCGTGGTAAACAATGCCTCAACTGATCACACAAAAGAAGTTGCGGCGCAATATAAAGGAGTCACTACAGTGGATGAGCCTCGCAAAGGACTCACACAAGCTAGACAGTCCGGATTTCTTCACGCACAAGGAGAACTTATTGCAAATATCGACGCCGATACCCGACTCTCACAAGGATGGATAGAAAAAGTACTTCGAGAGTTTGAATCCCATCCTGATCTTGTAGCGCTTTCGGGACCTTGTATTCACTATGACGTGCCCTGGATCACTCGGTTTCTTGTCACCTTATTCTACGGTGGCGCATTTCTTTTCTACCTTTTTAATCGCTATATACTCGGGACAGGATCTATGCTCCAAGGAGGCAACTTCGTGATCCGTCGCCACGCGCTCGAGACAATCGGAGGATATAATACTTCTATCGCATTTTATGGAGAAGACACTGATATGGCTCGCCGGCTTCATACTTTAGGAGCAGTAAAATTCACACCACGATTGTATGTATACAGCTCCGGTCGCCGTTTGCTACAAGAAGGAATTTTCACCATCGGTTGGCGATATGCACTAAACTATCTTTGGGAAACTTTTCTCAAAAAGCCTTTCACCAACACATATAAAGACATTCGTGCCCACGCCCCCGATCGGAGCCGGCGTTAATACATACTTATTCCATTATGAAAACCTTATTTCTCCTCTTCCTTGAAACTCTCCCGATTCTTTTTGACATTACAACTTACTTCTCTTCATCCTCTATTTCGAGATCACGCTAGGGTTCATATACTTTCATCGAGATGCCACTGAACTGATCGTTTTCTTTTATGGCATTCTTATAGGATCCATCGTCGAAGTAGTGGGAACTAGAATAAGTGGCTATCAGTCGTTTGCTAATCCAGATTTCGGCGGAATACCTATCATACCTGCCACTCGCTTGGAGATATGGTTTTGTAGCAATGGCGAGAATTGGCACAATACTCAAACATTACCCGACAGATTGACGTCGGGGACAGATACCTTTAGGATTTTTGCATGCTTCTCCTCGTATTGGGGGACATCATCGCACTCTACGTGAGTCTTTTAGGGACACTCTTTGTTCGTTATGGAGTGGCGAACTTTGAAACGGAATTTTTTGAGTACCACCTTGCTCCTTTTTCACTTATTTTTACCCTTTGGATCCTCGTGTTCTACATTGCGGGTCTTTATGATCTCCGTCACCTGCGAAACAGTCTGGAATTTTTCAAAACACTCGCCCTCACTCTGGTTACTAATGCACTTCTCACCGTTGTCCTTTTTTACCTCGTTCCTTCCTTAGGCATTTCCCCTAAAACGAATCTCTTTCTTTTCTTAGTATTTTTCACGATCCTTGAAACTTTCTGGAGAGGGTTTTGGAACAGACATTCTGGAAGCAGCGAGACGCTCAATAAAGTAGTGCTTGTTGACGGGAGCGCGAGCGCTTCGGAGATTGCGGAGACGCTCGTCCGTAATCCACAACTTGGATATGGACTCGCTAAAGTTATTTCTCAATCCTCCCTTATGAAAACTCCAGGGACGTTGCGCGCTGAGGTCGAGGCATGCGGAGGGAATCTCGTCGTTGTTGATTGGCATTTAAAACAAGCTTCCTCTCTGAACCGAGAACTCTACTCCCTTCTCCGTACCGGAATCGAAGTACGAGATATCCCTTCTTTTTACGAGTCTGTGTTTAAAAAAATTCCTCTCAATGACATCGAGGAAAGCTGGATCCTGGAACATCTTGCGGATCAAGAGCGATTTTATGATCCACTGAAACACGGATTCGAATTTTGTGCCGCTCTTTTTCTTTTTATTGTCCTTCTTCCTATAGAGGTGCTCATTGCAGTACTTATTCTTCTCACGTCTCCTACTGGACCCGCAGTCTGTTCTCAAACACGGATCGGATATCGAGGCAAACCTTATACCCACTACAAATTCCGAACTATGCACTCATGCAGAGAGAAAGAGCAGGCTGGCGCCAAGTGGAAGACTCTTCAGGGAGGAAAAATTGTCGATCCTCGACTTACACCTTTCGGTAAATTCCTTGTACATACTCATTTAGATGAACTCCCTCAACTTATAAATATTCTCAAAGGGGAAATGTCTTTTGCGGGTCCTCGACCGGAACGGCCCGAATTCGTAGAAGTTCTCAAAGACCAAATTCCGTACTACGAAGCGAGGCTACTCGTAAGACCGGGGGTTACCGGCTGGGCCCAAATTAATTATCGATACGCAGCCTCGGTGGAAGATACGGTAGAAAAACTCAAATACGATATTTATTATGTAAAAAACCGCTCCCTCGTTATCGATATTGCTATTATTCTGCGCACATTAAAGACGTTGTTCGTGACCCCGAAATAAACTAGAAAATAGAAATATAGAAATTAGAAAATAGAATTAGATGAAAATTCTTGTTACGGGAGGAGCGGGATTCATCGGTTCTCATGTGGTTGATATCTACCTGCGGGCGGGGCACCACGTAAGTATTATTGATAATCTTTCTACTGGTACCCGGAAGAATCTCAACCCTCGAGCTCTTTTTTATAAAGCAGATTTACGAAACCTCCAGCTTGTTCGAAAGATCATTCAACAAGAGAAACCGGAAGTAATCAATCACCATGCGGCGCTTGCGAGCGTTACTGCTTCTGTGCAGGAACCAGAGACCACACTTGAAGTAAACATCCTTGGCACGCTCCATCTTCTCCGCGCGTTCGGAAGACTGAAGAACGCTCGGAAGTTTATTTTCGCTTCTACGGGAGGCGCAATGTATGGCACACCAACTCGACTCCCTGTATCGGAAGCTACTCTTCCTCAACCACTTTCCCCGTACGGACTTTCAAAACTCCTCGCAGAAGAAACGATTACCTTTTACGCACGCACCTTCGGGTTCGAGTTCATTATTTTTCGGTATGCAAATGTTTACGGCCCACGGCAAAATTCCCATGGCGAGGCAGGGGTAGTTGCTATTTTTATGGAACAGATGCGCCGCGGAGAACGTCCCACTATTTTCGGCGATGGCACCAAAGGCAGAGATTACATTTTCATCGAGGATATTGTACGAGCGAATCATGCAGCACTTTATAAAGGAAACGGAGAAACTTTAAATTTAGGACTCGGGAAACTTATAACGGACAGCCAGGTTTTTGACACTGTCGCCGCGATGACTGGTTTTACTGGCACTCCCCGCTTTGCCCCGATCCGCCCAGGAGAAGTGAAAAAGATTGCGCTTGATGCGCATCGCGCCCGACGCGTGCTTGTTTGGAAACCGAGAATTAACTTTAGAGAGGGAGTAGGGAAAACAGCCATTAGTCCCCACTGATCACTAATTACTTTTCTTGCTTTCCATTTTTTACCGCTTCGAGATAATTTTTGAGAAGCCATGAACTAGACTGTATTTTCCCTCCATCGCCGATATTAAAGATCATTTCACAGCTAATTTCTTCGCATACTGGCACTTCGGGGATGTTCGTGTGAGTACGATCCCCTCCGTTCGCAAAAACATCAGGGCTTAATTCTCGAAGTTCCGCACTTACACTCATATCCTCTGGGTTCTCAGGGTGTTTTGTAAGGACGACCTCATCCACTACACGCAACGATTCAATCACTTCTTTTCGCTCGGATTCTGGCATAAATATATGGCGTTTCTTTTTACGAAGCCAATTATCATTATTTAAAATAACCACGAGCCTATCCCCTAATTTTTTCGCTTGTTCAAAAAGACGCACGTGACCCACGTGAATAGGATCAAATCCTCCACTTACCGCCACCACTTTCTCTTTTTTCTCCTTTCCCCTCGTCTTTTTCTTCATTTCCAAGTACTATACATCAAATGCTTAAACGGATACAAACCTTCTTTTTTAAAAACACTACTACTCGCCAGACCGTTATTAAAAATACCTTCTGGCTCGCAGTTTCTAACTTCGGCGGCCGCCTCATACGAGCAGTAATCATCATTTATGGAGCCCGCATCCTTGGCGCCTCCGATTGGGGGGTCTTCTCCTATGGTGTAACGCTCGCAGCATTTCTTACTCCTTTCACCGATATGGGACTTAGTCAGTTTCTCATTCGGGAAACCTCGCGCAAAGACAATCCCGAACACCGCGCAACTATTTTTTCGACCATTTTCCCCATTAAACTTGTACTGCTTTTCCTTGGAATTCTGATCGTACTCCTCCTTGCGCCACGTTTTACCACAATCGAATCCGCGCGGGTGATTCTCCCCACTATTGCCTTTCTCCTCGCATTTGACACACTACGGGAATTCGGCTTTTCCCTCATTCGCGCATTCGAACGGATGGAATGGGAAGCAGGACTCTTCCTCTTCACTAATGTTGTAATTGTCATCGCTGGTTTTCTCTTCCTTCGCTTCTCCCCTACCGCAAGCTCTTTCACGTGGGGGTATACGATAGGAACGATTGCCGGAGCACTCGCAACGTTTGTTGCACTCTTTCGCTTTATTCCACGGAATCCTTTTAAACATATCTCCCTTTCTCTTATTAAACCTATTTTTTCTTCTGCATGGCCTCTCTCTATCGCTGCTCTTTTGGGACTTCTCATGCTCAATACCGATATACTTATCATCGGCTGGCTCCGTTCTGCCTCGGACGTTGGTTTTTATTCCGCTACAAACCGAGTTGTGCAACTTCTTTATCTTATCCCTGGAATCATCGCCACAAGTTCTTTCCCTACATTCTCGCGGCTCGCAAGAAACGACAATGCACGCATGCGCTCTGCGCTGGAACGTACTCTTACCGTCGTATTTATCCTCGCTCTCCCTCTAACTGCAGGGGGAATTCTTCTTGCACCCCAAATTATTCAATTTCTTTTCGGCAGCGAATATCTCCCAGGAGTTCCTTCATTTCGCATCCTTATGCTAACGCTCCTTATTGATTTTCCTGTTGTTATTTTCTCTAATGCGGCTTTTGCATACCACCGACCAAAAGTTCTCACGGTATATGCTGCTATTGGAGGAATTTCCAACGTGATTTTGGATTTTCTCCTCATTCCTCCCTTTGGTATCATCGGATCTGCATGGGCCACTTTCCTCGCCCAAATTTTTTCCAATTTCTATCTCCGAAGAGAGTTGCGGCGAGAAACCCACTTCCGCATATTTCCCCATCTCTCGACTGCATGCCTTGCTACTCTTGCAATGGCGGGGGTAGTATTGCTTTTGAATAGTTTTGGATTACCTGTCATCCTCACAATCACCCTCGGAGGACTTGTATACGGCGCACTACTCCTCATATGCAGAGAACCTGCACTCCAAGAAGCTCTCCACTCGTTTCGAACAACCATAAAACCATAGAAACGGCGAGCTAATAGTTTGTCTTACCTCCTAAAAAGGAATTTTTTGAATCGGGAAAGTGGAGTATTCAGAAACTGTTTTACTGATTTTGGAAAACACGCATACATCCCATAACTAATGGCAAAGAGGATTGCGCGAGTATATCCCGGGTAATACTCCCGATAACGCGCAATGATTCGCCAAGTGTTTTTGCTTGCCTCTCGCTGTTTTGAGAAAGAAGAACCCTGTTCCCACATTGCATATGCAGTAAAATATTCCGGAAAGTTATAGAGTTTCCCTCGTAGACCTATTTTCAACCAAAAGTCCCAGTCCGCGAATTGAGACAGAGTTTCATCGTAGTTTCCTATTTTCTCTCCAGTTGCCCGACGGAAGAGTGTTGTGGAATTCGCCATCGGATTTGCGTAGAGCGCGCGCCTTCGAATAGCTTCGTCCTTCTCGGGTTTTACCGCGCGGAATAATTCCTCATCTTTTGCATCTACCACTACAATTCCACCTCCGCAACCGACATACTCTTGATTTTTAGAAAGAAATGAGAGTTGCTTCTCTAACTTCTGAACATCGAGCCACCAATCGTCATCATCAAGAATCGCAATGTATTCTCCTTGCGCATGCGCTATACCGAAATTTGAAGCATTTGCAATTGAACCTTTTTGGAGTCGGTGAAAATATCGTATGCGCGGGTCATTTGCGAACTTCTTTATTGCTTCTTCCGTTTTTTTATCCTGACTGTCATCTACCACAATAAGCTCCCACTCTTGGAACGTCTGGGTGTAAAGACTCTCTATCGCCTTAAGGAGAATATTCCCGCGATTCACAGTCACGAGAAGCACGCTTACTTTAGGCATGAAGTTTAAGATACGACTCTACTTCCCGCCATTTTTCTACCGTGTCGATTCCTTTCGAATATTCTTCGCATTCATAACCATAGAATTTCAATCCGCGAGCAATGACGTCGGGGAGTAGCTGTTTACCAAGATCATATGGAGTGTTTTTTGGAATATAATTCAAGATTGATTTCCGGAGAATAAATATGCCTCGGAGCCGGTGTGCGTTTGGATAGAATTTTTGATGCGGCTTCGGGTGGATTGCAAGCATCTTTTTTTCTCCGTCGAGCTCTGCCATATCAGCATCGGCATACTCTTCAGTTTTTTGTGTTCTTTGCATTCCTAAAGCATCTTCCGGTTTTTGTTCCCATACCTTTACCATTTTGGAATAATCTACAAGTGAAAATGTGTCTCCGTAGATAAAGAAAAATTTGTCGTTAAGGCGGTATTCTTCTCCGCCAGAGGCGGATCCGCCTTCGGCGGAAAATGCTTTGATTCCCCCAGCAGAACCCAGCGGGTTTTTCTCCACAAAGTAGTTAATTGTTACTCCCCATTTGGAACCGTTACTAAAATAATTTCTGATCACCTCGGGAAAATATTGGAGCGTCAAGAAAAATTCCTGCACGCCGTGCTTTTTAAACTGATCAATATGCCACTCTAACAAGGGCTTCCCTAAAATTGGAATCATGACTTTGGGAATCGTGTTCGTCGTGGGACAAAGACGCGTACCCTTCCCTCCGGCAGCGATCACTGCTTGCGTGATTCGAGTCTGCATGTGTTATCTAAGAGCAATAATATACTCTGCCGCCGCTTTTACGTCAGACACCACGTTATCCGGCGTGCCATGAAAATATTTTGCGTCCTCTTTACTATTTTCATTTTCAGTTTTAATAAGGATCGTTTTCATTCCTCCTCTTTTTCCGGTTTCTACATCGCGCAAGGAATCTCCCACTATAAAACTTCGCGCGAGATCAAGATCGAATTTTTCTTTTGCTTCGAGAATAAGCGCCTGACCCGGTTTACGACACGCACAAGGTTTTGATTCATTAAACTTGTGCGGGCACATGAATACGTCATCGATGCGCGCGCCTTCATCCGCAAACTTTTTCACGAGTACGCGATTGATTTCGTCTGCGTGCTCGCGAGAGATAATTCCCTTCTCCACAATCGGCTGGTTAGTAAGTATCAGGCATACAAAACCTGCCTTGTGTAATATCCGCGCACTCTCTACTGCACCAGGGAGAATTTTGAGCTGCTCGGGACGCGTAAGTTCTGGGACATACTCAATCAATGTCCCGTCTCTGTCTAAAAAAACTGCTTTGTTCATAGAGATAGTTGTAGGCGTAGTTGCCCCGTATCATATTGGTCCATAGTTATAAGTTTAATCCGCTACCACGCCGTGTACACCATACGGGCGGCCACAATTACACCAAAACCTATGTCTTCTGCACCGTTTCCCACTTTCCTTCGTTTTTTCTAAAGCCCGGATGACTCACGAGAAGGTGCCAGACCACTGCCTGAAAGCTCTCCGTGTGCGGCGTCACTGTTTCGGGATTCACGACCGGCACTACCACGCAGGCATCGGATACGGTTTTGGTGTAGCCGCCATCGCGCCCCACTACTCCCATCACCTTTGCTCCCACTGATTTTGCGTACTTCAAGGCCTCCACAATATTCACGCTAACTTTTTTCTCTGCGTTGCCACCACCCACGGAAAATACCAATATTCCATCTTTCGAAGAGAGGTGACTTCCTTCGAGCCACTTTGCAAACACCGATTCCCAGCCATCGTCGTTCACGCGCGCGGAAAATTCGGAGACGTTGTCCACGGGCGTGTATGCCTCAATGCCCGCGATTTTACGAAAATCATTCACCGCATGGCTCGCATGCCCCGCTCCCCCGCCCACACCAAGGATAAAAAGCCGGCCCTTGTCGGCACGGATTTTCTGAAGCGTGGCGATCAACTTTTCAATCGCGTTTCGATCCAGTTGATCTATGATTTGCTTCGCCTCGGTTAAGTAAGAATCAATGTATTTTTTCATGGTGAGTGAATAAAAATACAATACAAGAAAAATCGTTTGAGATCAATTACAAAGCGCAATGTTTGGATATACAGTAAACTAAAACCCCACGCCACCTTCGCGGCAGCATGGGGCCTTGGTTTTGATGCGAGTCTCGTTACCTCGTCAACTCGGTGAATGCCCTCATCCAGTCCTTGCCGATGTTGTTGAAGAACTTGACGCGTTGGCCATTTACGGAGTACTCGCGCAGTTCGTCGAAGGCCGCCGAGAAGCAATCCTGGTGGTGATTGGCATCGGTTACAATTGCCGCCATTGCGCCTCGCTTTGCCGCTTCAAGTGCAATCAGGATTCCGTACGGCACCGTTTCCCCGATCCGAATCGCGTCCACGGAGAGTGCCTGGTGATACTTGCTGATAGGCAGGTACAGGTCTGTGAGCACCTGGTAGAATCTCTCCATTTTGAGCAGAGTCATGGCTTGGTCGTAGGTGGAGGCGATCACGATAGTTTCGCAGACTGGGCGCAGTTTCTCTGCGCCTGCCCGATGCTCGGCGGTGTCGTCCACAACCAAAATGCGATGTGTGCCGTTGCCCATAAGTCGGGCAATTTCGCCTGCAGCCCCGGAGGAGATTATCGCGGACGCCTCTGAATGGTGCTGGTCTGCTTCTCCAATGTACGCGAAGAGCTGCGCGACCAAATTTTGCACAGGAGCCCACGTAGCGTTTGAGGGAAGATTTTTGGGTTCCCTTGCCCCCACCACGAAAAACTGCTTGCCGGGGTCGTGGAGTTTAAGGAGTTGTTCCTTCCCATCCACGATAACCATGACGGCTTCCGGAAATTCCGT
>CAZKRG010000002.1:0-6765 GCA_964555255.1 uncultured Candidatus Saccharibacteria bacterium
GATATGAGAAAAGTAAAATAAAATTATGCAAACATTAAAAAAGATCGGAGGACATGTGATGGTTCCGCTTGCGAGCTTAATTGGGCCTCTCATGGCAATCGCGGCGCCTGCACCAGCACCAATTACTCCTACTGGTCCAGGCATCATTTCTGGTGCTACCGATGTTCCCACGATTGCTACGACAGCGACGGGAGTGTTGGGAATACTGTGTGTAATATTGACGTGGGTGTTCTATGCGCTCATTGTGCTCACGGTAATTTTTGTTATCGTCGCAGCATTCAAGTACCTCACCTCTGGTGGAGATCCGGAGAAAGTGTCCAGCGCAAACCACATGATTGTTTACGCGGTGGTGGCGATCGTAGTAGCGCTTATTGCCCGCGGATTCCCGTTCATTATTGGCAGTATTTTCGGAGCAACCATCAACTCTTGTTAAGGTTTTTGGGAGTGAAAAAACCCCGTGCAGTTTTCGACTGTGCGGGGTTTTTCTTTAGGGTTTTCTTCTTTTTTAGTGCCACTCCTAGGGCCACATGGGAGCATTCGGCGTAGCTCCTATCGGGCCTAGTGGAACATTCGGTGTCGCTCCCACTGGTCCTAATGGAACGTTGGGCGTAGCTCCTACAGGACCAAGAGGAACGTTTGGCGTGGCTCCTACGGATCCTCCTCCATAGCCAGCACCAGCATTCGAATAAGTTCCATAGGAACCTCCGTAGCCGGAGCCATACCAGGTTGGAGATTGGTATTGGTTCCAATCCGGGCGTGAGGGTTGCCCCCATTGCCGCTGGGGAGCGTAGTAGTACGTCGTCGTGGGCGGGAGGCGGTCGGGGAACTTGATTCCCTTTGCTTCCGCTTGCCGACGCAGCTCGGCCTGGGCGATGGCCTCTTTAACCTGGTATTCATCGGCAGCCAACGCTTCCTCATGCTGATAGCCCATGCGGGCGAGTACGCGCAAATGATGCTTGTACTCCGGACCCCGGTATTCCAATTGCCGTTGTTCGGGGTTCTGTCCATAGCCGTACGTCCCCAGCTCGGTTACACTTCTCACACTTCTAATCCGGGGAGTCGAGGAGCAACCTACAGCTACCATGAAACTTACTAAAATCACTACAATCTTTTCTATCTTGTTCACTTGCTAAGCCTTTCGTTTGGAGTAGCGTTTGCTACTCGGTTTGACGCTGGCAATATTTTACATATTACTTTGCCAAAGTCAATTTTGATTGGCAGGCGCTATGAGGTTTAGTATAATTTTCCTATGGGAAGGTACAGGCTTGAAAAGGTAAAGACGGAATGGTCTCCAGAACTTGCTTACGCCATAGGTCTTATTACTACTGATGGAAATTTATCTCCAGATGGAAGGCATATTCACCTCACTTCGAAAGATGAGGAAATTGTTTTGAATTTTCAGCGTTGTCTTAACCTTAGTAATAAAATCGGCAAGAAGGCGCGAGGGGGAAGTCAGGATAAAAGGTATTTCGTTATCCAGTTTGGAGACAAGTCTTTTTACGAATTCCTTTTAAGCCTTGGTCTATGTCCCGCAAAATCGAAAAAATTGCCCGCACTTAAGATCCCAGATCCTTTTTTCGCCGACTTTTTACGTGGATGCATTGATGGGGATGGTTCTATTAGCTTACATAGTCATCCTGAAAGTAGATATCCACAGCTGCGTATTCGTTTGTTTTCTGCAAGTCCTATTTTTATGCGGTGGATTCAGGATCGCATTCGAGCATTGACTGGCATTGAGCATGGATGGATAGAAAAGAAGGAATGTGTGGAAGTTCTGGTGTACGCAACTGCCGATTCTTTAACTTTGTTTCGTTTCATATACTATGATGGAGTGAATCGTTTTCTTTTGAGAAAACGGCAAAAATTGCAGGAGTTCTTTGGGCGAGTAGCCAAACTGGTATAGGCGTACGGCTTAGAACCGTATCTCGAAAGAGGTGTGGGTTCGACTCCCACCTCGCCCACAGTTAAGAAAGAGAAAGGAAAAAAATTACACTATCTCACGATCGGAAGATAGTGTAAATTTTGGAGTCGGAACTATTTTCGGGTGTGGGGTTAAGCGATGTGATGCAAGCTGCCGGTGTTACTTATCTCGAAAATTTCTACAAATTCCAGGAGTTTTAATTCCCGCAGATCTTCAAGAAAATCCTCCGGGATTTTTGTTTTTCCTATCCACACGCTTTTTTGTACCATTTGAAGTTCCATATTTTTGAGTACTGCACGGAGCCAGTCGCGCTTTCTTCGCATGGATTCGGGAATATCGAATGTCACAATTAAAATTTTCGTTCCTTTCTCGTGTGGGTAGTAGGGAGGCGGAGGGGAGTCGCTAAGTTGTTCGTGGAGTTTTTTTCGTTTCCGATGTCCTAGAAAAGTGAGAGTGAAAAATCGCCTTCCATCTTTTTTGTTTTCGACGATACAGTTTTCGCGTTTTAATTTAGAAAGTAAATTCGAGTATTTATAGAGCAGCCGCATTTCCTTTTCTCGTTCTTTTCTGCTTTGTGCGCGCTCGCTGTGTTTTTTCTCTTTGATCCGCAGTATCTCTCCTTGTGAGGCTCCGTATCCTGCTACGCATATCGCTTCCCATAGTTCTGCCATTTCTATAGTAGCTTCGCCGATTTTCTCTAGAATTTTTAGCGTAAGTTCTCCCCTCCTTTTCATACCCTTCGCCTTTTCTTGTTTCTCCATATTTTTATTTTACACTATCTCACGATCGTGAGATAGTGTAAAATTTGGGGATATTTAAGCTTTATTTTTGCACTCATTTTGATTTTTTCTATTTCCGGCGGCGACCGTGGAATACCTTATGGGCGTCGCGGAGTTCGCGGTTCGTGAGATAAGTGAAGATTTGCGTGGCAGTGACATTCGCACAATCTAAGAGTTCTCGTGTCGATTCCCCTATTGATTACCCTAAAGCGCCAATACCGCGCAAACTTCGAAAACACATATCGATGAGATGAGTAGAATCGAACGGAAGATAAACCTAAATGGTACACAAACAAAAACAATTTCCTGTTATGAGCGGGTAAGGGGAGTCGAACCCCTCTCATCAGCTTGGAAAGCTGAGGTAATACCGATATACGATACCCGCCTCCGATGAAACTGCGGTGGGGAGGATTGCAGTTTTCATAAGCTCCCCTATTTTATACTCTCCTTTTCGCTTTCTCAAGGCCGACGGTTGATTATTTTTTAGAGATACGGTACAAAGAGTGCAGGTTTTCATTTGTTTATTCATGTCTCGACGCACTATATTATTTTCACTTTTCATTCTCGTTGTACTTGGAGGATACGGGGTAAGCCGGCTTTTTTCTTCGGGAGGAATACCTTCGGACTTTCAAGATGCGCGTTTACGGGGAGCACTGATTGCTCAAAATATTGTGAATCTCTCCAATGAATCCGGGCGCAACCTTCAAAAAATAAGCGAATTGGACAGTAAGGGAAATTTTAAGGAAGCACTCGCAATCACTGCGGACGCTGCAAAACAGAGTAAAGAAATTCGCACCAAGGCTGTGGCGCTCGCCGATGAGATTGGTAATATGACAAAGGCGCTTTCTGGTATCCAATCCTTCGAAGCCCGGCAGGCCGCACTCGAATCCATTGCAAGTCGCCTTGCACTTCTGAACAGACTCATCAATTACAGCAACTATCTGAGTGAACTTACCCAAGCGCTTGAGGATCGCTTTAGAGGAATACCGGGGTCAGAGAAACAGGTGATGGTGCTTGTAAATCAGATTAATGCGGAAGTACAAGCGATCAACACTTTTAATGGGCAGGCAGGACAGGCGATGGATCGGTTCGATGCTATCGTGAAGCAATAAGGGCCAGTAGCTTAGCGGTTTAAAGCACCAAGCTTATACCTTGGCGACCGATGGTTCGAATCCATCCTGGCCCACACCAATACCTGGAAAACTTGAGATTTGATGCATTTTCTACGCTCCCACTGGTTTGATGTGGAATGGCTTGAGGAGTGAGGAGAACTCTTCTTGTTCGAGCGTTTCCTTTTCGATTAGGGCAGCGGCAATAGCTTTAAGGGCCGCCTTGTGCGTTTTAATAAGCTTCTCGGCGGTGGCGTAGCCCCTCGCGATGAATGACTTAACTTCTTCGTCTATCTCCGCGGCTACTTTCTCTGAATAATCTTTTTCGGTAGCTATTTCTCGACCGAGAAATATTAGTTCCTCGGTTTTTCCAAATGTTTGGGGGCCAAGTTTTTCACTCATACCATATTTGGTAACGAGTTTCCGGGCAAGTTCGGTTGCTTGTCGTAAATCATTCGAAGCACCTGTAGAAACATCACCAAAGGTGAGTTTCTCTGAAACATAGCCACCGAGCATCATTGCGAGATCGGTAAGAAACTGCTGGCGGGTACGGAGGTGTTGTTCTTCAATCGGCAGTTTCATGGTAAATCCACCTGCCGAGCCTCGACTAATAATCGAGACTTTGTGTACTGGGTCTGCATCCTTGAGCGAAGCTGCGGTCAAGGCGTGCCCCGCTTCATGATAGGCAGTGATTTCCTTTTCCCGCGGCGAAATAGCCCTGCTCCTGCGTTCGGGACCAAGGAGCACCTTTTCTACAGCGCTAAACAAATTTTCTTGGGAGATTTCCTTCTTATTCTGGCGAGCAGCGAGAATTGCGCCTTCATTCATGAGATTCGCAAGATCAGCGCCGGAGAATCCCGGAGTTCGCACCGCTACTTTACGGAGGTTTACTTCTGGCATCAACGTTTTACCTCTTGCATGAATTTTCAGAATCTCTTCCCGGTCGTTTAAGTCCGGAAGATCCAAGATCACTCGGCGGTCAAAACGACCTGGCCGGAGGAGCGCAGGATCAAGGATGTCGGGGCGATTGGTCGCAGCGAGCACAATTACCCTCGTATCCCGGTCGAACCCGTCTAATTCCACGAGAATTTGATTCAACGTTTGTTCACGTTCATCGTTTCCTCCTCCCAAACCCGCGCCACGCTGGCGACCCACTGCGTCAATTTCGTCGATGAAGAGAATTGCAGGGGCTGCTTTTTTTGCGACTGCAAATGCATCCCGAGTACGAGAAGCTCCTACTCCTACAAAGAGCTCCACAAATTCTGAGGCGGAAATATAGAAGAAAGGGACATTCGATTCTCCTGCAATCGCGCGCGCGATGAGGGTCTTTCCTGTGCCGGGGGGGCCCATAAGAAGTACTCCGCGCGGAATACGGGCACCGAGATCGAGAAATTTTTTAGGGTTTTTGAGAAAATCCACAATTTCCACGAGCTCCTCTTTGGCTTCTTTGAGACCTGCTACATCTTTGAACTCTATTTTATCCTTTTCGAACGTGGTGAGACGTACATTAGAGCGACCGAAACTAAACGCTTGGTTCGCACCGGTTCGTGCTTGTCGGAACATAAGCCAGAAGAAAAAGCCTATCGCAATAATGGGAAGGAGAGTGGGAATGAGAACACCTGCCCAAAATTGCCATCCCGTCTGGCTTTGTAAGATTATATTCACTGATTGGAGCGCTTCCGGGGCAACCCCTAAATTTTTGAAGGTTTCCGTAACTCCCGTCTCGGATTCTTTTTTAGAATACGCGGTTTGGTTATTTTTGAGTTTCACGACGAGATCGTCGTTGTTCACGGTAATATCCTTTACCTCTCCCGAAGATATTTTTTGGGCGACTTGGCTTAAACTTAATTTTTCGGAGGTGGATGGAATACCTCCCGAAAAGAGAGAAAAGATGACGGACACCACAATAAGGGTTACCACGGCCCAGGAAATGTTTTTGAAAATATTAGACATAGATGGTTCATTCAGCATAGAGAAAAATGAAATTGAAGTCAAAATTTGCAAAATTTGAGAGAATCTTCCAATGTCCCTTATTTTGAGCTGCGAGAGATGTTTATTGTATTAAGAAGCGAAACCCGCTACACTGCTTATCACAGTATGGTGCCCGTAGCTTAATGGTAAAGCTTCCCGCTGTGGCCGGGATGACGTGGGTTCGATTCCCATCGGGCACCCCTTAGACCTTTTATTATAATTCGATCCTTGGTTTCCAAGGGTTGGTTTGTGATCTGCTTAAGTTCTAGGAGCTCGTTTACGAGGTCGGAGCAGGAAACTTCTTTAATTTCTCATCCATAGGCATAAATTTTTTTAAAGAATAGAGCGTGGTAGAGGCGTTTGATTTCGGGAAGCGCTATCCTGTAGGCAATGTAGGGGTTTCTCATAAATCGCAGAACTTCTTGGGCTATGTCTATGTCATTCCCTCTTTGTTCTTCAAGGTTCACGGTCTGCCTGTTGATAACTCCCAATTCGTTCACAATCTCCTTTCGGATCCTCGTAAAATCCTCGATGTATGCAGCCCGCACTTTTTCTACTTCTACGAGGTTGAACGTCGTTTTGTCGGTAAGGGGTCGGTGCTTGGCATTGATTACGTGGAGATCCCGCCAATGTAGTTCTCCAATATAAAGACGGTTGCCGAGCATGTCTCCCAATATACTCAGGTGGAGCTTGTTTCCTCTTTTGGTGCGAAGTCCCTCCGCGTAGAGCTGCTCGTTTAAGAGGAGATTATATACGCCAGTCGAGTAGAGTTGGAATGCCCTCGTTACTAACGGAGCCATTTCGTCGGGAGCAATGATCCTTTTACTGATTTCTCCGTTTCGAAATTCGGGGTTATCTACGTTTGTATAGCCGATAGGAGGCCTTCCCGGAACCAGCCTTCATTCACTTTTGCTCCGAGCGCTGAAAGAGTTTTCGGATATAACTCGCCGGAAATGCTCGTTGAAAACCGTAAACATAGCATCTT
>CAZKRG010000002.1:6865-56675 GCA_964555255.1 uncultured Candidatus Saccharibacteria bacterium
TTTTCGGATATAACTCGCCGGAAATGCTCGTTGAAAACCGTAAACATAGCATCTTATACGTATCCTCCTGCAGTTTTTCTGTCTACCCCTTGTTGGTATACAAAACGAACTGTTACACCGTTCTCTTCGAAAAAACATCATCCCGAGATATGGTCAATCGTGTTTCTCGCAAGGCGGCCAGCGTGTACCATGAAGATTACTCCGATTTCTTTTCTTCCCACCAATTCTCGGATCGTCTTTATGCCGGGGCGATTTAAAGAACCAACTAAGCGTTAATTTCAAAACTGTGTCCGAATATGTCCGGAGGCTCTCTTATGCGGGATTGGCGTTAAAGCGTTCCGAAGGAGCTCCCGCGATATGCGCTTTCTTCGCAAGATGTTGCTATTCTTACTTAAGTTCTTGAGAACATTGGAATAGAGAGTGGCTCGCGAGAGCTACATTGACTCTCCCTACCTCTAAATGTATGATGGAGCGGCCATCACTATTCCTCGCATCAACAGTAAAATCATTGCGCCCCAGCTCCTAGTAATAGGCCCTGACGGTGCGAATCTCGGCATTCTTACGCGAGATGAGGCCTTGAAGCTCATACGACCCGCGGAAGGGATTGATCTCATCGAGATCGCGCCGACTGCACAGCCTCCCGTAGCACGACTCATGAGTTTTGATAAATACCGCTACGAAGCCGAGAAACGGGAGAAGAAAGAGCGCCAGACACGTACGAAGACTGCTCTTAAGCAGGTACAGATCAGCGCACGCGCGGCGCATAATGATCTCCTTATCAAAGCGCGGCAGGCAGATAAATTTCTCGGAGAAGGACATCAGGTAGAAGTGCAAATGCGGCTCCGGGGACGGGAGAAAAACAATAAAGATTGGGCGTTCGAGAAACTTAACGAATTTCTTTCTCTTATCACGATGGAGTATAAAAAGATTGATGAGCCGCGGTTTGGAGGGAGAGGCATGGGTCTCCATATCATCAAAAAGTAATTTAATCATAGTGGCAGACATGTATTCATGACATTCATGAACACTGCAAAAACAAATAAAAGTCTCTCGAAACGCATCACTATCACGCGCCGCGGGAAACTTATGCGACGGCCGATGTCAGTAGACCATTTTCGCACCCGCCAGACCACGAAAAATATCCGAGGCAAGCGGAAAGCGAGGTCACTTGACTATCCCCGCAAAGTGATTATTAATTACTAATCATTACTAATCATTGGTTATCTATTTTCATACTACGAGTCTCCGTAGAATTCACGTTTTCCGCCACGGGGCAAGCAAACTAAGTATTTGAATTATTTATATTATGCCTAGAGTTAAGAGGGGGGTACATGCTCATAAAAGACGGGAGAGAACCCTTAAATATACCAAAGGTTTTCGTTGGGGGCGTAAGTCTAAGGAGCGCGCGGCAAAGGAGGCGCTTCTTCATGCTTGGACACACGCCTTCCGCGGAAGGAAGGAGAAAAAGCGCGATTTTCGGGCACTTTGGAATGTTCGCATCAATGCTGCCGCACGAACCCAAGGAATCTCCTACAGCCGCGTTCTTTCCGGACTTCGCATAAAGAATGTGAAACTTAACCGTAAGATTCTTTCCGAACTTGCACAATATGAATCCGCAGTGTTCCAAAAAATAGCGGCACTTGCAAAATAAAAATAAGCTACTCTGCACTAAAAATGAGGGGTATCTAGTTTAACCCCTTGGTTCGGACGGAATTCGAACCATCTCAATACAACAAAGGTTTTGTCCTCATTTTCCTCCTTCTCCCCTTACTCCTCAGGGGAGTTTAATTTTCACCGTTGTTTATTTCTTGCCTCCCTGGTGAAAGGTGAAGTTTTGTGGCGTGCACTCTCGACTCTTCACGCTTATGCCGGAGAAATTCGTATGCCTGCCGCAGAACCCGCTGACTATCGCGGTATCTCCCCAAAATCTTTTTGGCTTCCCGATACAAAAACCATCCGTATCCCTGGTGCTCCGAAGAAATATCTATCTTCTCCTCATCTGTTTCCGCAAGGTAAAAAATCACAATTTTAAAAACCGGCTGCCCGCTTCTCCGGAAGGTAAACCGCTCATATACCTTAAAATTCTCCATCAGCCGGAGATCTTTGGTACCCAAGCCTGTTTCCTCGCGCGTTTCTCGGAAGGCGGCGGCTAAGCTACGCTCTTCGGACTCAATCTTCCCTTTCGCGAAGTTCCAATAATCATGCCCGTGATAGAGGATTAAAAATTTCGGACCTTCTTTGGTTTTGCGATATATAATAATTCCCGCGGAAATTTCTCTTTTCATCATTTTTCCCCCGAGACTACGGCATTAATTATCGTCTCGATCCGATTTCCTCGGGGCACCCTCTTTAACTTGTAATACATCTCCTCTGGGAGATTTCTTTCCTCTACTATATCACGTTTCTCTGAATGGTGCGTGAACCACCGGCAGCGAGAGAATTCTCTTTAAATCGAACTTGTATTAATATAAGTTTACTAGGAGAAGATGAAGAAATTATTCTTAACTTCGAGCGTAGGTACGGTCGCTTCGGATATTGCTAAAAAGATTGGTAAGAGGGGCCTGAGACTTCTATGCGTTATCACTGCTTCTGAAATAAAGGAGGGAAACTTGAAATGGCTCGAGAGGGACAAGAAAGCTTTAAAAAAAGGAGGGTTTAAGGTTGAAGAGTATACCTTTACAGGGAAAACCCGTGAAGAGATACGAGAAAAACTTACCGATGTTGATGTTTTGTATATGTCTGGCGGTAATGTTTTTTATTTGCTTCAGCAGATTCAGCAAACGAAATGTGCAGATCTGATATGCGATTTTGTAGAGAGGGGAAAAATTTATATTGGCACGAGTGCAGGATCCATTGTCGCTGGTCCAGATACTTATCCGGTATACCGCTTGGACAATGCTAAACAAGCTCCCAAGCTCAAGGGATACAAAGGTTTGGGTTTAATTGACGTCGTGATATTTCCGCACTGGGGAAGTGCTCATTTCAAGGCGCGCTACTTACATCAGAGACTAGAACACGCTTTCAACTTGAAAAATAAAATTATTTTGCTTACAGACAAACAATATTTAATGGTTGTAGGTGATACGTACAAGATTTTTGAAGTTTAAACCTTTATCCTTTCACTAAGACTTTAGCAACTTCAGCATTTTCTCCAGTGGCCAAGCATTTATAATATCTCCTTTTTCTGCCCATCCCCTTCTCGCCTGCGCAATGCCATCTTCTAAGAATGCAAAATGGGAAGGAGCGTGCGCGTCGGAATCAATCGAGAGCTTTACTCCCGCGTCTACACATTGGCGTACGTGGTCGGCGCTCAAATCCAGCCGCTCAAAGGAATCAACTTCAAGCACCGTGCCGGCATCTTTCGCAGTCCTGATTACTTTTGCCATATCCACTGCGTACGGCGCGCGCCGGCCCACGATCCTGCCGGTGGGGTGGAATAAGATATCCACGTGAGGATTGCGGATTGCCCGAATAATACGCGCGGTTTGCTCTTCCTCAGGGAGGTTGAAATACGAATGTACCGATACTCCCACCACGTCTAATTGTTTCAGAATCGAATCCGGCAAATCCAACGACCCATCTTTTAAAATGTCGCACTCCGTGCCTTTGAGTACACGGATTACGTCGCCGAGTTTTTTATTCACTGCGTCAATTTCTTTCCACTGCGCTTTGATCCGTTTCTCATCCAACCCGTGCATCATTGCGAGGCGCTTCGTGTGATCCGTGATCGCAATATACTTCAGCCCCCGTGCTGCTGCTCCCCGCGCCATTTCTTCTATGGAATTTCGGCCATCGGTCCAGGTGCTATGCATCTGCAAATCTCCTTGGAGCGCCCCATATTCTATAAGTTTGGGAAGCGTATGCGCCGCCGCAGCTTCTACCTCGCCGGTATTTTCGCGCAACTCGGGTTCAATATAGTCCATTCCGAAGGCAGCGTAGAGTTCTTCCTCTGACTTCCCTGCAACCATTTGCTCCTTGCCACGCACCATGCGCCACAATCCGTACTCATTAAGCTTCCATTTCTTCTTCAACGCCAACTGGCGGAGCGCTACATTATGATCCTTCGAGCCGGTGAAGTAATTCAGCGCCGCGCCGTAGGACTCTGCGGGCACAACCCGCAAATCCGCATCAAGCCCCCACGCAAGCCGCACGGAAGACTTTGTTGCACCATGGGCATGCACTTGAGCCACGCTCGGCATTGAGACAAAAAAATCCATAACTTCCTTCGGTTTTTCGGCTGTCGCCAAAATATCAATATCTCCCACCGTTTCCTTGCGCCGCCGCACCGAACCCGCTACCACACACCGCTCTACCTCCTTGCAATCCCGCAATCGCATTTCCAGCTCGCGAGCGAGGGGCATTACCATGCCAAGAGAAAAACGCCCTATGGAAGTTTTTTGAAACTCAATACCTTTCAAAATATTCTCTTCTATTCTTCTGCCAAATCCCCGTACCTCACGAAGCTTCCCTTGGCGCACTGCAACCTCTAGTTCATCGCGATTTCGTATTGTTAGTTCCTTGTACAACTTCAGGATAGTCTTCGGCCCCATTCCTTCTATTTCCGCGAAAGATTTGATGTCTACGGGCACTTTCTTCTTCAATTCTTCGTGATAGGCAACTTTCCCCGTTCTTAATAATTCCTCAATCTTCCCAGCGATGGAAATTCCCACTCCTGGGATTTCTTCAACCGCTCTCACACCTCCTTCTCTATAGAGTTCTACGAGGGGTTTCGTCATAGATTCAACAGAAACTGCGGCTTTCTCATATGCTCGCGGTTTAAACGGCACCTCTTGCATTTCAAGGAAAAGCGCGATTTCTCGTAACACTCGCGCCACATCTGTATTTTGTACTTCGGATATCATGACTAAAAAATACGTTCATCCATACTCGACGAGTTTCCATAGCTCCTCCTTTGGAACGGGGGCCGCGATGACAAGATCGGGGCAAATTAGAATGTGCGCTCGACTTGCTCTCATACTCCCATTATATCTTCCCATCCGATATAAATTGAAAAATGTTCCCTTCTGCACGCAGAGTAACCGTGTTGCCTCTCGCCATCTTTTTTTCTAAAATTTCCTTAGAAAGTGGCGCGCGAATTTTTTCCTCCAGCACTCGCCGCAAAGGCCTTGCGCCAAATTGAGGTTCATATCCTATCTTCGCGAGGAGTTCTATGGCGGAATCTTCTACGCGCAGCATAATACCTTGAGTCTCGAGAATTTTCTCCAACTCTTTCACTTGCAACATGGCAATCTGTTGCAGTTCTTTAGGTCCTAGATCTTTGAATATAACAATCTTAGAGAAACGATTTATTAACTCTGGGCGGAACACATCCGTAAGTCGGCTTTTCAAATATTCTGCAATTTCCCCCATTGACTGGCCCTTCCGAAGCGCTTCGTTTATAAGATCCGAATGTGCATTCGAAGTAGCAATAAGAACAGTATTTTCAAAACTCACCGTTCTCCCCAACGCATCCGTGAGCCGACCATCATCAAACACTTGGAGGAATAGATCCAATATGTTCGCGTGAGCTTTTTCAAATTCATCTAAGAGTACTACACAGTAGGGTTTCTCCCGGACCGCACGGGTGAGCGCTCCATCCACCGTGCCATCCGAAGTACCAATAAATCGCCTGATACTCATGATTTCTTGATATTCTGTCATATCAAAGCGTATCATTGCTTTTTCAGAACCGAATTCCACTTCTGCAAGCGTCTTTGCCAGTTCTGTTTTCCCTACTCCCGTGGGGCCCACGAAAAGGAAGGTGGCAATGGGGCCGCCTCTCCGCGCCAAGCCGCTTCGGTATTCTCGAAAAGCATCAGCTACCGCATGGACCGCTTCTTCTTGATCTATCATCCTCGCGTGGATAATCTCCTCGAGATGGAGTAACTTCTCTACCTCTTCCCCCTCCGCTTCGTGTATGGGGACATTTACCCGCGCTTCGAGCGCGTGAATGACTCCTTCATGCCGCAGTAATTTTTCTTTTCTCTGCTGCGCTGCTGCTACCGCACTCTTTAGAAGCTCTTCGGCACTCGTGGGTAACAATTTCTCATGCACATACTGTTTCGCAAGGCGCACGGCACTCTTAATCGCTCCGAACGTTACTTTCACCCCATACTGTTGCTCCAAAAGCAGCGCGTCATATGTAAGAACTGTTATGGCTTCTTTCTCAGAAATTTCTTCCACTCGAATGGTTTCGAATAGGGCAGTGACGTCACTTCGCATCTCAATCGCCGCGGCATATTCGCGAGGATATGTGGTCCCTATTACAGGGAAAACATTGTCTCGAAGGATCGGGGTTAGGGCATCCGCCACCGAGAGGTATGCAGAGGAGGAGGTTTTTAAAAAATTGTGGATGTCGGGGAGATATAAGATAATGTTTCCGGCATCGATAATTTCGGTTACCACACTTTGGAGGCGCGCGTGGAGTACTTCCGGCGGAGCTCCAGCCACAAGCTCTGTCACATTCAATCCCACCAAGCGCTTATCAAAAAGAGACTTTGGCACTTCGTCTTTAGTGAGACGCAGCGCAAGATGCCCCACGAGTGTTTCCTTTCCCGCCCCCGTTTCTCCTACAAGAAGTACGTTCGGATTTAACGGCCGCGCCAATATTTCTATAATGCGTTCCATTTCTGCATTGTGTCCCACGAGAAATCCCACCGACCCAAGTCGGGCAAGGTCTGTAAAGTCCGTACTATAGGCATCAAGGGTGGGCGTGGGACGCGCAGTCCATGCCCGATTCATCACCCGATGGCGGCGGTCCCGCCGCATCCGAACCCCTCCTGGGGAGAAGGAAGTGAGCTTCCTCATCTTTTGCATGAGTTCTCCCGCAAGTACCGCCCCTTCAAGATCTGCAGCCTCAATTGAAAATATATTTAAAATTCTCTCAATATTTGGATCTTTTAAGACTGTGAACGCCCTTAGAATGTCTGTGGGTTCTATGAAGTCGTGCCTGGCTTCTTCGGCTTCCTTTAACGCTTCTACTACTACCACCTCCACTTGCTTTCGACGTTCTTCCCATGACATTCCTATTTCCCCCGCTGCTTCTTGTATCCTCTTCCCTACATCCTTTGGGGAAATTTCTAATCGCTCTAACCCTTCTTCTACGGCAGGGTTCTTCAGTACTTCTTGAAAAATTTCGAGGAGTACCTCGGTACGTTTGACTGCACTCCGCTCGAAGGCGCGCTCAAGGATCCCAAATGCGACCGATGAAACACACCAATGAACAGGTATGGGATTTTTGGTGAGACACTCTCGAATTTTTTTATCACCTCCTTTTGCATGTCGACTACGATCAATAAGAAACAACACCAGTAGTGCTCCTAGCGCCTGGAGCGAGTACCCCCCGGAAAGGATCAGTGTTATGGCAAGTCCTACGAGAAAGAGTAATGTAATATAGGCAACAACCCGGACGGTAAATCGACCCACTCCTGACATCCGCAAGCGTGGATCATCAAAGATAAACTGCCTCTCTCGAATTTTAGAGAACGCGGATTCCATAGAGAAGGAGTACGAAGGGGATAGCCCACCACACCACGAGCATGGCTGCCCACACACCACCCCACATAATGTACAGCACCACCCCAATTACTGCACGAATGCTCCGGAATATAATTCCTATAATCCTTCCCACGATGCTCCAATCTTGATAGAGAGGTTCGAAAAAATGGCGTACGGTAACCCCAAACGCAACCGTGCGATCCATACTCTCAAGAGTAGAAACCAACCCATGCACCATCGCTCGCGTGCCATCTCCATACCAATGGCGCATAAACCCCTCTATGCGCAGCACCGCTCGGCGAATAAGATACACAAGCGCGAAAGACATAGCATCATTCTACTCTAATTTTCAATTTTCAAGTATCCACTTTCAAAAAAGGATCCCTTGTGAATGTTTCTTATCTAAAAACGAGACTTGGATTGGGTCCATATCTTGGATGGCAACTTTCCCTGCGATAATTTCCGGCAAACGCGCAAAACTTTCCCGAAACTGTCGCATCACCTCTGGTGCCCGCAACGCAGCCGCAGGATGGAATTGTGGCACAACAACTCTTCCACTAGTGCGAAACGCTTTCCCTTGATCCCGCGTGATCTTTGCTGCGGGCAGAAAGTAATTCATAGAAAAGCGCCCGAGGGACACAATGAAGGGCGGGTCTATGATTTTAATTTGACATGTAAGATATGGCGCATATGCCGCAATTTCGTCCGGCATCGGATCGCGATTCTCCGGCGGCCGGCGCTTTACGATATTCGTGATATACACTTCTTCTTCCTTCCAGCCTATTGCCCGGATATTCTCGCGAAGAAGTTGCCCTCCCCTGCCCACAAACGGACGCTTTTGTACGTCTTCATTAAATCCCGGGGCTTCGCCGATGAAAAACACCTTGCAATCCGGATTGCCTTCACCGAAGACAAGATTGGTGTGGAGTGGGAGCAAAGTGTCCTTCTCCATCTCGGCTTTGAGCGCCTCGAGGGCCTCGCGTTTGGAACCCATCTCACAAGTATGCTTCGCGTCGCGTTTCCGACTCTTTTCTCGATCTCACAAGGCTTGCCGAGGAAGGTGTAGCTGTGCCTACTCCGACGAGGCATAACGAAGTGGAGCGGGAAAAGAGTGGAAACCTTCGGATACGTCCAATTACAGCAATTCCTTTGTCGCTCACACGTCGGAGCGCATCAAGCACACCTCGGTGTTCGCTTCGCGGACTTACTGTAATTGGCCAGTATCGCGACATGAAGATACTTTTGAGATGGGTTCTCATGCGGCTATTGTAATCTCGCGGCGAGCTTAATTCAATTATGCCGTAATAAACGCCAAAATCATCGCAGAGAACAAGGCGATTATGAGTCCCGCTTTCTGGTGTTCCTGGAGCTTTTCGTGATTCACAAAAATGCCGAGAAGTACCGCAATGATGCCTGAGATTTCGGAGAAGCCAGTGGCCACTGCAATGGGGATCATCGTCATCGCAAAGGCGTATCCTATCTAGGCGATATTATCGCCCAAGGACATTATGAGCATCAAGCCACGGTTCGCCTTCACATCCCTTATCGTCTTTTTGAGTTGTCCAGTCGAGAGGAGCACTACACCCGCAACGAACGCCATCACTACATTCAATACAAAATTGGCAGTAAGCGGATCCGTTACCCGCGAGCCCCAGCCGAGGAGAAAATCAGCGGTACCCATGAGCGCCGCACCGAGAAGCCCCATAAACACTCCCCGTTCCGCAAAATACCTAAGCGAAAGAATCCTCCCGCGAAAGGAAACCAGGAAAAGGCCTGTAATAAGCAAAATGATGAACAGGATTTGGAGTGGAGAAATTCGATCTCCAAGGAGAGTGAACGCTAAAATCGAGGCTGCCGGGATTTCAAACGGCAACATAGGTTCCACCACCGACATTTTGCCTCGACGGAAAGATTCAATTTCCAAAATCGCAGAGACAGTCAGGAACACCGCCGAGCCGAGGAGAATGTAGAGGCCTTCCCTATCCGCCAGGACGGCGGGAAGGGTGCGGAGCACAAAAGGTATAAGGATTATTACGCCAAATAAGGTGAGGACAAAAAGCGTTTCCCAGTCGCCAAGCTTCCTCGAGGATTTCTGCACGAGAAAATCGCTCACTCCCCACAGAAGCATCGCGAGAATGGAAAGCCCAATGGCGGCATTCGCGAGGACCATATAAATATTGTATCAAAAAAACCACCGCATCCTTGAGGGAGGCGGTGGCTGAAATACAATTTCCTGGCTTCTAGAAATTCGGAACTTGTGCCCTTGGACAGGAACTATCAAAGAAGCCCACCTTGTTGATAACAAGGCGAAATGCCCGGCATGCGGCGGTTCACTTGCATGGAACTGGGTCCAAGATCAGATTATGGACAAACTCATGGAATGCGTGAACCTCGATGATATCGATTTCTAATCGCGCTTTGCTCAACTAAAAGCGGCATCCGAATGGATGCCGCTCTCAATTTTTCACTTATTGTGTTGTGCGCCCGCGAGGAATTGAACCTCGATATCATCCTTCGGAGGGATGCATTCTATCCGTTGAACTACGGGCGCCTCAACTCAAGCCCCAGTGTATACAAAATAGTACAGCTCGTAAATGATGCCGGCGGCGAGGATGATGTAGAGCATCCAGAATGCAATCTTCACCGTTCCTTGCGGACGAAGGAGCTTCTTCCCCACAACCAGAATGAAAATGTATTGGAGCGCGAGGAGTACTCCCCCGATGAATCCGATAAGGCGCACGAAGTCCGACAGCCCCATGCCAAAGAGCGCGAGCGGGAGGAGGAGTATTGCGAGAAGTGCTGGTGTCTTTTTCATCCCCGCGTCTTCGAGCGCATGCACCGCTTCTCTCCCCACGGGCATATAGGAGGTCCAAATCGCAAAGAGGCCGATGAGCGCCAGAATCATTTTGTAGAGCGGATCCGTGAAGCCTGAAATCGTATCCGACGTGATTGCAGTAGGCATTCCCAAGATTGCGAGTGTGAAAAACGCATAGAGCAACGCCGAAATTCCGGTGCCTGCAAAAAGCGCCCGCATCGTTCTCTGCAAAGATTTTTTATCTTTATCAAGCTCATAGACGGGCTCCACCGCGGTCCAGCCCGCAAGCGCAAAAAGAATCACGCCAAAGGGCAGCAGTGGATTCGCCGCGTTCATCACCGGCGCGTTTGCAATTCCCTCTCCCACATTACTTCCCAGGAAAAGCACCGCGATGAGTACCACCATACCCACCGTTCCCCATTCTTCAAATCGGGCAAAGCACTTAATATTTAAAAGAAGCGGCCAGGAGGCGACGAGCCAAAACGCTACCACTGCCACTTCTGGAGGAAGACCTGGGAAAATCGATAAGAGGAACGCCTGCCCCAGAATGATATAGGCAAGGAGTGTGAGGAGCTGCCCACCCTCCACCGCCACAAATGCGCCGATTTCCGCAGTTCTCCCCACCGAGTCCCGGACTAATCCCACAAGTTTCTTCCGCTCGCGGACTTTCTCAAGCACTAAAAGATACACACCGTGGATGAATGCGAGGAGAATACCCAGCGCGACCAGGTAAAAAATAAACAATGCCCACCCCGCGTCGTGCACTATGGAGGGCAACGCAAACATGCCGGCGCCTATCGTGGTGGCCACGACTACCGCAACTTGGGAGAAAACTTTTTTCATACCAATAACTTATAACCACCAACAAATTGAGCATGCGCGTTCCCCGCGGGGAACGCGCAACTCACTTTACCTCAAACACTTCGTCTCCTTCCCGCACCCGCTTTTTTACTTTAACCCCCACCTCTTGGCCCTTCCTCGCACTCGTGATCGGCTTGTGGTCGTACTGCATCGATTTGATCGTCTCTTCAAAATCCGTGGTGGCGCCCCCAAACCGAACTTTTATGCCGGTTTTCACCGCTTTTTTAAGTTTCACGATCGCCACGGAAATATCTCCATAGAAATGAGTTACTGCGCCGATTGGTTTTGGAGTTGTTGCTTTAGGCATGGTATCTCAATTTTTAAACTCGACCTTATTCAAAAGCGCGCTCCGAGTTTTATTTACAAGGGCAAATCCTTTTCTTCTTCCTGTATTAATGCGACTACTTTCTTTAATAACTTTTCGGGATCTTTTTCAAATACCACTTTGCCATACCCGCGATGCGCCTTGTCGAGAAATTCCGGGAGCATCTCTACCGTTCCTCCGGTTCCCGAGAGTACTCCTTGTGGCTTCTCATCTTCGAAGGCATCCGTAAATTCGTTCATAGTCCCGATCCGCCCGCACACCGTGATCACCGCATCCGCGGAGCGCGTGAGAAGAAGGTTGCGGCCGGAGTACCCAAAGCCGGTGTAGATGATAAGATCGTGGTAGTCTGTGGGAAGACGATACGTTTTCACGTGCTGGATTTTGGAATAGGCCGGCGAAATCCCGATCACCGTGCCTCCCGCTTCCTTCGCTCCCTTCGCGGCCCAAAGCGGCGTCCCTGTTGTCGCCCCTGTGACCAAAATCATCCCCTGCTCGGCGATAAGCCGTCCCAAAAGTTCGGCTTTCTCGACCGCATCCGGCGCACATACTCCGGTTTCTGCCGATCCCGAAATGCAAATTTTGTATTTTAACGTTTTGAGGAGCGCTTCTGGTGCTTTTATCACCGGTTTTCGCGCGGTAGTAGCCATAGGAAAAGTATACCATCTCCCAATTCAAAAGCGCGCTCCGACTGGAACGCGCTTTGTTTTTTGGATGAGACTCCGCATAAGCTCATCCGAGTTGATTTATTATCCCCCTGCGGCGAGGGTCAGGTGCAGGTTGCAGAGGGAAGTTTTCGGGTACGCCTTGGAACTGATGAGGCGCACTTTCCCCACGGAGGGGTCCCACCGAATTACCATTTCAACCCTTGCAGGCTGACCGTTGGTGAGCAGCGTAACCGTAACTGCCCGATGGACCCGGAGATAATCCACAAGATTTGTGGATGTGGTTTCCACCACAACCTCCCCGTTTGTTCCCTGTACTACCACCCTCCAGTGGACGCTCGGGAATCTGGTTTGGTTGAAGCAACTTTTGTCCTCGCCGCAACCCGAAGTGAAGAGAACTACGATTGCCACAAGGGCGATCTCAATGCTTTTAATGGTATTCATGCAATTTGCCACTATGCATGCACCGAAGCAGGTTGCATGAATACCTTTTTCTAGAATTTAGGAGCAACTTTATGAATTCGTCTCTCGAAATTCGAGATAAACTCAATGAAGTTGTGACGGATGTCCGATTCCATCCGCCGGTTAAATTAAAATTTTTTCGCGCTAATCGGTGCGCTGACCCTGGTTTGCCCAGGCAGAGGGGCGAGTTTCCTCTTCTTCTTCGGAAGACTTGGCCGGTGGCGGATTTTGCATGGCTTCCAGGATTGCCTGAAAGCTTTCCTCTGTGACGAGTCCCGCGGCGATCATGAGAGTTGCAGCGGTTCGCGCCGCACCCCATCCATAGCCGTGGACCAAGTGCACTTTGCCAAAGATGAATTTGGCTAACCGGTCCTCCAGTGTTTCCTCCTGCTGAGGAGTCGGAAGGGGGCGTTCCAAGCCGTATTCGCTGAAAAATTCAGCGATGATTCGGAGGCTCTTTCTCCCGAAATCCCGATATTTCAGGAGATCCCAATCGGTTTTTTTCCGAAGATCACCCACGCGTTCCAACCCGGCGTTGGTGAGCGGCGTTACTACCTTAGTCGGGAACACCTCGTCGAGCCGTAACATGTACAGCCCGATTCTGTCTCCCCGCGCCTTCAGGTCGGTGAGTTTTTTCGTTCGCGCGATTCGTTTTTCGATTTTTGTTTTCATAGTGGTTTGTCTCCCTTAAGAGCCAGACAAACCACTATGAAAACTTTTTCCAAAGAACTTTTCTGTTTCGCTCTTTTGAGCTCATCAGCACCGACATACATCGGTGAACAGAGGAGGATTCTGGTCCTCCTGATTTTTTTACACGAGCATCCGCACATGCTCGTCCGATTGATTGTCCCCGTTGCGGGGCGGGGTTCATAGTTCAAACCATTCTTCCGACTCCAGTCCTGGGAACCTCTTTACCGATTCTAACCCAGGAGTTTCCACGTCAATGGAAAAGCTGGCAGCCGACTTCCACCACGGAAGGGTTTCAATCACCCTCACCCGCAGTCTTTCTCCCTTGCAGAAAGTCAAATGGCAACAAAACTTTTCTCCGGAACTTGGAACTCCGGTATAGAGTCTTGTCCATTCACTCTCTCGGAAGAGAGCCGTTTGAACATACTTCCGTACCGCGATGCGTACGGCCGTTTCTATCACTTTTGGCATTTTCATATTGAAACCGCCAAAATTTACTAAAGAGCTCTATGAATCCGCGAACTTGCGCTCATGGACTCAATGAAGTGGGGAAGACAGGAAAAGATTCCTGTCTTCCCCGATTTAAAGTTGCGCCGCCACGCGCTTTCGGCAACTTTTGTTGTGCCGCCGACATATCCGGAGAGACTCGCCCGGATTCAGTCGGAGCAGGCTTAATACCTGCATACCCGGGATCTCAATCCGGTTTTACAAACGTCTTCCTTTTCGGATAGATCGTAGCGATTCCCCTCTCCTTACGGAGGCTACCGTGCGGATGGATGCCGAATCCACGCCGGACGGAAAATCCTTCGGGGCATGAAGGAAAATGGAGATAGGTTGGATATGAATAAGAAGACCAACCCTGCGCTTTTTGAAAGTCGCTGTCACTTGGAGTGACTTTGCCCTGTGTGGGCGCGCCGATACGCCTCTAGTATCTGCGTTTTCAGGATGGGAAAGAGCTAAGCCAGCGCTTAGCTTTCCGGGTAGGCAGGACTCGATATATGACTGGGAGTCCTGTCCCATCGGAAAGCTAAATACCAGCTTTCGTGCGGCCATTATAGCCGGTGTGTTAAAATATGTCAAGTACTTTTGTCATAATAGTCAAAAATATCATTATTTATCAATGATTTATAGCATATTTTTGTCATCCTTAAATATCTTATTTTAACTGTCATTTTTTAATAAAACTTTTGTCTTTACTTTTCAACTTAATAGCTCTTAAATCTGTGAAATGTCATTTAATATTGACAAAATTTAAATATTCTGCTACGCTTCTCCGCGCGGGGGTAATGCAAGTTAACAACACAGCGCCATGTCTTCGGTGTACCACCTCGCCACTAAACAGTGGCTCTGGCTCTGGTAAATCGCCCCGCTACCGAAGGGCGACGCTAAAAAGAAAGGGAGTTCTCCTATGAAAAGAGGGGATGACGGATAACGGATGCCAGTAGGCATAGTCTCCAGCCGAATTATCGGCTGCAGACTTAATGAAGCGGGCGGGAAAAAACTCACCCGATTCTGGCTCGGTGGTACATAGTGACTACCGAGCCCTTATTTTTTCTTTGAGTCGATAATATAATTGATCAAACTTTTCAATGTATCCGCAAGGTCCCGACTTTGAATGTACAGAGAGAAGATGTTGTTTTTCAAAGAATTTACTTTTATTTCATTTCCGTAGATATCTATGTCGCAGGAAATTGGATATTTTATTTCATCGATTCTAATTCTCTCGAAATTAGGTTTTTCCGGTAAATCTCCACCCGCACGAGTGTATACTGAACGGCTTTTTGTTTTGGTTTCAATTCTTTTTCTCTCCAATTCTTTCACTTCTGATGAAGTGAAAAAATGGTCGTAGAGATCCCTGGAATAAATACTAAATTTGAATTGTTCTCTTTTACTTTCCGAGTACTTTTCTTTATAGGAAACGATTACTGCATCTCTTCCCTCTAAAAATTTCACCACCGGTTTCGTGCCGCTTTCTTTTTGAATACTCTTGAATTGCGGCACCATATCTTTTAAAAGATTGGTTTTTTCGGTAAGCGTAAGCTGCTTTTGAGCAATAAACGTTTCAAGCCGTTCTGGGGGCGCAGCCTGAAAACGGTTTTTCTTTCCTACCCTTCCTTCGCTCACTAATCCTTTCGCTTCGAGCGACTTCAGCGCCACATACACCGTGGCGCGCTTAATGTTTGTTTTCCTTGAAAGCTCGAGTGGGGAAGAATAATCCGACTGCAATAAAGCAATATAGATTACCGCTTCTTTGTCGCTCAAACCTATGTCTTGGAGATACTTTTCGAGCATGAATTCATATTACAAAATCCTCGCGCCACCGGCAAACTTTCTGGATTCCCGTTTTCACGGGAGTGACGTTAACTTGAATCCTTAAATCCTCCACCCCGCCTTTGGCGGGACACCTCCTTTAGGAAAAGAGGAATTACAAGTTTTACGCTCTGGATTTTTGTTCTAGTCGGCGGACGCGCACCTCGAGCGCATCGAACCGGTCTCTCCAGTCCGAGCCGAGCGAGGAGATATGAAGCTTCATATCATTAAAACGTTCATCAACCGCCTTAAAACGATCATCAACGATCTTGAAGCGTTCGAGCATCTCTTTGCGGAGGCCCCCTACTTGCGTTATAAGCTCTTCCCTCGTTGCTACCTCTTCTTTCGTCGCGGTTTTCTCAAAACCATTTGCCACCATTCGCGCAAGTTTTTCGAGAGACATCTTTTCTTTTTTCTTTCTCGTCTTTGGCATGTGTGGGTAGTTTATATCTCGCGGTACCACTCGTCAATGAAAATCCCTCCCTCCGACTATAATTGGAGTATTCCCTTTAGAAAAGGGGGAATTTATACAAGCTCGAAACTCTCGCCTTGCTTTGGCACCACGGTGGGAATTGCAAACTCGTCTTTCACTTTTTGGGCAAGCACTGCGCTCGAATCTTCTTCTCCCTGCACCACAAAAAGCTTCTTTAAGGAACTGCGGAGCGGGCGGAGCCAGTTCAAAAGCTGCGGCTGATCGGCATGCGCGGAGTATCCCGGGATTACCACTTTGCGGCAACGGACGGGCACGCGCTCGCCTAAAATAGTTACCTCCTTTGCGCCGTCCAAAATCTCTCTCCCTAACGAGCCTTTTGCTTGGAATCCCACGAAGAGAATCGTACTCTTCGGGTCGGGAAGGTAGCGGAGTTCGTGGTGAAGGATACGACCGCCGTGCGACATTCCCGAGCCCGCGAGGATTACTTTGGGCGGCAGCACATTATTAATTTCTTTCGATTGTTCAGGCGTGAGGGTAAGGTGGAGATCTTTGAAATTTAAAATATCTCCTCCGCGCATCGCCTCTCTCGTTTCCTTGTTGAAATAATCCTCATATTTCTTGTAGACCGCAGTGAGCTTAATCGCTAAGGGGCTGTCGATAAACACTGGGGCGCGAGGAATCCGATGTTCCCTGAAAAGCTCATGGAGATGAAAAAGGAGCTCTTGCGTACGCTCCATTGCGAACGAAGGAATCATGAGCGTGCCTCCTTTCCCAATTGTTTCCTCAATCACGTCTTCGAGCGCCTCCTTCCGCGTATCCACATTCTCGTGTGTGCGGTCGCCGTATGCAGATTCAATCAAGGCATAATCCGCGTGTGAAATCGTTTCAATTGGTTGGATAAGAGGTTCTGGGGAGTTTCCGAGATCCCCCGAGAACACCACCGACTTCCCTTCGACTTCTATGAGGATGGAGGCCGAGCCGAGAATGTGCCCCGCGTTGTAGAAAGTTGCACGAAAGTTTCCAATCGAGAGCGACGTGTGATACGGCACTCCTTCCCACAGTTTCATTACTGCCTCCACGTCGTCCAAGGTGTAGAGCGGCGGTCTTTTTTCCCGCTCGGCTTCTTTACTTAAGAGATGCTCGGAGTCAGCTAGGAGTAATTCCGCAAAATCTTTTGTGGGCGGCGTCGAATAAATTTTGCCTTGAAAGCCATTCTTCCAGAGCTTTGGTACACACCCAATATGATCAAGGTGCGCATGGGTAATACACACCGCATCAATCGTTTTCGGATTATATGGAAAGGGCTCAAAATTCTCCCTCTCGGCATAGTGGTTTCCTTGGTGAAGACCACAGTCTATTAGAATCCGAGTGAGGGGTTTAGGGTCTGAGATTCTATTCTTAATTTCCAGGAGATAATTTGCCCCCGTGACTGCCCTTGCGCCGCCATAGAAGATAAGTCGCATAAAAGAAAATATTAAAAACAAAAAAAGAGGAGAATGTGAGTATTTCGCTTCGAGCAAAACTCAATAATTTTTATTTTTTCTCTTTGCATTTTTATTTTCGGAGCGCTTGCAGTTCCTCCTTCACCACCATACGATCGTCCCACGGCAGCTTTTCATTTTTTACAATCATTGATTGCTCGGCGCCCTTCCCGGTGATAAGCACTACGTCTCCCTTTTTTGCCAGCGAGAGCGCCTTCCGAATTCCTTCCCGCCGGTCTTCAATGCAGAAAAGATTTTCCTCCCGCATTTTTCCTGCCGCTTCGGCGGCTTTCGCGATATCTTCGATAATTTCTTTGGGATCGTCATCATAAGGGTCTACGTTCGAGACTACTATATAATCTGCCAAATTCCCTGCAACCTCCCCCATCGCTGGCCGCTTTCTTTTATCCCTCCCTCCCCCCTCAGCCCCTAAGAGTACAATGAGCTTATCCCGCTTCCCGATATATGTTCTTCCTGTACGAAGAAGCTTTTCCATACTCATTTTTTCATGCGCGTAATCCACTATCACTCCAAATTTTTGGCCCTCGTCTATTATTTCCATTCGTCCCGGCACTCGTTTTAGCGACGCTAATCCCGTAGCGATTGTCTCGGGAGGGAATTCCATTATTTCTCCCAGCACAACTGCGGGGAGCGCATTTTCCACATTAAATTCCCCCAAGAGATTCAGTTCGTAGGATACTCCTCTTATCCGGAATGTCACTTTACCGCCTCCAGATTTTATTTCTTCCGCTCTGTAGTCTGATCCTGACGTTAGACCGAAGGTTATCACCCTGTCTGAAGGGAATTTTTTGAAAAACAGAGCACTCTCGATATCTTGATTTACTATCGCAAGACGATCAACTTCTTCGCCTTCAATCACTTTCCTCGGATGATGCGTGAGAGAGCAAAACAGTTTCCCTTTGGCAGCTCGATAGGTCTCAAAATTTCCATGGGCCTCGATGTGCTCTGGAAAAAGGTTCGTAAGGACTGCTATGTCGTACCAAATTCCAATATGCCGCCACTGGGCAAGACCTTCCGAAGTCGTCTCTATCACACAATGTGTACATCCCTCTTCCTTCATGACCCGAAGGAGATTCTCGAGTACAAAGGGGCCTGGCATGGTCATGTGATAGGGATTGAGCATCTGTTTATCCCCCATACGGATTATAGCGGTGCTTACAAGTCCTGTCCTTTTCCCTCCAGCAGTGAACACCGCCCAAATGTAATTTGCGGTGGTGGTTTTCCCCTTCGTACCCGTCACTCCAACTATCACCATCCCACGGGAAGGAAACTTATTCCAAGCGGCGGCGTAATATGCTTTGATACAATGATATGCAGAAAGTGCCCAGCGGGGGAGTAATTTTTTGAACTTGGACTTCATCATAAAAATAAAAGTTTCATCAGCTTAAACATTTTTAGATACTGATATTTTTCTGCTGGAAAATACTTCCTTTTCCCACTCGTACTTCGCCATAGCTCCGGCGAGGTGAGCCGCCGCAGTCCGTATGGTCCAAAAATGTTCTTACTGGTATTTCATATATTTCATATCTCATTCATTACACTCCTCAATTTCCAATTGCCTTTCCAGTTACATAATACCAAAATCTATTGATTCCTACGTCGTAGAAAAGACTGTGCATAAGAAGGTTTCCTCCGAGTTTATGATGTCTTTCCTCCTAATATCTTTAGAGATTCCCTGAGCCGGACGGTAAGATCTTCGGAAAGAATTTTAGTTTTTTCTATTGCCGCGCGCGCTTCTTCTCGACGATATCCCAATCCCACCAATGTTTCCTCGAGATCCGCGTTTGCGTCCATTCTTCGCACCATCGCATAGGAACCATGTGCTTTCACTTTAGTTTTTAAGTCTACAATGAGCCGCTCGGCAGTCTTTCTCCCTACACCCGAGGCGCGCGTAAGGAGGTCTGGACGACCTTCAGTAATCGCGGCTTCAATATCTTTGAGTGGCGCCACATCCATTATCGCGAGGGCAGACTTGGGACCCACGCCGGAAACTGAATTCAAGAGTTTAAAAAAGAAAAGTTCTTCTTCAGTGAGAAACCCATATAACTCTAGCGCATCCTCGCGGATATGGAGATGTACGAAGAGCTTCACTCCTGATCCTACTCTCGGCAATTCTTTCGCGATCCTTTCCGACGTACCTATTTCGAATCCTATCCCGCCGACATTCATCACCGCGGAGCGGTCGGATTTAGAGGTAAGTGTGCCTTCAAGGGTGTGGAGCATAGCTTTAAGGTTTAAGCTTTGAGCTTATAGTAGCACTCTCAACAAGGATTTGACCACTTCCCTATTCTGCGATATTCTTAATCCCACTTAAAGCTATAACCTTAAAGCTAAAAGCTATCCAAATGCCCATCACTTCTTCCGCTAAAAAAGCTTTACGCCAAAGCGCCCGTCGGCACATGCGCAATGTTTCCCGTCGGAAAACTTCTAAGAGCGCGGTGAAAGAAGTCCGTAAACTGCTCGCAAGCAAGAAAATGGATGAAGCCAAGGTGGCACTTCCAAAGGCTTTCCAGGCGCTCGACAAAGCAGCAAAAACCGGAGCTATCAAGAAGAACACTGCAAGCCGGCTCAAATCGAGACTATCATTGAAATTTACTCCGCCTACTCCGCGAACGCCCTCGAGCACCTAAGGCGGTAACTTTTGCTTTATTGAATCCAACACCGCCCTCGGCGCACCCGAGGGCGTTTTATTTCTATTCTCTGACGGAAGGAGGGTTTCAACCGCAAAAGAATTTCCGCCAGAGAGTAGCATACAAACTTTCTGGGAAACAACAAGCACATTAACAGTAAAAGAAAGGACTGAATAATGGACACTACAGACATCCCTTCAGAAAAAGTGCGTTGGATATTAGAACAAATTCTCGAGATTGTTGGAGATACTATGAGAGGACTCATAGATTGTTTTCCGGACGGCCATCTCTCTATTCACTCTGTCCGTCGAGTACTCACTGAAGATGTGAGACCCAAACTCGGCATGCTCTCCGAGGAAACTCTTCAGCGTATCGGCTCATATGGACTGGGACTGGGAAACGATGGATGTTGGGAATTCGGTGTAGATGAGCTCCTCGAACAAACAACACTTGAAGAAGCTGGACTTATGCTCAAAGCTGGCATGTCGGGCAACGAATTTCTCCGAGAGATGGCTTTCACGACGATTGTCGCGATTACCTGGGATATCTTGAACCAAGAAAAATACAGGGGAGAGGAGAATCGAAGGCGGCACTCATACGCACTTATATAATCAACCATCAAAACCTTGGCACGAGGCCAAGGTTTTGACATTAAAGAAAGACACTGCGAAGATAGAACTATGCTAAAGCCGCAAGCAAATTATGAGTCTTTTGCTGCTCTCGATATACGTGTGGGAAAGATAATTAAAGTGGAAGATTCCGCCACAAAAAAACCTACATACCGACTCACGGTTGATTTCGGGCAGGATGTCGGAGTAAAAATTTCCTGTGGCGCATACCGGAATTACAAAAAAGAAGATCTCGTCGGGAAATTGGTTATTGGAGTTGTTAATTTCGGCGACAAAAAGATGGGGCCAGAAATTTCACAAGTATTGATTCTTGGAGTTCCAAATTCTGTTGGAGAAACTATCTACTTAATGCCACAATCAGAAGTTTCTTTGGGAGGGCAAGTATTTTGAGGTTTATGATAATGCCAAATCCGTAAGCGCTTCTTCATAGTCTAATTTCCCAGATTTGATCGCCACGTCGTACGCGGCGAAGCGGGGAATTGCACCAGGGACCATTGCGGAGAGAATGTTAAATATTTTGGCCGCCGGGTCACGCGTGAGGAAGAGCACTTCGAGGGCAGCAAGTCGCGCTTTGCGATCTCCGTATCCAAATTGGCGGGCAAGGCCGAAGAATTCCGGCTGGATTTCGATGTCGAGTGATTCAAGATCTTTCCGTTCTATTGTTTTTTTACCGAGGAGGGAACAACGGTCGAGCTCGGTTACGAGTCTCCAACTGTCTCCGGCGTAGGCCTGTGCTAAAAACTGTAGCGCTTGCGACTCCAGAACTATTCCTCGCGCGTCGGCTTCGGTGGCAATGAACTTTGCCCACGCTGCGCCCTCAAGGGCATCAAACTCTTTGGCGAGTACCGGTTTTTTCTTTAAGAACGCGAAATTTTTGACTAGAGCATCGTGTTCCGAAATAACTACCGTGACGGTCTTTACATCTTTAACTGACTCCAACCATTCTTTGAATTCCTTTTCGGGGGCTTCCCACGCAGATTCAATTACCGCAAGTCGATGAGAATCAAAGAGGCCTACGTTCCGCGAAAATTCCTTGAGTGCATTTATCAAGCTATCAGCCTCCGTCCCATGAACCTTCGGCGAGACAAAGTCAAATACCTTCACTCCTAAAGGAGAATGCTTCGCGACAAACTTTTCTACAATTGCACGCTTCTCTTTCGTGCGGCGGTAGTCATCCTGCCCATACAAACAAACGATCATACCCACAGTCTACGAAATTACGAGAAAATATGAAAGTACAAAACTGTTCTCACTTCAGGTCTTATGACATCTAAAACATTATCTGAATTTCGGGACATCGCAAGATATGAACTATAACATCATTTTTTGAGCGCTGCCTTGATGAACTCTCTAAACAGAGGATGAGGGTGAAGCGGCCTACTCTTAAACTCCGGGTGGAACTGCGTTCCCAAGAAGAACGGATGTTTCTCTCGAGGGAGCTCGGCGATCTCCATGAGGCGGCGGTCGGGAGAGACTCCGGAGAACACCAACCCCATCTTCTCAAGCTTCTCAATATATTTCGGGTTTACTTCATAACGATGACGGTGGCGCTCCGCAATGCGTGGCACACCATACGCTTCGCGGGCGATCGTGCCTTGCTTAAGCGAGGCAGGATAGGCACCGAGTCGCATCGTGCCCCCATAATTTTTAGCCGCTACATTCGCACGTTGTTCAGTCATGAAATCAATCACTGGGTACGGCGTTTTTGGGTTGATCTCTGTCGTGTTTGCATCCTTCAGACCTGCAGCATTCCGCGCAAACTCGATGGTCGCAAGCTGCATCCCATAACAGAGACCTAGGAACGGGATCTTTTTCTCGCGCGCATATTGGATCGCTCGAATAATTCCTTCCACCCCTCTCTTTCCAAACCCTCCCGGCACTACAATGCCTTTTACCTCGTTCAATTCTTTTGCCAATGCAGGATTCTTTTCATATTTTTCGGAATCAATCCACACCATCTTCGATTTTCGGCCGAGACTCCACGCAGCGTGATTCACTGACTCAATCACTGAAATATAGGTGTCTTTGACTGATTTAAAGTTCAAATATTTCCCGACTACTCCTATCACTATTTCCTTGTCCGTTCGCTTAATCTTTTGAGCAAGCGCCATCCAATCCCGCAAATCTTTCGACTTAGGTTTTAATCCCATCGTTTGGAGGAGCGTGTCGCTCAATTTCTCTTTTTCAAAATTTACCGGCACATCATAGATCGAGTACACGTCTGGCGCGGAGATAATTCGTTCCACGGGGATACTACACACATTGCTGATGGTCCGTTTGATATCTGGCGTGGCGGGGCGTTCTGCGCGACAAATTACAAAATCAGGATTCAATCCCACTGAGTGGAGGTCGTTTACCGCCCGTTGGGTGGGTTTGGATTTTTGCTCGCCTAAGAGCCTTGGTGTCGGTAAATAACTTACGAGCACCACGAAGACGTCTGCGGGGTTCTTGGACTTCATCATCCGCGTGGCCTCCAGGAAAGGGAAAAGCTGGTACTCTCCCACTGTACCGCCATATTCTATGACGGTGATTTCTGCGTTATTTTTCTTCTGACAGGCTTCAATGCGTCGAATTATTTCCTTGGGGATGTCCGGATACACTTCCACGTCTTCGCCGTGATACTCCAAATTCCGCTCCCGCCGAATGACCTCTTGGTACACTTGGCCAGTCGTGATGTAGTTCTCTCGAGTAGAGAGCTGATCCGTGAACCGCTCGTAATTTCCCAAATCCTGATCCGCCTCGATACCATCTTCTCCCACAAACACTTCGCCGTGCTCCGCGGGACGGATCGTGCCCGCGTCCACGTTCACATACATATCCGCTTTGAGATTCGCTACGCGATATCCGCGAGCCTGGAGAATTTTTCCGATAGAAGCGGCGGCAACTCCTTTTCCTACGGAGGACATTACGCCTCCCACCACAAAAATATACTTCCTTTGCTTTCCCTCGGGCGACGCCATAATGCCTCTATTGTGCGCGAAATCGCCGAGAATGCAAGTTTTGCCTTTTTTGTGTGTTATGAGTAGAGTATCCTGCACCAGCATCGAAAGGAATTATGAAAGAAAAGAAAGTTGTAGCTCTTTGGTATACCCCGATTAAGGGGACAAAAGGAACGTGGCTACGAGAACCCGGAAAAGGACTCTTTGTGGGCAAGCGCGGAATCTACCACGATAGGATGTGGCTTGTCGTCGAGAACGGCATGTTTGTGGCTCAACGCAAAGGGAGTCCTTCATACACTCCCCGCATCGTCGATAAAGCAATCAGACCATTGGGCCTTGGTATTGAGGTGCGAACTATGTGCCAAGTCGCACCACGAGTCGAAGGCAAGGAGCTGATCATCTCCGCTCCACATATGTCCGATCTTCACCTTCCTGTCTATGGTATAGAGGGTGGCGAGGAGACATTGGTTGCGGTGTGGCGCGATCACAAACTTGCCGCTATTGATCAGGGGGCAAGAGCACAGACTTGGTTCACTAAGTTTCTCTCGCGTGAGCGGCCCGGCAAGTATCGACTCGTGCGGATGGCGGAAGATTGCATACGGCAGAGTAAGACGGGCGGGGCGATTATGGGATTTCATGATGGGCTCCCTTTTATGATGATCTCCCAAATGTCGCTTAACCTCCTCAATGAGAAACTTTCTCTTAAAGGAGAGGAGCCAGTCCCACCCGACCAGTTTCGTCCTAATATTTGGATTGAGGGATGTGAAGCACATGAAGAAGACCACCTCGCACTCCTCCAAATTGGCGAGGTTCGATTGAAAGGAAGGACGCTTTGCGACCGTTGCGTGGTTACCTGCACTAATCAGGAAACTGGAGAGCGCGGCAGAGAACCCCTTGCAACACTTGCTACCTACCGTCGCGGAATCCATATTGGCGTCACTGAAAAACCCAACGCGGTGTTTTTCGGGAGGAACTTCACTCATTTGAACACGGGGGTAATCTCCGTAGGGGACACGGTCCACGTTCTCAAAAGGGACTAATAATAAAAACGCGAAAGGGCGACCCTCAAGGTCGCTCTTTTTGCTTGCTTGCACTCTCTATCTCCCTACAACCTAAACTTGCACCAAATAAATGCGATCGCATTTATTTGGTGCACTAAACATACTCAAGGCGAAATTCCAAAATATAGCAGGAGTTCAGCTTCATTTGTGATCTCGGAAAGGGTCGCATAGCGGACATATGGTCGCAAATCGAAACACTCTACCACAAAATCAATTTGGTCCCTGCAGGGATAGGGGTAGATAAAAACCGATTTCTGCCATTGTACAAATCCCAACTCTCTTAATTTTCCTCTCAAGGCGTTCCTTCCCGCTTTGCAATTTTCTGGAATATCGAATAATACTCCGCGCCATTTTTTATCCCATTTCTCCGGCTTAGGAATGGTAAGGATATCCAAATTGAAAGTAAGTGCGCGCTGTTTTCCTTTTTCGACCAGCACCACAGTCTGCGTCCCATCTTTATTCTCTTTGAAGTCTATTAGGCGATCTTCATAAAACTCCTTAATTATCCGCTGAAGATAACGACGATCAATGGCTTCCCACTCTTTTCCAATTTCTCGAATTACTCGAATTTGCCGATACGAACTATTCACCAACCCAAGCGCTACTCCGGCTTGTAATAACAGGAGGACTTTGCGCTTCAATGGACTGAATATTCTCTTATTCTTTTTCATACATTCCTTAATTGTACCAAATGAGAACGATCGTTCTCATTTGGTACAATTATTTGAGGAGGAGAAATTTTGTCTTTGTTGTACTTTGGTTTACGACAGCGGAACCTCGTGCCGCGGAACGAATTTTGGATCCGTCGCAAGGGTGAAGTGGAACGTGGTTCCCCGTTCGAGTTCGGAGTCCACCCAGATGCGCCCGCCGTGGGCCTGGATAATGCTCCGCACGATATAGAGACCTAATCCCGAACCCTCGGTTTGGAGTTTTATTGCGTTGTCCGCGCGGAAGAATTTTGTGAAGAGGTTTTTGATTTCATCCGGCGGGATCCCGATCCCCGTATCTTTTACCGTGATTTCCATATAAGGTCCCTCCGCGGTTGGTTTTAACCCCACCGTCACATTCCCGTTCTTCACGTTGTAGCGAATGGCATTCTCCACGAGGTTTGAGACCACCATCGCGAGTTTTTGCGGATCGGCGGTTACCAAGGAAACTGTTTCTTTCGGAGCGTCAAAATAGAGCGAGACTCCTGCGCGCGTCGCGACCGGCAAAATTTCTCCCAAGAGCTTATTTAAAAACTGCACAAGATCTACGGTAGTGAATGTATATCCAAACCGGCCCTCTTCTATTTTCGCAATTCCCAAAAGGTCGTCGATAATTTTGAGGAGTGTTTCACTCCCCTGATAGGCGCCATCAATAAGAAGTCTTACATTCGGATCGAATTTAGAAGAATCGGCGTGGAGCGATTCCAAGGCCCAGTGGATTCCGGTGGTGGGCGTCCGCAGTTGGTGCGAAGCGATTGTCACGAATTCACTCTTCGATTTAATAAGACTCATCTCCCGCGTGCGGTCGCGAACCACCTTCGCGAACCCACTTGGATTTTCTTTCTCTCCAAGGAGGAGTGAAGTCACCCGCAATTCAAGAAACGGATCATTGAACGAGAGATCAGTAATTTGTGGAAACACGCCCGCAGGCGAACGCGACACCATCCCGGGAGCAAGCGAAGGGAACAACACCTGTGCTAAAAGTTTATGGCGAGGGTTCTCGGCATCTTGAGGGGTGAGGACATGCCCCACTATTTCGGACTCCGCTACTCCGAAGAGTCGCTGCGCCGCTCCATTCCAAAATAGGATCTTAAAATTTTTATCGTAGAGGAATACGACATCCTCGAGTTGTTGTAAAATCAGCGCAAATTGATTCGCATCCCAGGGACTCTGCGAGGAGGTAGTCGCCTTGGCCTCCGAGAATCCCGCCGCTGCGAGAAACACAGCTCCCAAGATGAGGGCGGCCTGCACTACAATGAGGAGCGGGGGAAGTGTCCACCACGCACTTACTCCCACTGCAACCACCACAAGCACTCCCGCGAGTACCAATGTTTGCAATTTTTTGGCTCCGGTTTCTGGTTTTTCTCCGGAAGCGCTTTCAAAGATTTCCTCGTTTATGTTAACCATGAATTTCTTGGAGATGTCCCCAGTCTTTTCCCACGGAGGCTTTTACTGTGAGCGGCACCGCAAGCGGATAGGAGGACTCCATGCACTCCACTAGTTTCGGGGCTATCTTTGCAATCATATCATCGCGTATCTCGAACAACAATTCATCATGAATCGAAAGAAGCATCGCTGCGGATATCTCCCAGCCTTCTCTTTGTATACAATCCCTAACACAAATCATTGCTAACTTTATAATGTCTGCACCGAGCCCTTGTATAGGGAAATTAATCGCGGCACGCTCGGCCTCCGCGCGAAATCGAGGAGCTCCTCCACGAATCCCCTCCAGATACCGGCGGCGGCCGGTGAGCGATTGCACATATCCTTTTCCCCTCGCAAAGGATTTTATGGATTCTTGCCATTCTTTTACCCGCGCGAAGGTTCTGAAATACTGCGCAATAAATTTCTTCGCCTCTTCCAACTTCACCTCTGCGGCCTCCGCAAATGCGCGCGCGCCCATGCCATACATCAGGCCGAAGTTTAAGGTCTTCGCAAGGCGCCGCTCTTTGTCGCCCACTTTCTCTACGGGGACGCCCAGTACCCGCGCCGCAGTCAAACGATGGAGATCATCTCTTCGTCTGAACGCCGCGATGAGCTCGGCATCCCCGGATAAGGCTGCGAGTATCCGCAGCTCGAGCTGGGTGTAGTCACAGGCGAGCAGCGAAAACCCTTCGGGAACCACAAACGCTCCCCGAAGCTCCTTTGCCCAGATAAATCCTTGAGGGATGTTTTGAAGATTGGGGTTTCGCGAGCTCAATCTTCCCGTACCTGTGCCGGTTTGCACAAATTCAGTATGCACTCGTCCGTCTTCTTTAATGTGCTCACCGAGCGGAGCAAGGTATGTGGATTGCATTTTAAAGAACTCCCGATATTCCAAAATTTTTTCTACCACCGGATGCACATCCTTTACCGCGAGCAGCGCCTCCTCGCGCGTGGAACGCAGGCCGGTACGCGTGGTCGCACCTCCTTCAATACCTAATTTCTCAAAAAGGATGCGCCCCACCTCCCGAGGAGAGTTCAGATTGAATGTTTCGCCCGCGTGGACATAAATTTCCTTTTCCAATATTCGGAGCCGATCCTGCACTTTTTCGAGGAGCGCGGTAAGACGATCTTTAGAAACTACAATTCCTTTAGCTTCCATTTCCGCGAGTACCCTCATGAGCGGCATCTCAATCGTTTCTAAGATACTCTGTGCTCCACTTTCTCTAAGAAGCCTATATTCTTGCCTAAAGAGATGCTCGTACTCTTCAGAAGAGCCGCTCCAGAATTGATTGAGGAGTCGCTTTGCCACCGTCGTCGCCTCAAAGGATTTTGCATCTGGATCGAGGAGCCAAGCCGCGACCCCGAGATCCCAATAAGGAGGGACAATATCCTTACCTTCTCTCCAGGCGCGCTGCAGTATTACTTTTAATTCAAACCCCACTTTTAATCCGGCAGGGAGATTTCTCGGGATTTCTCCCAAAATGATTGTGTGTGAGGGTAAGGATTTATTTTCTTGTAGAGGGATTGGTGTTGTGGACTTTGTAGGCACATCTTCTACTACTATTTTTTCTCCCATTCGCTTCAACAGCGCTTTAAATCCTAGCGACTCAAAATATTCTCTGGCGGCGTCGAGGTTCGCGGCCACTTTTAGGGAGTCGAGAGTCTCTATAGACAAGGGCGCGTCTTTCCGGAGAGTTACGAGCATCTTTGCGAACTCCGCTTCTTTGAGGTACGGCAGAAGTTTCGCACGCACTTTTTCCTCTCGGGGAGCTGCAGCGAACAAATTCTCTAACGTGCCGAATTGTTTCAAAAAAGCGGCAGCGGTCTTGGGGCCAATGCCCGGCACTCCCTTCACATTATCCGAAGGATCTCCTACAAGAGCTTTGTAGTCGGGAAGTTGCTTGGGATCCAGCCCGTATCGGGCACGCACTGCAGCATTATTATATTTCATCACTTCGCTGATACCGGTCTTTAAAGCCCACACGGTAACATTCGGATCTTCCACGAGTTGTAAGGCATCTAGGTCGCCCGTGAGAATAATAACGAGAGCGTCATTCTTAAGTCTCTCTGCCGCAGTAGCAATACAATCGTCTGCTTCCCACCCCGCGGCTTCATAGACAGGAATCCCAAACACTCCAAAGAGCCGATGAACTTCGATAATTTGCGTGATAAGTTCGTCGGGGGCTTTGGGACGATGCGCTTTATACTCTGTATACCGCTCTTTTCGAAATGTTGGTTCAGGGCGATCGAAACACGCAGCCGCATATTCTGGCTTCTCCTCTCTCCAGAGCCGCACGAGAATGCTTGCCACTCCATAGATCGCCTGCACGGGTGCCCCTTGTGGAGAAGTGAGGGGAGGGAGCGCATGAAAGGCTCGGTGAATCAGGGAATTTGCATCAATTAAAAATATCCTCTTACCCTCACTTTTGTACTTCATTTATTAGAAGAGAAGTTTACTTTCACTATTCGATCTTCAAAACCTTTCCTATGTTGCAAGAAAACTTGTACTGTGCTTTTAGGGAGAATTCTCCTCGCGTGCTCCGGCCATTCGATTACTACCACATTTCCTGGATCTGCCACTATTTTTTCTAATTCTAATATCTTTATTGCTTTCACCCTTGGGAGACGATAAAGATCGATGTGATAGAGAGAACCTCTTTTTTGAGGTAATTTAAACCTACGCATCAATGTAAAAGTAGGACTGACCACCTTTCCCCGAATTCCTAGAGCTTTTATAACCCCTTTCGTAAAAGTGGTTTTCCCACTTCCTAGGGCGCCGTGGAGCTCAAACACAAGGGCATGCTCCCTCGGCTTTTGTAATGCTTTCTGCATGAGAATGTTTCCCAACTGTTCGGTAGCCTCTGGAGATTTGCTCTCATATGCCTTCATATTTATTTTATAGTAAATCTCCACCCTTACGCGCAACTCCTAGATGTTTATACGCCGGAGGAAGCGCGATCCGACCCGCTGATGATCGTTGAAGGAATCCTAACGCCATAAGATATGGCTCGTAAATATCCTCGATTACCCCCCGGTCCTCATTGAGTGCTGCAGCCAGCGTCCCAATGCCCACCGGACCACCTCCGAACTTATTTATGATTATTTCGAGCAATTTTCGGTCGTGCGGTTCTAGCCCCAACTCGTCGATTTCTAAAAGCTTCAACGTGCCTTTGCTTGTTTCTCCATCAATCGATTTCCTCCCATGTACCTCTGCATAATCTCGCGCTCGCCGCAGAAGCCGGTTTGCAACTCTTGGTGTGCCACGAGATGCCCGAGCAAGAGCATCAACTGCTTGAGGTTCAATTGCCACCTCTAAAATTTTTGCGGAACGAGAGAGGATTTTCTCGATTTCTTCACTTCTATAATATTCCAGTCGAAAAGTAGCACCGAATCTCGAACGGAGTGGCTGGGAAAGTAAATTTTCTCGCGTAGTGGCCGCAATCAGAGTGAAGGGCGGGAGGTCTAAAAGAAGCGTCCTGGCGCTCGGTCCTTTTCCTACTACTACGTGCAGCTTCCTCATCTCCATCGCGGGATACAACACCTCTTCAATCATGCGGTTAATGCGATGCGCTTCATCGATAAAGAGCACCTCGCCAGACTCGAGGTTTGTGAGGATCGCTGCAAGATCCCCCATCTTTTCAATTGCGGGGCCTGAAGTCACTTTACACGGCGCATTAAGCTCTTTTGCCACGAGGTGTGCCAGCGTCGTTTTCCCAAGTCCCGCAGGACCCGAGAAGAGGAGGTGATCTGCGGCTTCTTTCCTTCTCTTCGCAGCTTCAATCAAGATTCGCAGGTTATTTTTTACTCGTTCTTGTCCCACGTACGCTTCCCAGGAAGTAGGTCGGAGTGCTTGATCAACAGTACCTTCTTCTTCCTTTAATTTCCGCTGTGTATTAGAAGACATGGGTAATTTTTTGGTTAAAAAATAGATTAGTTGACAATATAGAAGTTTTATGCTAGTATCTCAAACCGATACGAGTTGGCTGTTCTTAATTTTAAAGGAAGGAACAAAACAAACCTCGTAGGTATTTGTGATAGATTTTCGTAGGTCGTTTGAGATCTGGGGGCTTTGAATTATTTTTAGCTTTTAGGACGGTTTGGCTTTGGCGAAACCAATCCTCAAAATAATTCTATCCTCTTTTCATTTTGTGAGAAGAGAAACCAGTTGTCCCACCTTACCCGTAGGACTATGCCCTCAGATCTCAAACGAACTCTCTATTGGCTAGATTACCATATTAAAGGACCAGTCACCTCTTCCACTTCTTTTAAACTAGTGATTCCTTGAAGCACTTTCAATACTCCGTCTTGTTGCATAGTCACCATTCCCTGCTTTTCGGCAATTCCCAACAAGGTAGACTCGGAAGCATCTCTCATGATCGCCGCTTCGAGATCTCGACCACCACGGAGGAACTCGAAAATGCCTTGTCTTCCTTTATATCCAAAATGATTGCAGGCGTCACACCCGACGGGCTCAAATATTGTAGGATGTGCGTATTCTCCTCTTTCTACTCGATCGGGGAGTTTGCGTAAGAACCCTTCAATTCGCTTCTGTACTTCTTGGGTAAGCGGCACTTCCTTTTTACACTTTACACAGAGTCTTCGCACCAGCCGCTGCGCAATTATGAGTGATATTGCAGCTCCTATCGTGGAGGGTTTCACTCCTAAATTCACGAGCCGCGGCACCGCCCCTACTGCATCATTCGTGTGAAGTGTGGAGAGTACGAGGTGTCCTGTGAGAGAGGCTTGAAGCGCAATATCTGCGGTTTCCATATCCCGAATTTCTCCCACGAGAATCACATCGGGATCTTGTCGAACAATTGCTCGAAGGCCGCTTGCAAAGGTGTATCCCGCTTCGGAGTCCACTTGTGTTTGCTCAATTCCGGTGATGCGATACTCGATTGGATCTTCAACGGTGATGATCTTCATTTCTGGATCGTTTAACTTCCTCAAGAAAGCGTATAGTGTTGTGGTTTTCCCTGAGCCCGTGGGGCCAGTATTCAAAATAAGGCCGTTCGGACGTGCGAGCTCCGCCGTCACAATCGCAAGATCATCTGCGCGGAGACCGAGGGCCGGGAATTCCAATTGAATGGCTTTGGGATCGAGAATTCTCATTACCACTGTTTCTCCAAACTCAGAGGGAACAATCGAGACACGAATCTCGATCTCTTTCCCACCGGCTTGTACGGTAAATCTGCCATCTTGAGCCTCGGTCCGTACGTTAATTTTCATGCCAGAGAGTAGTTTTATGCGTGCAAGGAGAGCACTATAGTTTTTCATCGGCACTGCGGTAGCTACATCATGAAGACGGCCATCGATTCGGAACCGGAACTTTGCCGCATCCTCTTCGGCTTCGCAATGTATATCCGAAACATCATTAGCAAGTGCACCGCCGAGCATTATATCTAACAGATCGGTAGTGCTGGTTTTCTTAAAATCCAGCTTCCCGAATGTTTCTTGTACGGCATGGAAGGTTTTTAAATCAACCATAAGCCCCGCAAGCCGCTCTTCCACTTCTACTTTCCCCGTAATTCCTTTTACTTTCTCTCCTCCATACGCATACAACCGCCAGAGATCTTCAATCCCCGACCGAGAACCAATCACTACTTTGATGTTTAAAAACTGTTTCTTTAACTCTTCGAGAAGCGCTATGGTTGCCGGACGTCGAGGATCCGCTACCGCTACCACTATGGCCCGCTCATTCTTTTCAAGACCCACTGCAATTGCATCTTCGGCTTGTGCTTTGAGAATTGCGGCCACCGCCTCTACTGACGCGGGGGTATTCTTGGTTTCTACGTAGGGGTAATTCAATTCCTCCGCCAACCGTTTCGCTGCCCGCTCTTCGCCCTCGCGCCGAAGCCTTATAAGTTCTTCGTTAAGAGGAGTAGGAGCAGCAAGTCCAGACATGGTTTTAGCATAAAGCATAGGATTGGAAATTGGAAATTGGAAATTGTATGCTACCCGCATGGCAGGACACTCACATTGGGCGGGTATAAAACATAAAAAAGAGGCCACCGATAAAAAACGGGGGGTGGTGTTTTCGAAACTTCTCGCGGCGATCACCGCGGCCGCTAAGAAAGATCCGAATCCAGATTTCAACCCCCGACTGCGCACTGTTATAGAAAAAGCCCGCGCAGAAAGCGTGCCTGCCGCAAATATAACCCGAGCTATTGAGCGGGCGCGTGAGGCGGGGGAGACTATAGAAACACTCCTTTTTGAAGCGTACGGACCGGGAGGAGCGGCGCTTCTTATTGAAATCGCCACTGACAACAAAAATAGAGCGGTGGCAGAAGTAAAATGTATCCTCTATAACTTTTCAGGAAAATGGGCAGAACCCGGCAGTGTACGGTGGGGATTCCAAGAATCTACCGAGGGGAAATGGGCGTCTCAATTCCCTCTTTCCCTTGACACGCGCGAGCACGTGCAGCTTCTCGCACTCCTCGCTGCCCTTCGCGGGCATGCAGATGTACAGGAGGTATATACAAATGCAAACCTATAACATATAACGAGATGTGGAACATGTTTATATACAGTTATTAGCTATACGTTACTGGTATGGTTATTTTAGGGATTGACCCCGGTACCCATCGGGTAGGATATGGGCTCATTGAAAGCACCCCTCGAGACTGCCACTATATCGCCGCAGGGCTTCTCCCTCTTGGACGAAAAGATCCCCCCCTCCAACTTTTCCATATACGACAGGAGGTGGCATCACTTATCCGCACATTTACTCCTCGGGGAATGGCCCTCGAAAAACTTTATTTCACTAAAAATCAGAAAACGGCTATGGATGTAGCCCAAGCTCGGGGGGCAATTCTCCTTACTGCCGCCGAATATTCTCTTCCTGTAGCAGAATTTGGACCACGAGAGGTAAAAACGCATCTTACAGGATATGGATCCGCGGATAAAACGGCGATACTTAAGATGGTACGAATATGTCTCCACTATCCCTCGCTTCGCCTTATTGATGATGCGAGTGATGCTCTCGCATTGGCTCTCGCGGCCCATTTCACTAAACAGTTTCGCCCTTGACAAGTAAAATAGCTCTACTATAAACACAGGGAGATGCTGGGATTGCCGGGTTCGCACGATAATCCCCTCCAAAAGGTCGCAAGGCATTTCTTTTCTTTGATATTTATGGCACGGGCCAACTCTTTAGAGCTGCATTCCCGGAACTTAAGTGACGAAGAAGATGATAGCGAGATTCCTGTGACGTTTGAGGAGGAACTCGAAGAATCCTCTCCTCTTCTCGAGGAGACCGAGGGGGAAGGGCAGCGCTATGATGAACGGATGGATTTTGGTGAGTAACGCCTAGTGCGCCCCCCGCTTATCCAGAGATAGGCGGGGTTTTGTTTTACCCTCCTAGAGACTACAATATGGTCGAGACCACACTATGGCACATGCGCTTCATCCCCACCCTTCTCCTCACCATTCTCGTCTTACTCCCCGCATTCGGTGGAAACACTGGCTGCGCTGGATTTTTTTCTTTGGTCTTCTTTTTATTTTCCTTGTACTTGCAGGAGGGATCTTTGGTTATTTTATCCTTCGACGCGATCTTCCCTCACTCGAACAAATCCTTCACCGCCATGTTGCACAGTCGACAAAGATTTATGATCGGACCGGAACCGTACTCCTTTACGAGATCAGCGATGGTGAACGGCGCACCGTAGTATCCCTTCAGAACATTCCTCAATCTCTTCGGGACGCCACCGTGGCAATTGAAGACGAAAATTTCTATCGCGAACCGGCATTTGATTGGAGAGCTATCATACGATCACTCCTCATCGACCTTCGTTCTAGAAAGATACTGCAGGGAGGGTCTACAATCACCCAACAACTTGCGAAGAACGCTTTTTTGAGCCCCGAACAAACAGTTACCAGAAAACTCAAAGAGCTTATTCTCGCCACCGATCTTAATAAATATTACAGTAAAGACCAGATATTAGAGCTTTATCTCAATGAGATTCCCTACGGACCCACTGCATACGGAGTGGAGGCAGCAAGTGAAACTTTTTTCGGGAAGAATGTTAGTAACCTTACCCTAGGAGAATCTGCGGTGCTCGCGGCGCTTCCGAAGGCCCCCACATATTACTCCCCATGGGGAAGTCACCAGGCCGAACTCCTCGCGCGAGGTCGACTAATCCTTCAGAAGATGAAGGAGCTTGGATATGTCTCTGAGGCCGCGTACCAAACCGCACTCAAAGAAAAGATTGCTTTTAGCACTCAAGATCGGACTATCAAAGCTCCTCACTTTGTTATGGCAGTACAAGAATACCTTACCCAAAAATATGGGGAAGATCTTGTCCAGCAAGGAGGTCTCCAGGTAATCACTACGCTTGATTGGGATCTTCAACAACTTGGCGAAAATGTGGTGCGTGCGGGAGCGGATCGGAATGCATCGCTCTATGGAGGAAAGAATGCTTCATTAGTTGCAGAAGATCCGAAAACTGGACAAATTCTTGTATTAGTGGGGTCTCGCGATTATTTTGATACTGCTAATAACGGTAATTTCAACGTGGCTACCCAAGGGCTTCGACAGCCGGGGTCCTCTCTCAAACCTTTTGTATACCTCACCGCGTTTGAGAAGGGATACGTGCCGCAAACAGTGATTTTTGATACTCCTACGGAATTTGCAGTCCAAAATCCCGATTGCCCTCTTATCCCTGTATATACCACGGAAGATACCTCAAGTACGGCTGCGGGCTGCTTCCACCCTCATGACTTTGATTTTGCCTTCAAAGGACCCATGTCGCTCCGCCAAGCATTGGCTCTTTCGCGGAATATTCCGGCGGTCAAGCTCCTTTATCTTGCAGGAATGAATGATGTCATCCAAAATCTCACTCGCTTTGGCATCTCTACACTCACAGATCCTAATAAATATGGGCTTTCTTTAGTTTTAGGAGGAGGAGCGGTGCGTCTCATTGACGTTGTGGGAGCCTACTCCGCCTTGGCGCAAGATGGAGTAAAACATCCCCAAACTTATATTCTCACCATAAAAGACGCTGCTGGAAATACCATCGAATCCTTCCGCGACTCCAGTGAGCAAGTGGCTCCTCCCCAAATAGTGCGTTTGGTAAACGACGTGCTTACCGATGTGAACGCCCGGCGAGGGCTCTTTGGGGCAAGCCTTTCCTATACCACTCTCTCTGATCGAGACGTCGCGCTTAAAACTGGAACTTCAAACGACTGGCGCGATGCCTGGACTTTTGGGTATACCCCTTCGCTCGTCGTAGGAGTATGGGCAGGAAACAATAACAATGCTCCTATGTATAAAAATGGATCGAGTATCTTTGCGACCGTGCCTATCTGGCATGATTTTTTCGCGGGGGCCCATGCAGCCCGCAATTTCCCTACAGAAGCATTCCCCAAACCCGACCCCGTAACTCCTGCAAAACCCATCCTTGCGGGGGATTACCTCGCTAATAACGAGATACATTCTATTCTCTATTATGTGGACCGGAAGGATCCCACGGGGCCGCCTCCTCCCGACCCTACTGCAGACCAACAGTTCGTCAACTGGGAAACGGGAGTACTCACCTGGGCGGCTCAAAACCTTCCGAGCTTTGCGCAATATAACCGCGCTGTTTTAGGGTTTGGAAGCAGCACCACGCCTTTTGGAGCTCTTACCCGAATCGAGGTGACCAACCCCATCAATGGATCTCTCCTTCAGGGCAATTCCCTCTCGCTTGCCGCAAACCTTTGGAGCTCCCAACCCCTTTCTATAGTCCGCATCTTCCTCAATGGACAGCTTCTCGAAAGTATCCCCGGGCCATTTCCACTTCAAACCACGTATGCGCTTATACGCACCATTCCTCTCCGGGGAGAAACTCAACAGAATCTCCTGGAGATCCAGGCGCTCTCCGATACCACTGCAGTGGTGGCAAAAGCCCAAGCTATCTTTTATCACTAAGCATGCCCGTTCATGTTTTGAGAATTGGTTTTATAATATACCGGAATGAGGCATCTCTTAAGGAGCGGAAGAGGGCGGGGGTATGCTCGTCATTTAATCCTAGCGTTACCTCCTCCCCTCGTAGCACTCGCAGCACATCGTATACATATCGGCCGTTGAAAAGCACCTCTCCTCCTTCTCCCTGTCCCTTCGCGGGGAGCATATATATGTTTTCTCCTACGCCCTGCGCGGAGGAGCTTATTTCCACCGATTTCCCCTCTTTCGGAAATGAAAGTTTTATCTCACTTGTCCGATCATGAAATACGCTCGCTAATTTTAGAGCTTCCATACATTCCTCTCGCCGCACTGTGAGTTCACTTTGAAACGAGGTGGGGATGATTGCTGCATATTCCGGAAACTTCCCATCCACGAGGCGAGAAATGCACTCTACACTTCCTCCTGTTACTAGAATTTGATTTTCATCCATTTGGATCCTCACGGTTTCGCCTTCTTTGAGGAGCCGGAGGAGCTCCTGGCTGGTTTTAAGTGGGATGAGCGCTTGGAAACCTTCGGGGATGTTTTTAGAAACAAACCGAGAAGGGAGGACTTGCTGCTCGGCGAGGCGAAAGCTATCAGTAGCAGCGAATAGGAGGAGGTGGGGGGCAACGTGAAGAAGCACACTATTTAATTCCGGTCGAAGATCGGAAAATTCCGTGGCAATGAGTACATTCCCTAGAGCTTCTTTCAACACTTCCGCTTTACATTCAATATAAGCATCTTTGTTTTTTATCTTGGGAATAATCGGAAAGTCTTCTGGGGGAAGACCTTGAAATGTAGCTCGGTAATTATCAGAGGTAAGTACTATTCCCTGCCCTTTTTTTTCCAAGTTCACCCTTTCGCTTCGCAGCACACTCAACACTTCTCCAAAGGCGCGCGCAGGAATAGTTACTTTCCCATTCTCTACCACTTTTCCTGATACTCCATATTGGATTGCTATTTCTAAATTCGTACCAATCAGTGTGAGTTTATTATTATTTGCCTCAATTAAAATGTTTTTAAGAATAGGCAAATTTTCTCCTCCTGCAGCACGACTTACGGCTGCCACTCCTTCCATAAGAGACTCTCTTAATGTTACTACTCTCATAATAATAAATAATACATATTAATATACTAATTACTGTTATTGTTACTGATGGGAAAGTGATTATGGGGATATATTGGATTACGACTTATTAATGAATGGTTTTTATGAAATTTATGTGGGGATATTTTCTGATCAGCTCTTGTATATCATGTCGCGTATCATGAGGATTTTTTGGTTCAGTAGGGCGAACTTATTCACATCTCGGTTGATTTTTTCGTACGCATGGATAGCAGTGGTATGATCTCTCCCCAACTTTTCCCCAATAGAGGGATAGGATAACTCCAACATATCCCGAAGGAGATACATCGCAATCTGACGAGGTTCTACCACTTCCTTTCGCCGATTATGGCTTAGGAGATCGTCCACGGTGATGCTAAAAAACTCGGCGATGGATTTAAGGATCTGAGCGTCGGTTACGCGCCTTGAGAGATTTTGTGCGGACTTTTCGATGATTTCCTCCGCGGCCTCCTCATTAATCAAAGTTTGTTTCCGCTCTTGATAGAAGAGGATTTTATTTAGTATTCCTTCTAATTCACGGATGTTTTTCTTCACCCGCTTGGCTACTATATCTACCACCCCATCAGGGAGCACTTTCCCCATTTCTTGGAGTTTGCTTTTAATAATTGCTACGCGCATTTCATACTCTGGATAACTAATATCTGCAATAAGACCTCCTTCGAAACGAGATCGAAGGCGTTCTTCTAGGGTTGGAATGGATTGAGGTGGACGGTCAGATGAGATGATTATTTGTTTATTATGCTCGTAAAGTGCATTAAAGGTGTGAAAAAACTCTTCTTCGGTTTTCTCTTTCCCTCCAATAAACTGGATGTCGTCGATAATGAGAAGATCTACGTCCCTATATTTCTTTTTGATATCCTCCATGCGCTTGTTGCGAATGGCCCATACTACATCACTTGTAAATTTCTCAGAGGGTACGTATTTTGGTCGAATCCGGTTTTGATATTTCTTTTTCACCTCATTTCCAATTGCTTGGATAAGATGTGTTTTCCCAAGGCCTACCCCGCCGTACACGAAAAATGGGTTATATTTAGTGCTCACATCATTCACAATCGCAGAGGCAGCAGCGAACGAGAGCTCGTTTGAGGGACCTACTACGAACGACGAGAGGGTGTAGCGGGGGTTGAGGTTGGTTTCAGGGTCTATTTTAAGTTCCAGTTCCATAGAAGGATCCATTTCTATTGGATTCCGTGGAGGCGCAACTGCTTTCTCTATCAAATTTGTATGTTGGGGAGCCACCACGAACTCTAACTTCCTCGCAGAATTATCGAAATTCCTGATAATTCCAAGAATATTCTTTTGATACTTGTTCGCTACCCATTCCTTGGCGAAATTATTAGGAAGAGCGATGTAGAGTGTACCTTCTTGTTTATCTACAAGGCGGCTTTGTTTGAGCCAGGTAGAAAAATTTGCTCGAGAAAGTTGCACTTCCATTTCAGCAAGCGTTGACTGCCACAGTTCTTCTAAGTTCATCCTGTTTTAGAGAAAATTATAGTGGCGACTTACCCTCCGCCTCTTTCTAATGAGTTCATTGTAGAAGGAATCGGGAAGCCGTCAAAGAGCACGAAAATCGCGCGTCTGTGGATTTACTGTGTATAGCGCTACTTTTTTTGCAAAATAATCATCTTTATGGTAGAGTGAAGCCCATGTCGCAGACTTATCAACCAAAAAAAAAGAAACGAGCTCGTACACACGGTTTTCTTTCAAGGCAGCGCCGCCCGGGAGGAAGGGCGGTGTTGCGTCGGCGGCGGGTGAAACAGCGCTATTCTCTTACGGTTTAGGTCTTCTTCCATGCTTTCTCGGAGAAACAGAGCCCCCGTTTCCCTCCTCCTTCGAGGACGACTTCCTATTTTTTATTCTTCTCCTTTCTTTAAGCTTCTTGTGGGGCAGAATAGTTTAGGACATAATCGATTCGGAGTGGTGGTGTCTGTGGCGGTAGACCTCCGGGCTACAGAGCGGCATCGGCTTAAGCGGGTTTTGATCGAGGCGGTCCGGGAATGGCCGGCATTTTCTTCGGATTTTGTTTTTATCGTGGGTAAGCGCGCGCGCGGAGTTTCTCGAGAACTCCTGCGATTAGAGGTGGATCGAGCACTTGCGGCCGCAACAAAATTATCAATTATTAATCGCTAGCCACTGAGCTTATGGCGTACCTCTATACTACATTTCTTTATCAGCCCCTTCTCAATGCGCTTGTGTTCCTTTATGCCACCGCAGCGTTCCGTGACTTGGGGGTGGCAATTATCCTCCTTACAGTGTTTATCCGTCTCATCCTTTTCCCGCTTTTCCAAAAAGGGGTTCGTCATCAGGCGGTCATGCAGCGATTACAGCCGGAGATTAAGAAAATTCAGACCCAGCATGCGAACGATCGGGAGCGTCAAGCAAAAGAGATGATGGGACTCTATAAAGCCCATCGCCTTAACCCTTTTTCGGGCATCTTTATTCTTCTTGTTCAATTGCCTGTGCTGATTGCACTCTACCAAGTGTTCTCGGCCGCTTCGAATCCGCAGGCACTTGCCAATGGGATTTATCCTTTTGTGCAAATTCCCTCCGTGCTCAATACTACTTTTCTTGGCTTGATTAATTTAAAATCCCAGAGTATCTTCATGGTGGGTTTGGCGGCGTTGGCTCAGTATTTTCAAGGCCGCGCGGCCCTTCCTCCTCGGGTGCCAGGGGTTTCCTTGAGTGAGGCGGAGCGTGTAGGAAGAAATATGGTATTTCTTGCGCCGGTACTTACCCTCTTTATTTTCTGGAGATTTCCTGCAGCTATCAGTCTTTATTGGGTGGTTACTTCCTTTTTTTCTCTTGGTCAGCAGCTCATCATTAACCGAGAGTTGCGCCGGGAGCGCGACCTTTTGGAGGCGGCAAATGCCGCGAAATAAAAATGATTCCTATGGAATTTCAAACCTTTGTGCAGCAACTTTTAGAACATATGGGATTCCGCGATTTTCGGGTGGAAGTGAAAGAAAGTACGCGTGGCGAAATTTTTATTTATGAGAATCAGGCATTGGTGAAAGAGTACTTGCCTGTGCTGGTCGCGAGTATTAACCATCTTATCCAGCTTATTGCTCGCAAGCATGCAGTAGACGCGGTGGTTTTCGATGTGAATAACTATCGGCAGGAGCGCGAAAACCTTATCGCAGAACTTGCGAAAGCAGCTGCAAAAAAAGTACATGTAACCAAGTCTGCGGTGTCGCTTCCCGCGATGAATTCCTACGAGCGGCGCATTGTACATACCGCGCTCGCGGTGCATCCGGAGGTAATCACCGAGAGCATAGGCGAAGGAAAGGAGCGGTGCGTGGTAGTGAAGCCGATTGAAAACGGGAAGTAGAATGCGAGATTTTCTTGCTGAAATTTTTTCTTATTTCCACCGTTGTGGTTCGCACCGTTCATCTTCTCTTTTCCTACTTTGGTATTTGAAGTGAATACAATTTTTGATCTTGGCGGTTGATGAAAAAGAGAGCGGAGTTATATATGCGGATGCTGGTGCCGTCGATCAGAGTATTGGTGTCTACCCTTATGGGTTGGATCCCTCCCGTCGAGAGATTTATTTCATAGAAGCTATCATCCGTGAGTATTGCTCCTTTGTAGTAATCATCGGGCAGAGTTGCGAGTTCGAGCGCAGTAGTGTCTTTGGGTACTGCACACACAAGGAATCTCGAAGTGCTACTCGTAGATTGTGCACTTCCAAAGCCGCATTTTTCGGGGAGTGTGAGGAATGAAAAGTTTTGTTGCACTTGTCCTTGCGGCGAAAGAAGATTCAAGGTACCTCCCTTACTATTTCGACCCGCTATGAAGGCGAGGCCTTCGGAGGCTGTCCCTTTTCCCCATGCGAGCACGAGCCCGTTCTGATCTTCGGCAAAGGGAGCGAGGAGTTTTGATTTGAGGTCCACTTCCCAAGCATTGTTGGGAAGGAGGCCGCTGGGGGTGTCCCGAAGAATGAGTGTATTGGCTGAGGGCCAGGCGAGCGCGAGGTCGATGAGGCGCACCTGGAGAACAGTTTGCGGTTTTGGTTTGGCAACGCCCATATCCAAGATGCCTACTGTGGTTTCTCCTCTTTTCTCAATAAGGTATGCCAGTCGGTTATCTGTGGGCGACCATGCGGCATCGTTTATGTTTAGGGGAAATGCGTTCCAGGTGCGCGAGCGGACGTCGAACACTCCTGCTTGAAGGCCTGCCGTGTCGCCGAAGATGGCGAGAAGTTTGGAACCATCGGGGGCGAAGATAATTTTTTGGAGATTTTGAATTGGAGTGGGGCTTACGGTGTTCGATGCGAAGCCTCGGATTTCGGTGATCTTGCCGTCCAGTTCTATAGCAAGCACTGCGCCGTCGGGCTCGAGGGTGAAATCGCGTACCGGGTTGGGGTATACCACTTTGAGTGACGACGGAGCAGTGGGCGGAGGAGCGATGCTCCTTGAGGGGGTGGAGGAGGGAGCAGTAGAAGTGGTGTTTTTAAGCGAGGTGAGGGGCAAGTTTGCGGGAGGTTCTTCTTCTGAAGTGGGGGGGGGCGGGGGAAGGTTTTTATAACGGAAGAAAAAGAACGCAGCGACGATGATGCCTATCGCGAGGAGAAAGATAAGAAGATAGAAGAAGCGGCGCATATTATTAGCAGCGTAGGCCCAGTCGCTGGCAGCTACCTTGTATGTCATCCACGGCTTTTTTTCGTGCTTGTTCAATTTGTCCCTGCGCGAAGGGAGAAAGATTGGTATCTGTGGTGCGTATTTGAGCGGTTTTATTGATATTACTAATAGTACTTTTCACTTGGTCTTCCACGGCTACTTGAAAAGCTCCCTGAACGCTTAGGTCTGGGTTATTCTTTCGTATGGAGTTTATTATTGTTTTAGCGTCGTCTGGGAGGTCTTTCATAGAAATATCTGGACTATCCCATTGCACAGAGGTCATAACTGATTGGACGGCTTGAGCTTCGGCATTAAACTGGTCTGCGGAAAGATTTTGTATTGCCTGCTCGTTTGAATAGCCTGCATAGCCGCTCGATTCTTCGTCTGCCACGCTTAAGCCTGAGGCTAATCTACTAATTTCAGAATTGTAGTTGCTGTTAATCGTGTTTATATTTCTATTCGTTTCTGCCAAGTTTCCTTGTTGGGCGGCATATAATGTATTTCCAAGGGAGATTTTCGATGTCGCGCTTAGGCGTAGGACTTCTGATTGGGCGAAGGCATCACTCGATTGTTGCATGAGACTGTCTCGTTCAGGACCGGGAGTTTTATTTATTGCTTGCTGGTAAAAATCTTGGGATTCTGCGTATTTTTTATCTGCCGCGGAGGCATCGTTTTGCGCGTTTTTTTCCCAAGTGGCGTTGGGGTTATAGAGCGTTGCATCAAACGACAGATTTGTTTTAAGAGCGCTCGTGTCGATGTCTTTTAACGTAAAGGATTCGTTGGGATTTTTGGAAAGAATTTGAGGGTTGATGAGGTTAAGAAGTATTCCTGCCCCTAGGAGGAGTACTAATCCCAAGAGTGCCTGGGTGATGTGGTCTTTCCCAATGCTTTGCTTTTCGGGATTTCCCGCGGAGAGGATATACGTCAATCCTCCGTAGGTAATGGCTCCGAATGCGAGGAGGCCTGCGGTAAGCAAGGCGAATTGATATAAATTTCCTACTACTCCTATAAGGTTGGTGGGGGGGTTTGTGCCGGGGATGTTTGTGTTGATGGTTGCCGCCAAGGCAGGGGCTGCGAGAAGTCCAGATATCGCAACTATGTATGCAGGAATTTTCATTTGATTCCAAGCGTGAACAACTTTTGAACGGCTTCGAGTGGACGTAAGGGGTTGTTTACCCTAAGTTCTACGTTCACCGAGGATCCCGAGGGACCTTGGATGACGGCGTTTAATATGTCCGGAGTTCCTCCGGCGCCGCTTGCGGTTTCTCCATTCACTGTCCAGGTAAATAGCAGGTTTTCTATGAAATCCGTATTGAAGAAGTACGGCAGACCACGGAGGGTGGTTGAGGAGTTGCTTACTACGTTAGGGCCTTGAATTATCACCTCGGGATATATTACAGGAATCGTTACTTGCTTGATGAGGCCTCCTCCTTGATAGGTGGGGATTTCGACGCGGAGCGCGATTGGATTAAACGCATAGTCGGGGGCGCGAAGGGACATTATTTGTTTGTTGGTGGCCGAGAGCACCTGGTGATTGTCGGTGTACCAGTAGATGGTTTGCTTGGAGAGGTCGACTGATTGGCCTTGGTCGAGGACTTCTAATGAGGCATCAATGAGAGAGTTCGCAGTGGGGAGAGCTTTTCCTTGATAGCCATTCGGGACGAATGTGCGGGTTCTCCAGGTTATGAAGACTTCCGGGGTGGAAGCGGCAAAAACTTGGGGGAGATGTATTCCTCCCCAGAGCGCAGTGAGGGTTAGCACGAGTAGGAATACTTTTCTTCTCATAGGTATATTATATCTCCTACAAAGATTCTCGCTTTCGGATGTCTTCCACAGGGGGACGGCGGGATGAGTCTTCTTCTTTTTCCTCCTTTTCTTCGGGTTCAGGAAGGTTTTGCATAGTGTCTTGGAGTTGTTCTAGGGGATTTTTTTCCACCCCGAACGCTTCTTCTGAAATTTGAGAACCGGCTTCCTCGGCGGAATCCGCAGCAGTTGCCGCGGATTTCCCAACGCTTCCCGTTGCGCCCGCGCCTTCCGCCGCAGCACCGCCTACTGCTCCGGCACCTTCCGCCGCTGCAGTCGCTCCTGCGGCTTCACCTCCTGCCACTGCTCCCGCCGTGGCTCCGCCTACTCCCGCTGCCGCTCCTCCCCCGGCGGCTGCTGCAGCCGCTCCTGCACCACCCGTGGCAACGCCCACTGCCACGATTGTAGCTACTTTCGCCACTTTAGGGTTATTGGTAACGAACACTCCTATGAGAAATGCAATAGTTCTCCCAGGAATACCAAAAAGTTCAAGAACTGCGTCAGTAATCTGGAGGAACGTTGTTCCTCCGAACTTTCCAAGTTTCAACCTGAACCAAAATATCATTATCCATCCTACTAAGAAATGCAGACTTTCCACTCCCCCGGTTACCACTAGTCCAATTACTGGAATTCCAAACGCTATGATCGCCACGATATCTGCGACATCGTCTAGTCCCGCTATCATCGTGCCGAGTACTATTTCGGTGATACTGAATTTTTTATTTTCTTCCATAGTGGCGGATAATTATGAAGCAGGTTCAGTTTTTACGATGTCCCGAAGCCCAGAAATTCCGCAATATTTTGGACATCACAAGACGCAGACATTGCTTTTGGATTCCTCTCCGCCTACTGGCAGATTGGAATGACATAACCTAAACACCACTCCCCTCTTTCTTTTCGTTCAAAAGAGTTTCGGGGTTGGTGGTGACAAGTTGATCTTCGAAGTATGAAGACACGATTCGGATTGCGACATGTTTCTTTCCTGCAAAAAAGAGGCCGCAGCCCACTTCCGCGCCGAGGAGGAGTCCTTTCTCGGCTTCGGTGAGGTCGAAGGCCTTGGCTATCACATCAATTGTGGCGGGAGCTTGTTTCAAAAGGAGTTGGAGCGAGGAGTTGGTGATGATCGGCCGGCCGTAGGGAGAGCGAAGAAAATCTTCCACGTCTTGCGTAATGGTGGAAACCCCAAGGTAGTATTTCCGCGCGCGTTTCACGAGACCGAAGAGGAAAGTGGCGGAATCCTCGTTTTTCATCATAATCCATGCCTCGTCAATAATAAGAATCCGGCGTTTGAGTTTTGCCCGGATAAGATTCCAGATGAAATTTAGAATGACGAACATGGCGATCGGGCGGAGTTCTTCTTCGAGGTCGCGGATGGAGAAAACAATCAGACGATTCCCGATGTCGATGTTCGTGTGCTGGTCTACAAAACCTGCAAAGGAACCCTTTGTATATTTATACAGACGCTCGGCCATTGCCCGGCCGCCTTCGAGATTGCGGAGCACGGTCTCGAGATCTTCCAAAAGAGGAGGTTCTTTTCCGGTGAATTCCTCTCCCGCCACGATTTCGCGCGAGGCGTACGTTTCCGTAATCGCTCGATCGAGAAGCGAGTCTTCTTCGGGAGCAAGTTTTCCCAGCATAAGTTTCACGAGACTCGCGCAGTTCACGATGTGCGAACGGAGGATGTCTGATGCCGATTCCCCTTCAGGGATGATGGGGATGTCGAACGGGTTTACGTGTTCTTTTGAGGAGAGGGAGATGTTGAAGAAACTGCCTCCCAGTGCCCGCGCCATGCGTTCATATTCGTTTTCTGGGTCAATCACAATCACCTCGCTTCCTACCATGAGCGAGCGGATAATTTCAAGTTTGGTGGCATACGACTTGCCGGAACCGGATTTCGCAAAGATTACTTGGTTCGCGTTTTCGAGCGAGAAGCGATCAAAAATGACCAAGTTATTGTTGTGGAGATTGATGCCATACATGATTCCCTCGTTCGAAGTGAGGTCTTCGGAAACGAATGGGAAGAATGAGGAGATAGGACTTGAATTCATCGGGGTGTGGATATCAATCTTGTCGTCGCCAAAAGGAAAGATGGAAAGCAGTCCCTCAAGTTGCTCAAAGAGCGCCGGTTTGATATATACCAATTTCGCTTCCATAAGCGAGATGATTTCACTTTCGAGTTTGGTGAGTTCCTCTTTGGTATCCGCATAGATGGCAATGTAAACTGCGGTGTTAAAAAGTTTTTCCTGGGATTGTTGCAGCGTATCTCGCAGATCCTCCACATCTTTGAAGGCAGTTTCGAGGATGGGATCACGTACGAGTCCCTTTTCTTCAGCGTCGGAGATTTGCGATTCCAGTTGCGCCGCTTTTTTCCGGAGATTTTTCAAGGCTTCGCCGGTATCTACGGGAGTGATGAAGATGGAGACATCGAGGAGATTTGGGAGGTTTACAAGCGGTTCGAACCAACCCGTGGCAAGATAGCGGGGGTAGGAAAGGACAAAAAATGTTTTCGCGAGTTTGTCTCCCATTTTTACATAATTGGGGGTTACCTCTACTCCAGCAGGAGCAATTATTTTAGCGATGTCGTCCATGGTAGTGAAAAGTGATTAGTGATTAGTGAGAAGCAGAGCGTTACTTTATGGTTTTTGGATTTCTGGTTTTTCTTCAGGGAGGGTTAAATCCTTGCGCTCAACGGATTCTGGGTTATAGAAGTTGTAGAGTATTTCGGCAAGCGCTTGATTGTCGAGCTGCGCGGCTTCGAGTTCAATTGTGGCGAGGCCTTCAATTATTTGGTTGGTACGCTGTGAGAGTTGTTCCAAATGTCCCGCAAAGTCACTTTCCTTTTTTTCTTTTTCGGCGGCTTCAGCGGCCGCATTAGTGTTTGGCTTAAGGAACGGAATGAAGCGCAACATGCTTTTTTTCGAGGGAAGAGAAAGTCCGCCTATCCAAGGCACCACCACGAGGAACGTTTTCTCCATAATCGCATTCTTTTCGACGAACCCGCGGATGAAGGCGCGGTATTCGGCATTTTGGTTCCGGAGGAGGGGTGAAGGCTCGTTGCGCTCGAACGACTCCAGTTTTGCAAGATATTTCGAGATGTTGATTCTCCTTGAATGGATGATGATCTGGAGCGCGAAGTCGATGGTGTTTAAAAAGTTTTGGTAGCCGGCGGTAATGATATTTTGCTCCGTTTCTGAACGGAGGGCGAAGTTTAGGCCGTTCACCATAAGAATCGCGCGCAAGCTTCCGTCTCTAAGGACGAGGACATTATCGCGAATCTCGCGTACCATGACGAGATCTTGGGCGTTGGCGAAGTCTTTTGCCATAGGTGTTAGGTGTTAGATTGCAGATTAGATGCGGACTTCGGTTTTCTTATTGTACCTTTTTCTTGCGTTAATTTCTCGCCGAGTTTTCTCAGTAATATATTGAGCATCTTTTGCACTTCTTCGAGGAGTGGTTCTGTTCTGCTAAAATCAGCCGATTTATACGATCTATACATGCGTTTTGAAATGATGAGTTGTGTTTCAAACTCTGCGGAAGAAGCGTCGGCGAAACGTGAGAATTGGAGATATTCGGGGAGATCTTTTCTACGGGATTCCTCCGCTATATTCGATGGTATCGATGCTGCAGCTCGGCGCGTTTGTATGGACAGCCCATGCGTATCTTCTTTTGAAAACTGACTGGTAAGGTTATAAATTTCTTCTACGAGGTCGATGGATTTTTTCCATGCGGTGAGTTTTTTGTAAGATTGCATTTTAAGTCAAAACCTATAATCTAACATCTATCTATAATCTACTCTTCGGGCCGCGTGGAGCTCTCCCGAGGACTTGCGGAAAAGGGAGAAACTTTCGGCGTTATGGAGAAACATTCTTGGGGAAATTTTTCGGAAGCTGCCGGTTTGGAGTTTTTGCCAAGTTCTCTGAAGTGCGATACCCGCGAGTATCTTTTCGAGAGAAGTGTCGCCCATTTCCGTTTTCATTCCTTGTTCCTTGTTTTCTGCTTCTTGTTGTTCCGGTTTCCAGATGTAGGTTTGCGGTTTCCAAAAATAGAAGAAGGCAGCGCGCGTGATCGCCGAGAGCGGGCGGCCGCCCACGCGGACAACGGCAAATCCAATCCCTGCTGCAAGAACGGGCAGGGAGAGGAGAATCCATATCCAAAACTGCATGACGAAATAGAGCATGAGGGAAATTCCTCCCGCGATGCCTATATAGATAAATTGCTTGAGACTCAACGGGCCTACGATCTTATCTTCGGTTTCAATGAATTGGGGGACCTGAAATTGCATGTGCCAGGGAGTAGAAACTCGACTATTTTCTTTTTTGGTAAAAATATTCTTTTAACATTCGTTTTAACAGTCTAGCGCCTTGGCTGGTTTTCAGCCACTTCTCGCGACGTTGGGAGTCTTTTTTGTTTCGGTAAGCTTCATAGTGTATCAGTTGCCAAGGCCGGTGACTTTTTGTAGAGGTTGTCCAGCCACGATTATGTTCTACAAATCGGCGTTTCAAATCATCACTATTCCCTACGTAAGGATCCCCCACTTTTCACTTTCTAATATATATATAGACGTAGTGGAACATAATCGCAGTCGAGTTTTTACTCTCTGGTAGATTTCGGTGGAGGTGGCTTCGGCGGTTCGTCCATATTGAGCGATGGGGCGATATCTACTTTGCTCCCTTGCGGAGGAGGCGGAATATCCACGAATGTGGGAGGAGGAGGCAAGTCTACAGATGAGCCGCTTGTGGGCGGGAGGGGAATGTCAACGTCTTGCGGTTTCTTTTTCCCAAAGAGCCGTGCAAAAAATCCCAGCCTAGAGGTTCTAGGCGGTGGCGGTGGCGGTGGCGGCAAAACTTCATCTGTGCTTGTTGCTTCTGGGGGGGTCGGTGGTTCATCGGCTGGTGGAGTCAGAAGTTCTCCGGTGGGTGGGGTGGGAGGTTGGTCGATATCGGGAGAAAAGATATCTGCTTCGAATGAGTCGAGCGGGCTTTTAAGATCACCGTAGTGAACCACTCGTGATTGTTTTTTCTTTGCCTCTTGCCTCTCATCTCTTGTCTCTTCCGCGGTATTCCCTATTTCTATATTTGCCTGCGGAATCGGTTGCATCTCTGGAGCCGAGGGGCCATATTCTTCTGGTTTCGTGTCGAGTTTGAAATTTTCTATCTGCGGGAGCGAGGGTGCGGCGGGTTCCTCGTGGATGATGAAGGGAGAGCTTTGAGGAGGAAAGGGAGAGGAAACCTCCGGTTCACTTTTTTCTCCTAATTTATCCAAACCTTCGAGGGTAATGGGTTTTGTCTCACTCGCCTCGCTGGAGCTTTGGCGAAGTGAACTGGAGCCTTCGATGAAGGCGGGGGTTTCTTTAAAGAAGGAATTCTCGCCGCTCTCAGGGCGGAGTTTTTCGAGGGTG
>CAZKRG010000003.1:0-47420 GCA_964555255.1 uncultured Candidatus Saccharibacteria bacterium
ACCGATGCCGTGCACTACGTTTCCCTCGAAGGTCGCCTGGCCATTCACGTCGAGTTTGTAGGACGGACTCGTCGTCCCTATGCCGACGTTGCCGCTGGTATCTATTGTCATCCGGTTTAGATCAGATGTTCTGAAGCGAAGCGGTTTATAACTACCTGTTACATTATAAGTTTGAGAAATCCATCCTTCAGACGCATTTGACTGAATTTTCAGAAAACTATCATCCGAAGTACTTGTTAAAGAATCGATGGCTCCAACAACTTGAAGTTTATCCGTGGGACTCGTCGTCCCGATGCCGACGTTGCCCGAAGAAGAAGCGACCAATATTGAAGAACCCACTTGGAGCAAGTTATCGGGAGAAGTATTGCCTATCCCCAAATTCCCCGAAATATACCCGTTCCCATACACCGACAAGGGCTGCGGAATCGACACCTGCGTCGAGGTGTTCACGGCAAGATTCCCCGGGAACGCAAAGTTGCCGTTGCCCGTGAAACGGCCGAATACATCCGCAGAGACATTCCCTCCTATAAGCGAACCGGTGAAACTGCTCGCGGAAATGTTCCCGCCCGCGGAGATCGCGGATCCGCCGGCATAGCCGTTCCCGACCGTGAGAAGCGAGTTCAATCCCTGGTTGTTATAACTCGAATATCCGATCGCCACGCGGCCGTCGTTCCGGACGGTAAAGATTGGATACGTGGCACCCGGGGCGAGCACCTTGATTGCGTAATTGTTGTACCCCGTCGACGACGCCGTCGAGGATGCGGAGATAAGAAGCACCGTGGAGTAGTCAATGGTCGAAGTGCCCACGCTCAAGATATTGCTGCCGCCGGTGACGATCGCGCCATATCCCGTGCCCGGAGGATATGTGGGTCCGATAAAGGCGAGAGCCGGACGAGCGGCGAGCAGCCCCCTGAAACTCCGCAACGGGAGAAACTGGCCGCTGGCGACCAGGATAGCAGTTACCAACAAAATCTTAAAAATCCTCCGCCGTGCGTCACCTCCTTCTAGAAATTTATACAAAAACCTAAACCCATACCATGCGCGGCTGGACATTACTTCTGACGGGATAAATCGGTTCAATTGCACGTAAGTACATATTCGAATGGCTTTGCTACCCCAAAAAGCACACCCGAATAACAACGCAATATTCCATTCAATTATAGCAAGTGGCACCCTCTCTCACTGTGGACAACCTCCTCCATAAGTTTCATTCTTTTGAAACTTCCCCTCCCCACTTCTACCATTGTCCGATCGGATACTAGTAGAAGTAATACAAAACATGCAATAAAAAAACGCAAAATATAAAGACACATCAATCAAAATCAAGAACCCCGCGACAAGCCGCGAGGCATGCCGGAGATCAGTTACATTGGGCATTGGCGAATAATGCAGAAAAAGCAATTTCTGCGTCTTGCGATGTCCCAAGATTCTCACGATGTTTTTGACATCGCAAGACGAGACATTAAACCGTCGCAGGGGGTTGTGCAATGTAGTCACCATCCACTCTCGTCACCACTCTGCCTTGTATTATTTCTTCTTCTCCGGCGCAGGCGCCTGCTGCGGGGGTTGCTGCTGTTGTTGTTGCTGCTGCATCTGTTGCTGAACCGCTTGCGGATTCGCGAGTGCAGTTGCGACCTGGCTGTCTGCCGCGACCGGCGCCCAGAAGAGAATCTGCTTCGAGTTCAAATAAATATCTCCCTGCGGCTTCCAGAAAGCATTCTTAAACGGCACAAGTCCCAACTGGGGCTGATTCTGCTGGTCAACGCTCCGCTGCAAGAGCCATGCATCGACAAGCTTCGGCGACGGAAACCAGTAAAGTTTGCCGAAATAGATATCGCCGCTTGCGAGATACACCGCGGTATAGGAAGATGCAGCTCCTTTGCCACCAGCTACCAGCAATCCGACCCACACACCCACCACTACAAGCACCACTACAAGCAGCATCAGCAATACTTTAAAACGATTTGTCATACGAGGGTTATTGGCCACCACCACGACTTCCTCTTTTATAGAGAACTCCGGCGATGGCACGCGAGTATTCCGGAACGATTGTTCCGGTTCGACGTTTTGTCCGCCATCGGGCGGAGTAATTTTGCGAGCCATTGTGAAATGCAGAAAATAAAAATAGAGAAAATAGTAGATATAACAGGTTTTCGTCTTGCGATGTCCTAAAATTCAGTAATATTGGGGACATCGCAAGACGGAGCCCGGATGATTCTATTTTTCTATTTTCTACTTTCTATTTTCTTGAATTAATTCTTAGGAGCTACGACGAGGCGCCCCTGGGGACCCTTCGCAGGACCACCGCATGAACTACAGTAGAAAAGGAAATTGCCTGCCGCGGTTGCGCTGAATTCCTGCACTTTTGTCTGCCCTTTGGGAAGCGCAAGCCGTAATCCGAAATCCGTTTGCGCGAAATCATACGCGCCATCCACCGCGGTGAGATTCAAACGCACCGTATCTCCTTGATTCACAATCACGGTATCCGGCACAAATTTCCCGCCCGCGATCTGAACGTCAAAACTGCGGAACATCGACCCCCCTCCTGCGCTCGCAGGCACGGTAGTATTGGGTATCGCCACGTTCGAAGGCACATCGGTAGCATTTACTCCCGGTACTGCAATATCCGCGGGCGGCACCTCTCGCGTTGCAGAACCACCCGACAAAGCAGCGGTTCCCGCTACCGCCTGCGCACCTTTCCCTGCGGGCGAAGAAACGCGCTTCACATACACTCCCAGACCCACAAGCACGGCGACCACCACCGCGACAAGCGCCACAATTTGCACTGACCTTGAGAACTTCATACTCCATCCATTCTAAAAATTGTACGGCGCGGGGGCAAGGGAGATTATCCACAGCATACCGCAGGACGACGATGACGGCGACCATAACGATAACGCCAGTGTCATCGTTATGGTCATTGTACTATAATGAGTGCATGCGCTCCCGATCGGGATTCACCATCTTCGAACTCGTCATTTTCGCGGCGATTCTCACCCTCATTGTGGTTGGATTTCTCACAATTCTCGTCTCAGTGACACGCGTCAACATACGCCAAAGCGCGTCCGCCGAAGTGAATGAGCAAAGCCAGTATGTGCTCCAGACAATCCAATATTACGTGGAACAATCGAGCGTGATCGATATGGCAGCAAACAGCACGACGAGCACTTTAAAACTCCGGATGGCAGCAACTTCGTCCGACCCCACCTACATTTACCCTTCATCCACCGTCCTCTATCTCAAAGAAACCGACAGCGGCACCCCCGTCCCTTTGACCTCCAGCAAAGTGAACATCTCGAGCATTACTTTCACAAAACGGGAACATCCTCGTGCGGCGGACTCGGTGAGCATCTCATTTACCATTACCTACAATACCCAAACACTCCAGGATCAATTTACAGAAACACTCGCCACCGCGGTCGCGCGGGTAAACGCGGCCACGTTCGACTCAAACCTTATTCCCTCCTCCACGGCAACGTACGATGTAGGAGTTACCTCCCAAATTTGGCGGTCTATAAACAACATCATCTATTTCAGCGGATCGAATGTGGGGATCGGAGTAATTAATCCTGGACAAGCACTCGAGGTAAATGGCGGCCTGCGTCTCAACACCACCACAAGCAGGCCCGCCTGCGATGCCACCCAACGAGGCACATTCTGGGTGACCCAATCAGGAGCAAGCGTAAAAGATGCCGTTACCGTGTGCGCCAAAGACGCTACCGATGCATACTCGTGGAGAACCATCTACTAGCCATCAACGACTCGTGGCCCGGGTTTTTGGCGTTACCCAAAAACCAAGCCTCCACCGATTCCCGAGCATCAATCGCGTTTGCGCCTCGAGTCCCGGTAACGTTCCGAATGCAAAGAGGGTAAGCGGCAAGAGAAGCCATTCGAGAACATAGACCACGAAGTGGCGATGCCCGAACCATGCAGGACGGGGGGGAAGGAGTGCGAATGCCACTTCCACAGAAGTAAGCACCCCGAACATCGCGGCAAGCATAAGTCCTCGCGTCACTCCGGGAATACTGTAAGAAAAAAGCGTAGCGCGAAACGCGGATCCGCCGAGGAATGCAGGGAGCCACCCCAAAAAGAAAAGAATGAGGATATTCGTTGCCCACGAGTGAAACCCTTCGAGAAGGTGCGTTACCCAATACCGTTTTTTTGCTCGAGGGATCAACGAGTCACGGCGGAATCCCTCAAACACATAGGGCACGTTCTCGACTCCCCACCCCCACCGCCGCTGTTGAAGATACACATTGCGCATAGTTCCCCAAAACGTAGGGGCTACATTCGCGTCCATGGTCACGGGATAGAGGAGCGGCTCCACGCGAAAATTCCCTTGATAATGAAGATACGCCTGCCAAAAAATGCGGGAATCTTCAGACACCACATCGCGCTGCCAGAACCCCACATCAAGGAGCACGGGAAGCGGAATGGATTGAGAAGAAAACGTCGTGAGCCGCTCGGGGCGGGCTTGCTGCATCATCTGCCAAAAAGTTGCCGAAAACGCCACGATGCGCGCGAGAAGCGGGGTTTCGTAGATATTATTGGTAAAAAGCGGCACGGGCTGATAAATCGCGCGAATCGGATCAGGGGAAGTGAGGAACATATATGTAAGCCGCGCAAAATAGTGCGGAGGCGTATGGGTGTCGATATCGAAGGCAGAAACCAACACTCGGGAGCCGATAGATGATAACTGAAAACGCGAAACCGCTTCACAGGCAGCCCAAGCGATATTGGAACCCTTCCCCGAAATTTCTCCAGGGAGATTTGCAGGATGCACGGTACATAAAAACTTCCCAAAACGTGACCCAAATTCCTCCTCAATCCGCCGCGCGGTGCGTACCGCCTCCGGTCCTGCACCAGCTTCCGTTGCAAGCACTACGTATAAGCAGTCTTTGGGATATTCGGTGCAAGAAAGACTCGCGAAACTTTCCCTCACCACCTCGTACGGCTCCCGGCACATGGGGAAAATAATCAAATGATGGACGTCGGACCAGCGAGTAAGCGATGAGTGAAAAGCGGGAAGGGGCAACGAATCGAGTTTTTCTATCCAATTCATCCTAAGGTTAGCCTGCATCGTCTTGAATGTCACCCGCATGTGGATGGAAAGATATACCGATTTCAAGAGCCAATACACATCAAAAAGGACGACGAACACCCCCACGGTCTGGGGTACAAAACGCGCGCCCCCTACAAGAAGAATAATCGTACCCCACGCAAGAGCTCCGGGAAGAACTTCAAAAAACCGCACCATCTACTTACCAACTGCCTATAAATAAGAGCTGATCAAGCGAAAAGGCGCCTCCTCCAAGCACCACGAGAAGCGCGGCGGCCCCTACAAGGAGAAGATCAAATTCCCATCCTCCGACAAATTTCTGTTGATTGCGCATTTTCCAGATCGTGGCAACGATAAACTCCACAAATAAGAGAAGCGTCACGAACTGAGTGAGAACCCCCAAGATAAGCGCACTTCCGCCGAAAAACTCCACCACCGCAACCACCGGTCCCCACACTTTTCCCGGACGGAATCCCATCCCTTCGAAGTTTCGCCCCGTCTCTTCCCAATTCCGTATCTTCGGCCATCCATGGACGATAAGAATGAGCGCAAAGATTATCCGGAGAAGGAGAATGCCCCAATCACTCCAAATATAGAGAAGTGGAAACATAATAAATCACTATAACAATAACGTGACCTTTGAAAAAATCATATCATATCACACTACGACTCCCGTGATGATTCTATGATTAGAAATGAAAGAAGGGAAGCCCCGCGGACAACGCACTTTTTTGCCGTGGATTTTTCTAGTTTGCTCTTCATGGGCTTTTGTCTGATTGTACCGCCAACGAGATTCGAACTCGTGTTTCCGCCGTGAAAGGGCGGCGTCCTGGACCGGGCTAGACGATGGCGGCATTTGACTTGCAAAATGAAGGATATTCCAGTTATACCGTTTTGAAACCTTGCCTGCAAGAGTATTCCCAAAATAAAGAAGACCCCGAGAGCAGACGATCCCTCGGGGAGAATACTTTGTATGTATGGCGACCACTCGAGCACGACACGGGAAGTAAGGAAGGAGGGCCCCTCATAATTTACAACAATTAAGTCGGACTCTTACTCCAAGAATCACCATTCCTCCTTGTACTAGGTACTAGACAAAGTTCTCCTCGGAGAGTATACCAAAATCTTTCTTGTGACAAGGAACCAGAAGGATGCACATCCTCCGGGAGAAACTTTACCCTCAAAAGATCATTCATTCCCTTCGAAGAAAAGGAAACAAAATTCCATTTCCAGCGGTAGCAAAGAAAAAACCTTGAATAAAGCTCCCCTACCCCGTATAATGAGGGCGCTTCGGAAAATGAAGGAAAAAAGAGAGAAAGGACAACTATGGAAACAAGCGGTGGAAATTTTCAGCCGCATGTCTCTATGGATAGTATCACCAATCATTCTTGCGCTTATTGCAGGTACGTGGCTGGACGAACGATATGGAACAGCACCGTGGATTTTTCTTGGAGCTATCGGCATCGGCTTTTTAATCTCCTGCCTTGGCATTGCGTTCACCGCCAGAACATATGTGAAGAAAATTGAGGAAGAACATGAATCAAATTCTCATAAGTGACGCAGGAATATCTTCAACGGGAGTTCCCGCGGCGGAAATCAAACACGAGACTACACTCTATGCGGAACCGATAGCGCATGTGGGAAATGTCACCATCACCAACGCTCTCTTGACCGCGTGGATCGCAGGAGCATTTATTATAATTTTTGCCCTCATTTTCCGCGCGCGACTTCGCGAAGTACCAAAGGGAATCCAAAATTTTTTTGAATCAATGCTTGAGGCAGCGCTGTCACTTTGCGACCAGGTTACCGGGAACCGCCGCATTTCTGAAAAAGTTTTCCCATTGGCATTCTCTGTTTTTCTTTTTATTCTCGTGAATAACTGGATAGGATTGTTGCCCCTTGGCGGATTCGGGCTCATCGAAGAAAGCGGGGGGCGGCGTATCTTTATCCCGTTTCTCCGAAGCAGCACTGCCGATATAAACACCACACTTGCACTTGCGGTGACTGCAGTGGTAGGTTCAAATCTCTTTGGAATATTCTCGATCGGCCTCTGGAAAACCTTCAATAAGTATGTTAACCTCAAAGCACTCGTGAGCATGTTCACGAGTGCCCGACGGAATCCATCCGTGCTCGTAATCGCTCCGGTTACTTTTTTTGTTGGACTTCTCGAGCTCATCGGCGAGTTTGCGAAAGTTGCCTCTCTTTCATTCCGACTATTCGGCAATGTATTCGCGGGGGAAGTGCTCCTCGCGGCAATGGCGACGCTTTTCGCGTATATCTTGCCAATCCCCTTTATATTTTTGGAAATTTTCGTGGGGTTAATTCAAGCACTTATTTTCTCTGTGCTTCTCCTTGTTTATTTCACCATTGCAGCGCAAGACCATGAGGAGCACGAAACGAATCACTCATAACTTTCAGAAATAATGGAAGATCAAACTAAAGGTCAAAAATCAACATAACCCTTACATGGAACTCGTATCTCTCGCAAAAGCCATTGCAATCGGTGTTGGTGCAATTGGCCCAGGCATTGGTATCGGCATGATTGGAGCGAAAGCAATGGAATCCATAGGTCGCAACCCTGAAGCCACAGGCAAGATCTTGGTTCCGATGCTTATTGCCTCCGCATTTGCAGAAGCAGTCGCCATTTATGCGCTCGTTATAGCGTTCTCCATAAAATAAAACGTATTCGCTTCCGCTGCATTATTTGCAGTTCGCCGTGTATTTCCGTCCATGGAATCAATCATCACTACCTTCCAAATAGAATGGGGAACCATTATCGCCCAGACGGTAAATTTTGGCGTGGTACTTGTAATTATCACTTTCTTTTCCTACAAACCCCTGCTTCGACTTATGAAAGAACGGGAAAAAAAAATAAAGGAAGGCCTCGCGAAAGCGGAGGAAGCCAAAATACACCTTAAAGAAGCTGAGGAAATAAAACTTAAAAAACTCAAAGAAGCCGAGAAAGAAGCGCTCACCCTCCTCCATCACGCCGAGGAACGTGCGAAATCCCATGAAAAAAAACTTCTTGAAATTGCAAAACAACGAGAAATCGAACTCCTCGCCAATGCCGAACGGCGCGCACGCGCAGAAACTGAAGCAATCAGCGAAGAATCCCGCCGCAATGCCGTGGCATTTGTAAAACAAACGCTCATCAAAACGGTCGAGCTTAAACCCCACGCCATCGACGACGCGCTTATCGCGAAGGCGGCAAAAGAAAGTGCTTATAACAAATAACTCATAACGCATAATAATACGTTATCAGCATCCATGAAGTACCACCCCATTGAGTATGCCAAAGCGTTCGCACAAGCATTATCGGAAAAGAAAAAAACTGCGGATGCACTGGTGAAAAACTTTTCCCGTCTTATTGCAAAAAATGGAGATATCCACGGGAAGGAGAAGATACTCGCGGCAACCGAACGCTTCCTTCGCCCTGTGACTGACACAAAAAGCGTCACCATCACCACCGCACGGGAAATTCCAGGCATCCGTTTCCACTTCCAGCATCTCATACGCGCACACGACATCGTGCGAGAAACAGTGGATCCCTCTCTTATCGGCGGGGTAAAAGTTATAATAAACGACGCACAACAATTTGACGGCTCGCTCAAATGGAAAATAGACAAGCTGTTTTCAGATACTCATAACTCATAACCTATAACGCATAACCGGAAACCAACTATTCGCATTATCAGTTATATGTTATTAGTTATACGTATTTATTACCATGAGTCACGAAATTATAGAAAAACTAAAAAAAGAAATAGAAGGATATAAAGACAACCCTGAATGGGAATCTGTAGGGCGGGTTACTGAAGCCGGCGATGGAATTATAAAGTTTACAGGTCTTCGGAATGCTTTGAGCCAAGAACTCCTCACCATCGAAACCGACACAGGTCCACGGCGCGCGCTCGCCTTAAATCTCGAAGAGGAAACAGTGGGCGCTCTTCTCTTGGACGGAGCGGAAGCGGTAAAAACAGGCGATACCGTGAAAGGTACGGGCGAAGTACTTTCGATCGAGGTTGGTCCCGCCCTCGTCGGCCGCGTTATCGACCCCTTGGGAGCTCCCCTCGATGGGAAAGGTCCTATTTTCAGCACATCGAGCGATAATGAACGCGCGCGCTATCGGCTGGAAAATCCTGCCCCTGGAGTACTCGATCGTGAACCGGTAAATACTCCGCTGCACACCGGAATTTGTTCGATCGACTCAATGATTCCCATCGGCCGGGGACAGCGAGAGCTCATCATAGGCGACCGCCAGACAGGGAAAACTGCAATTGCCTTAGATGCCATTTTGAATCAGAAGAAGGATGGCTATCGTAAAACTCCTATCTGCATTTATGTCGCCATCGGTCAAAAGGAAGCAAAAATTGCAAGAATCGTCTCGCTTCTTGAACGGGCGGGCGCAATGAAATATACGGTGGTGGTCTCTGCTCCTGGCTCTTCCCCCGCCTCGGCATGGTACCTCGCACCGTTCGCGGGCTGTGCGGTGGGAGAATATTTCCGCGACCGAGGCCAGGATGCGCTTGTCGTCTACGACGATCTCTCGAAACATGCGTGGGGCTACCGGCAGGTGTCGCTTCTCCTCCGGCGCCCCCCGGGCCGCGAAGCGTATCCGGGAGATATTTTCTATCTCCACTCCCGCCTCCTCGAACGCGCGGCAAAACTTTCAAAAGAAAAGGGAGGCGGCTCGCTTACTGCCCTGCCCATCATCGAAACCCAGCTTGGCGATATCAGCGCTTACATTCCTACGAACGTCATCTCGATCACCGACGGCCAAATTTATCTTGAATCTTCTCTCTTTCACCAAGGCGTACGCCCCGCAGTAAACGTAGGGCTCTCCGTGTCTCGTGTGGGCTCCGCGGCACAAACGAAGGCGATGAAAAAAGCAGTAAGCGGCCTCCGATTAACGCTCTCCCAATTCCGCGAGCTTCAGGCCTTCGTGCAATTTGCTTCAGATGTGGACGAATCCACCCGTGCGAAAATTCGCCGAGGGCAAATTATTACTGAGGTGTTAAAACAAGACGACCAACAACCGGTCGCCTTTGAGAAACAAGTGGTCCTGCTCTATGCCGCCCTCCATAACTGCTTTGACGCACTTCCCGTAGAGCACGTCCGTACCGCCAAAGATGCATTCCTCGACAAATTAGAGAAACTCCATGAGCAAGACATTCTTAAACCGATCCGAGAGTCCAGCGAAATATCGGCGCCAGTCGAAACGAAATTAAAAGAGACAATAGAAAATTTTAAGATTTCTTAATTTTCAATTTTCGAATTTTCAATCAATGAATCAATCAAAAAATTGCGGCATTGAAAAGTTACTGGAAATTGTAAATTGATACTTGAAAATTTCTAACTCATGTTCCAATTCCTCAAACAACGGATGAAAGGAGTGCAAAACATTTCCCAAATTACCAAGGCGATGGAATTGGTGGCGGCTACAAAAATGCGCCGGAGTCAAGAAATTGCCCTCCGCTCGCGCCCTTATTCCTACGTTACCCTCGATCTCCTCCGCACGCTTGCGACCCTTGAAACAACGGACGACACCCCTCCTCTTCTTCGCAAAAGAGAAATACAGCGAACCGCGATAGTGCTCGTCACCTCGGACAAAGGGCTTGCAGGCGCTTTTAACAGCAGCGTCCTGCGACGATGTGACGCTTTTCTCAACACAACCGGTAAATCAAATCGGACTAATGGAACCTATAGCTTCATCGCTGTCGGTAAAAAAGCCAACGCACATCTTGAAAAACAAAAAGTGCCCATACTCCAGGCATTCACTCGCGCCGGAGATTTTACTACTCCCGAACAAGTAAAACCAATTTCAGATATTCTCGAAACCGAATATACCCAAGGACACATCGATCGCACCATCGCATTCTCCACACACTTCCGTACCGCACTTACACAAGAAGTATTCGAGCGAGAAATACTCCCCATCCGCGCCGCTTCGATAACAAAACTCATCAATGAAATTGTTCCTGAACGAGGCCGTTTTTCGGAACTGCGAAACGAAGCGCGCACAGAAGGAACCATCACAACTCCTGCGCACACTCTTCTTGAACCCTCTGCAAAAGAAGTTTTGAGCACACTTGCTTCGCACCTTCTTCATATGGAGATGTATCAACTCTTCATGGAAGCCAATGCCTCGGAACATGCCGCGCGGCGCATGGCAATGAAAAATGCTTCGGAGAACGCTGCGGAACTTGTACAAACGCTCACCATCACGTATAACAAATTACGACAGGCAGCAATTACCAAAGAAATTACGGAGATCACTGCCGGCGCGGAGGCGTTGCGCTCAAACTAATAACTTATGAACCATGCAATCTACAAAAGAGGAACACGTCGAACTATTATCAGCTATAAGTTATTAGATATACGTATTTCATCATGCAAAAAGGCACAATAACACAAATAATCGGACCGGTAGTGGACATCGAGTTTAGCCAGGAAGAAAAACTTCCTGCAATGTATCATGCACTTGAAGTGCGCGCGAAGAATCGTACAGTCGTGCTTGAAGTCATGCGACATTTGGAACCCGGGAAAGTACGCACCATCGCGCTGGAATCCACGGATGGATTAGAACGGGGAACGGAAGTAATGAATACTGGGAATATGATCAGCGTCCCCGTGGGCCCCGATGTCTTAGGCAACCTCTTCGACGTCTTAGGACGCCCGCTCGGCACTCCCACAAAAGCATTTCAATCCCGAGAATCAGGGAAGCGGCTTCCCATCCACCGCCATGCCCCACCTTTGAACGAACAGTCTACAAAAGCGGAAGTCTTTGAAACCGGCATTAAAGTCATTGATCTCATAGCTCCCTTCATCAAGGGGGGCAAAGTAGGACTTTTCGGCGGCGCAGGAGTGGGTAAGACTGTACTCCTCAAAGAACTTATCCGAAACGTGGCCGAGGTAACCAAAGGCGCCTCCGTGTTCGCCGGTGTCGGCGAACGTACCCGCGAAGGCACCGACCTGTACCTTGAGATGAAAGAATCGAACGTGCTCGACAAAACCGCTATGGTGTACGGTCAAATGAACGAAGTACCGGGCGCGCGCGCGCGCGTGGCACTTTCTGCACTCACCATGGCGGAATACTTCCGCGACGAGGAACACAAAGACGTACTCCTTTTCATCGATAATATCTTCCGGTTCTCCCAAGCGGGACTTGAGGTATCAACACTCCTCGGCCGGATGCCCTCGGCAGTGGGATACCAACCCACACTTGCCTCCGAAATGGCGGAGCTGCAAGAACGGATTACCTCCACCACTAAGGGATCCATCACCTCAGTACAAGCCATCTACGTCCCTGCAGATGATATCACCGATCCTGCGCCTGCCACGACATTCAGCCACCTCGATTCCACAATCGTACTTGCACGGTCCCTGACCGAAATTGGGATTTACCCCGCAGTGGACCCGCTCGCCTCCGCATCGAGCGCCCTTGATCCCAAGGTGGTAGGACGAGAACACTACGAAATTGCCCGAGAAGTGCAGCGTACCTTGCAACGGTACAAAGAGCTTCAAGATATCATTTCTATCTTAGGCATCGAAGAATTATCGGACGCCGACCGCAAAACAGTGGATCGCGCCCGAAAAATGCAGCGTTTCCTTTCACAACCTTTCTTCGTCTCGGAGGTCTTCAACGGCATCCCGGGACAGTACGTGCGCCGCGAAGATACCATCAAAGGGTTCAAAGAAATCCTTGAGGGCCGTCACGACCACCTCCCTGAAGACAGCTTCTATATGAAAGGCAAAATCGAGGATGTCATCCACTAATTTTCAACTTACAATTACCAATTTTTAAAAAATGAGTCATCCGAAGAATTAACGACCATGCATCTTTCTATTTATTCCCTACAACAAACCCTTTTTGAAGGGAACGCGCGCTCCGTAAATTGTACGACGAAAGGCGGGGAAATTACCGTGCTCGACAAACATGAACCGCTCATTGCAACACTCGCTTCCACTACCATCACGGTGAGAGACTCCGAAGAAAAAGAACATTACTTTTCGGCAACCTCTGGTTTTTTTGAAATCACTGCAGCAAACATTGCTACGATCCTCGTGGATGAACCAGAACATAAAAATTCAGCATAAGTTTATCCCCGCCGCCTTCGCACGCCGAGGATACACCGCAGATGCAATCTCGCTCTTTTGTGGCGACCGCCGTTTTGAAGGAATCCGGAACCGGGTGTATCACGAACTGCACTTCCGCACGGTGGATCCTATTCAATTCCCCGGCGGTGCAAAATGGTTCTCCCCTGCAGAAACGACCCATAGAACTAAAAACGATGTCCTTCAGGCAATCGAAGACTACCAAAAGCTCCACCACGCGAGAACAGTCATTCTTGAATGCCATCGGGATTGCGGCGCCTGCGGCGGAAGCGGCGCATTTCAAAACACCCACGCCGAGCTCGCCTTTCACGAACACGCACTCCGCCACGGCCGCGACATAATATTAAAGAAAATTCCTGGAATTCACCAAGTAATTTTGGTATTTGCCGACTTCAAGGGAATACGATTTTTGGAATAACCATAACCACCTGCCTCATCAACCTCATTTCTATTTTCTTGCTTCTGTGCAACGCAAACATAGAAAATATCTTACATAAATGATGCATATTCTCGGAATAGAAACCAGCTGCGACGAGACGTCCCTGGCGCTCATAGAAGTCCTTTCCCCTGCACGAGAACGAACTCCACCTCAGTTTAAGGTAATAAAAAATCTGATTTCTTCTCAAACAAAAATTCACGAACCCTTCGGCGGCGTAGTCCCCAATCTCGCCAAACGCGAACATTTGAAAAATCTGCCGATACTTTACAAAAAATTTATTACTCCTCACCCATCACTTCTCACTATTGATCTCATTGCTGTCACCGTCGGTCCCGGTCTCGAACCCGCGCTTTGGACCGGCATTGAATTTGCTAAAAAAATACACGCGGATCTACGCAGGCAATATGTAGATCAACATAAATTAATTCAAGCATATCCGCATAAATCTGCGTCGCATCTGCGATCATCTGCACCGCCGCTCGTGGGCGTAAATCATCTCGAAGGCCACCTCTACAGTTTTCTCCTCACCCCTAAACCCTATACCCTACTAAACCCTCAAATGATATTTCCCGCAATCTCTTTGATTGTAAGCGGCGGCCATACCATTCTCCTCCTCATGAAAAATTTATATGAATGGAAAAAGCTCGGCGAAACCCGAGATGATGCGGCAGGAGAAGCATTTGATAAAGTGGCGCGGCTTCTTGAGCTCCCGTATCCCGGCGGTCCCCAAATAGAAAAAATTTCCAAAAAAGGAAATCCTGCTGCGATAGAATTCCCCCGCCCCATGCTCCATCAGAAAAATTATGACTTCAGCTTCTCCGGCCTCAAAACCGCAGTCCTCTACCACCTCCGTAATACTTCACCAAACCCTAAACCCCGCACCCAAAACCCTGCAAACGTTGCCGCTTCTTTCCAAGCCGCCATCCTCGACGTACTTGTAGGGAAAACAATGCGCGCGGCGAAAGAATTCAACGCAAAGAGCATTATACTTTCAGGAGGTGTGGCGGCAAATAAACCCCTTCGCCGCGCACTCGCCAAAGAAACCAAAAAATCCTGCCTCGCTTTCTTCGCGCCAGAATTCGGATACAACACCGACAACGCCGCTATGATCGCCGTCGCAGGCTATATAAATTCAACAAGGAAAAAGAGATTCAAACTCGAGGCGAACGGCAACTTGGAAATCTAAACATTACTGACTTTAAAATACGTTATACTTACCATGGCAGATATAACGTATTTTCGAAATGCCCTAAAAAGCTAAAGAAGGTGGAAAATCTTCTTGAGATGCAAATCTTTATCTAATATATCAGCCGTAATCAACCAAACAAATTGTCGTAAGTCGTAATATTCAATTATAAAATCAAGCTCTTCTTCGCATGAATAAGGAAATATAAAAAGACTTTTTTGCAAAGGGTGGAAGCCAAGGCGACGAAGATGCAACCGCAACGCATCTCTAGCTTTTTTGCGTTCCTGGGGAATATCAAAAGAAACCAGTCGCCATTTTCCATCCCATCGCGCTGGTTTCTTCACAGAAATTGAATCGAGACAAAAACTAATTGTCTTCCGTTTCCCCTTTTTACTCAAAACCATTTCCACCCTCCCCTGCCCTATCTCACGAATGTCTACTAATTGACTTTGATAAAGCGAGCGAATTGCACCATTCAATGCTCTCCTTTCAATCTTTTTCCACTCATCCGCTAACTCTCTTAAAACACCTATTTGCTTTCCTGCAGAATAGGCAAGTCCCAACGCAAGCCCACCCTGAAGGAGTAGCAATACTTTTTTCTGCACACTCCCCAAACCCCGAGACATGTGAGTAGCATACTAAACTTACGTTATATTGACTATGGTGAATATAACGTAAATTATCGAGCAAAAATGAGGCAAAATAAAAACAATTCGCCCTCGAAGCGTTGCACTTCAAGGGACGAAAAGATGTTTTGGTTTGAGGAACCGATTTGCTCCTATTCCTGGAGCTGGAGTTGAAGCTGGGACAAAGGCGTTTCTTTTTGATAGAGAAGCACTTGGCGCTGCTTCTCTCGATAAGAAATGCTCTCCCTTTCAGAATTCAGCGCAGCGAATGCCACCACGAGCATTACCCATCCCCAGTTGCGGCCGGTGAGCTCCACCGGCGTATCAGGCGAATACCTGCATAAAATCGCCAGGGTATTTTCCCGAATAACTGGAGTTGCGCGCTCCATCGAAGGCGCCAATCGCCATTTTCCCCTCCTTTTCTGACGCAATCCCCGATAGAGAACCTCGTTCTCTATCCCCAAGTCAATACTTACCATCTTTACCACCACCTTTCGTTTGAGAAAAATCCAGGCATTCCTCCCTTCCGGAAAGAATGCCTGGCTGGCTTTAGCCGTCGCGCGACGACTGATTACCTGAACTGCTGTAACCGCTGGGTCTGCCCGAGAAACATCGGGTCTTTTTTCGCCACCATCCTCGACCAGCACTCTCCCGATCGAAGAAATATCGGCAAGGGCTCCGGTATTGTCTTGGGGAGTTCGGGCTCAAGCACCCGAATCCGCCTGACTGGACCTTTTTTGTCGAGCCACAGTTCTTTTTTCATACTTTCTTTCCGATTTCTGTCTACGGGACAGAATAACCGTCCACGTTTAAGGGTGCGGCAACCAGCTCAATCACAACTTCTGATATTGAGCCCGAATTCGTCCTGCGCGGGGACTTACGTGTAGGCACAATCCGCGGGCCTGTTATGGTTTTTTCAAGGTACCCCTTGAATCCTGTGGGCAAACAGACCCACAGAACCATACCCCGAATCATACTATATTCATAAATCTTGTCGAATTCTCGAAAAGCTGCAAAATTGGAACTTCAACGACCCTATCATATAAGGTCATCGCAAGACGTTACCTGTAACGTCTTGCGATGACCACACATTGACCCATGTGATAAAATAAATACATGCTGCACGAACTCGACCCGCGCTACGATCATCTCACCATCGAAAACAAGATTTACAAAAAATGGGAGGACTCCGGGTATTTCAATCCAGATAAGCTGCCCGCGGGCAACGGTAAAGAGCAAAGAGCAAAGAGCACGGGCGGCAAAAAATTGTCGGCAATTCGCCCTTTGCCATTTGCTATTATTATGCCTCCCCCGAACGCGAACGGCTCGCTCCACCTCGGGCACGCGGTCTTTGTCACGCTCCAAGATATTATGATCCGCTACGCACGGATGCAAGGAAAAAAAACGCTCTGGCTCCCCGGTGCGGATCATGCCGGCTTCGAAACCCAGGCGGTGTTCGACAAAAAGCTCGACAAAGAAGGCAAAAACCGCTTCGCGATGGGGCGGGAAGAATTATGGCAAGCAATCTGGAACTTCACGCAAGAAAATAAAAAAGTGATGGAGCGGCAATTGCGGAAACTTGGCGCTTCCTGCGACTGGAGCCGCGAAAAATTCACCCTCGATCCGGACATCGTAAAAATCGTCTACGACACCTTCGAACGACTCTACAAAGACGGGCTCGCCGTGCGCGATCTGGGAATGGTGAACTGGTGCCCCAGACACCAGACCTCCCTCTCCGACCTCGAAATTAAAGATGAGAAGCGTACGGATCCTTTCTACTATTTCCGCTATGGCCCGTTCACGATCGGCACCTCCCGTCCCGAAACTAAGTTCGGCGACAAATATGTGGTAATGCATCCCGAAGACACCCGCTACAAGAAATTTAAAGAAGGCGAGCAGCTCCACCTCGAATGGACCAATGGCCCCATCACCGCCACCGTTGTAAAAGATGCCGCAGTGGACATGCAGTTTGGCACCGGCGTGATGACGATCACCCCCTCACATGACCCGGTGGACTTCGAAATCGCGAAGCGTCATAACCTCGACAAGGAACAAGTGATCGACGAACGCGGCCGCCTCCTCCCCATCGCTGGAGAATTTGCCGGAATGAAAATTATAGAAGCGCGGCCGAAGATCGTCGAAAAACTGAATGCGAAGGGACTCCTCGCGCGCGTGGATGAAACCTATACACATACCGTGCGCACCTGCTACAAGTGCAACACCCTCATTGAACCTCACATCAAAAAACAGTGGTTTATTCGGATGACGGCTAAGCCTCATCCGCAAGGAACAAGGAGTAAGGAACAAGAAACAAAATCCCTTCAATCCCTGGGAATCGAAGCGGCAAAATCCATAAAATTTTTTCCCTCACACGCGAAGAAAATTTACCTCCACTGGCTCGAAAATATACGCGACTGGAATATCTCCCGGCAAATCGTCTGGGGCATCCGTATTCCTGCGTGGTACTGCGCTTCTTGCGGCGAACCAAAAATCAACATTATTCCCCACGCGAAGTGGTTCCTTGTACGCCACGGGGAAACAGACTGGGACAAAGAAAATAGGGCTCACGGACATGCGAACCCCCCGTTGAACGATGCGGGAATAAACCACGCCCGCGCAATGGCCTCGCTCCTCAAAAATCAGAAAATAGATGTGGTTATCACCTCCGATCTCCTCCGCGCACGGCACACCGCCGAACATATTGCAGAAATTACCGGCGCACAACTCATCGTAGATAAAAACCTCCGGGGCAGAGACATCGGCATCGCGCAAGGAATGCACCATCGCGAGCGAAGACAACTCTATGGAGATATATTCGCCACCTACGAAAACGTTCCTCCAGGAGGAGAAAGCTTTAAAAATTTTGAGGAACGGGTAACCATCCATTTCCGGCAACACCATGCCACCTACCGGCGAAAAAATGTGGTACTGGTAACACACATTGAAACAATCCATGCAATCTTGAAACACACAAAGAGATGGGATTTCAAAGAAATGCTCGCTCGGCAAAGTGAAACCACCTCCATGCTCCAGTTTGATGTGGCCGACCCCTGCTTAAAGTGCAAGAACGATCTCTACGAACAAGACCCCGACGTCTTTGATACCTGGTTCTCTTCCGGCCAGTGGCCATTTGCGACGCTCCTCGCGTCGCAAGGAACAAGCGGTAAGAAACAAGGGATAAGTGAAATTACCAATTACCGATTACCAATTACAAAATCCAAGGATTTCCAAACCTTCTATCCCACGAGCGTCATGGAAACCGGCCACGACATCCTCTTTTTCTGGGTAGCTCGCATGATCATGCTCGGCCTCTACCGCACAGGGGAAATCCCCTTCCGCAATATCTATCTCCACGGACTCGTGCGCGATAAAGACCGACAAAAAATGTCCAAATCAAAAGGAAATGTAATTGATCCTCTTGGAGTAGCGGAACTATACGGCACCGACGCCGTCCGCATGGCGCTTGTTATGGGAAATACTCCCGGAAACGACATCATCATTTCCGAAGATAAAATCCGCGGCTATCGCAATTTTGCCACAAAAGTATGGAACATTGCCCGATTCGTGCTCATAAACCGCGCAAGGGATAAGGAAACTTCCTCAAAATCTAAAGCGCAAAGACTAACACTCTCCGCAACAGACAAAAAATTCCTCGCGGAGGCGAAAAAGGTGAAAACCAACGTGAGTAAGCATATCGAGAAATTTGAGTTTCACCGTGCGGCCGAAGAAACTTACCACTACATCTGGCACACCTTTGCAGACACCGTAATTGAACATTACAAACCAAAACTCCAAAAAGTCACTCTCTCTCCTGAAATACAAAATCATCAAAAAATCACCAAAGCAGACCATGCCCGTGCAGATACTGCCCGAGAAGTGCTCAAGTCAATATTGAACGACTGTCTCATTATGCTTCATCCCCTTATGCCATTCCTGACCGAAGCTATTTATGACCATCTTCACCCCGAAGAATTGCTTATGACCCATCCCTGGAAATGATTATCTTCGCCATAGTATTGGGATTCATTCCGGGACTCGTTTGGTTGGCATTTTACTTGAAAGAAGATCTCCATCCTGAACCCAAAAGACTTCTCCTGTATACCTTTCTTTCTGGAGCTTCGTTCTCGATATTCGCGCTAGCGCTACAACTTGGTCTTGATTTCTTCTTCCCAAATTTGCAAATTACCAAACCCACCCCCCCTTTCACCTCGCTCATTCTCCTCGCCGCAATCGAAGAAAGTATCAAATTCGCCGCTGCCTTTATGGCAATTCATAAAAACCCCGAATTCGATGAACCTGTCGATGCCATGATTTATATGGTTGTCGCCGCCCTCGGATTCGCTACCGTGGAAAACATCGGCGTGCTCCAAGGAATTACTTCTCGTCTCATTTTTTTTGGAGATGTGTTCCAAACCCTTTCGCTGCGTTTCGCAGGCGCCACGCTTCTCCATACTCTTTCCTCGGCACTTGTCGGCTATTTCTGGGCGATAAGTATTCGGGATTTTAATTCCTATCGATTTGTAGCGTGGGGACTCGCTCTGGCAACTACCTTGCACACCTTTTTCAATTACTTTATAATTTTGAACAGGGGATTTGTGTATCCTATTATTTTACTTCTCACTGCCGGTTTTTTTATCATAAGCGACTTCGAAAGTTTGAACAAAAAAAGTATATGAGATACCAATATACTAATGCATGCGAATGATACAAATAATACTAATTTGATAAACAAATTCACTTTTCGTTATTCGTAATATTGGTATTATTAGTACAGATTCGTATATTAGTATCTTAAATTCCATGGCCGAAGAACAAGAAAATAAAAAGGAAAACGTAGACAGTGAAATCCCGCAGGAACCGGGAGTTACTATCGAGCTCACGAAAGCGGGAACGATGGCAACTCGGACGAAGGAAAAAGCAGTGGAAGACGATGAACCAGAAGGACAACTCACGGTAGACGTATACCAAACCCCTGGGGAAATCGTCATCGAATCAGCGGTTGCGGGAGTAAAACCCGAAGATCTCGATATCGATGTCACGAACGACTCCGTGACTATCCGCGGCAAGCGCCATCGAGAAAAAGAAATCAAAGACGAGGATTACATCTCCCGGGAATGCTACTGGGGACGATTCTCCCGTTCCATCATCCTCCCCCAAGAGGTAAATCCCGAAAATGCGGAGGTTTCCTTCAAAAATGGCGTGCTTTCCATCCGACTCCCAAAACTTATACGAAGACGTTCTAAAAAATTGAAGATAAAAACAGAATAGACTGAAAACTCATACCTAACAACTCATAACAGCAAAGGATTGCGAATTTCCCTGTTATAGGTTATAAGTTATTGGTTATTAGTTATTATATCCTTATGCGTCAATGCGCAAAATGTGGTAAGGGATCAATCATACGCGGCAAACGGCGGCTGCTTCGAGGCCACTACAACCCGGTATCCCGTGCAAGAAAGTACCCTAACTTGCAATGGGCACACGTGGATGGCATCCGTATGCGTATTTGCGTCTCCTGCCTCAGAACCCTCCATCGAAAGACGGAAGGAACCACTGCATAAGAAAACCACTCTAAGACTCAAAATAGACCCCCCTCTACAAAGGGGTTTTATTTTTATGGAGCCAATGCTACAATCGAAGTCGCAACTATCGCGTTCTGTGCCGGGCATCGCCCGCCATAGTTCACGCTAGCGAGCGACGGCGGGCCGTAGTATACCGGTAGTACGAGCGCATGGGGTGCGTTTAGACCGGGTTCGATTCCCGGCGGCCCGACTGGGGAAGTGGTTTGACCTGTCCCGTTGTTTCCTCCAAGGAAACATTGCGGGGTTCCGTATGAACCAAAAATAACTCACCTAAAAACTATGCATCTCACTGATAAAAAATGTGTGGCCTGCGAGGGAGGAATTCCCCCGTTAAACGAACGCCAAGTAGCCCGATATCATAATGAAATTCCCGAGTGGACCGTAGTAGAAAATAAAAAAATAAACCGTACGCTCGTCTTGAAAGACTTTGCGGAAGCCATGCAATTTGTGAATAAGGTGGCCGCGTGCGCGGAAGGAGAAGGACATCACCCCGACATCACTATCTCCTGGAATAAGGTAACGCTCACCCTGACCACGCACGCGATCGGCGGACTTTCGGAAAATGACTTCATTATGGCAGCAAAAATCAACAAAATCCTCAATACTCAGTAACGATGAATTACCATCAAAAAACCAAGCTGATGCTTGGCTCTTTGAAATCCCGCCCGATCGATTGCCTGGCCAACATCCAGGTGGTGGAACTGAGAGTATGCCCACGGGCATAATCGCCATCGTCCCTCCGAATCGAATTGTTTGATCCAGCATCGGAAGCGGGACACTTACACTATACCTCGTCATAGATGAAACGCAAATAAACATATGAACATCCATACTCGCCGGAATCTCTTCTATTTGTTTTGCCTTGCATTTCTTATCCTTGGAACAGGAACCGTATTGTTCGCCCAAGGCTGGAGACTTGATCTCGGAACCTGGCGCATAAACAAAATCGGAGGAATCTTCATTCGAAGCAGCCCTCGAGATGCTTCTATCACCATCGATACCATCCCCGTAAAAAATAACTCTTGGCTCCTTCAAAACGGAACGTTTATCAATAACCTCTTCCCCAAAACATATTTCCTTACCCTCGAAAAACCGGGGTTTCACACATGGAAGCTACATGTTTCAGTGGCTCCTTCCTTAGTTTCAGAAATTTCCTACGCAGTACTCGTCCCCTCCGAACCCACCATCCTCCCCACCTCTACGCTTCCAAGAATATCTGCGACCTCATCCTCTTCGGAAATAAGCACCTCATCCCAATGGATTGCGAAAAGTATCGCCACAAACACGAGTTTCACCCTTCTCATAAGCCAACGCGTTTCCGCCTCGAGCACCGATACAACGAGCACTCTCCCTTCTTTGTTGTTTAATTTCCGAAGTCCACTCGCTATACTCCAATGGAATGATCAAGGGGTATTAGGAATACTGGAACAAAATGGAACTCTATGGAGAATAGATCCGAACACATCGGAAAAACAAAAGATCGGAGATGATGTCATCCGCTTTTCTTGGAACAAGGACGGAAATAAAATCGCAGCGATAGAATACAATTCCTTAGAAATATTCGACCTTCAAAACCCGCGAGAGGGATACCGACGATTTAATATTCCAGGGATCGGCACTGCAAAAGAAGCGCTGTGGTATTGGGATAATATGCACCTCTTCCTTGTATTTCCTTCCTCCACAAAATTCCTCGACGTGAACGATGCAAATCTTGAAAATCTCGTGGAAGTCACCCCCACCGATACGGTTGTCTACGACCCGGATACAAATATCCTCTATGCGCGCCTTCCCAAAACCACCACGACCGCAGCTTTCCAGTTCCCTAAGTAGAACAAGGCTCGCGCCGTATCCCTTTTGGGGCATGAACTGCAATGGTTTTCAAAATCTAGCACTAAGAGCAATACAACCGCAAATATTTGACAATACTACTTTAGTTTAATAAAGTATTCTTATGTGGCAAAATGAGAATCAAAAACAGCTCGTCCGAGCGGTGCTTGCATTGCAAACCGAAACGGAAACGCGGCAGTTTCTGCGCGATCTTTTGACCGAAGCTGAAATTGAAGAATTCGCAAATCGCCTCCAAGCCGCAGAAATGCTCTCCGACGGAAAATCCTATACCGACGTGGAAAAAGCCACCGGCTTGAGTTCTACTACCGTTGCCCGGGTATCCAAATGGCTCCAACGCGGCGAAGGCGGGTATCGCACGATCCTTGCGCGGATTAAACCGAAATGACAATGGTGCAAAAACTCTCAAGAAAAATCCAGATCGGAGTTATGGGTTCTGCGGCGGATCTACAATACTCACAGAACCTTGAGAAGCTTGCGGAGGAAACTGGCTATTGGGTCGCGAAAAAAGGAGCTACTCTCATTTTTGGTGCAGAGAAAGATTATGATTCTCTTTCAACTGCTGCATGCCGGGGAGCAAAAAAAGCTGGCGGCCTCACCATCGGCATCACCTACGGGAAAGGATTTGAGATTTTTGAAAAAAGCAATGTGGATGTAGTTATCGCTAGCGGACTGGAGCGTGGCGGAGGACGAGAATTTATTCTTATTTCTAGTTGTGATGCAATTATTACAATCAATGGCGGTTCCGGCACACTCACAGAGATTGCAATTGCATACCAAGCAAACATTCCGATTGTCGCTTTAAAAAAATCTGGCGGTTGGAGCGAAAAACTTGGAGGTCAATATCTCGACGGCAGAAAAAGAGTAAAGGTAGAACTTGCGAGAAATCCCAAAAACGCAGTCGATCTTGCCATTAAATTAGTGAAACAAAACTATGGTTCAAGAAAGTAAAATTACTATCCTTTCTACTTTTGCAAAGGATAGTCTTTTAGATAGAAATAGCATGCTGATCAGGGAACAAAAAGGCGGCCCAGCTTTTTATATTAAACAAGCGCTTGAGAACGAAGGGAAAAAAATCCTACTAAAAACTGGCCCTGAGATGAAAGTTCAAATTCTACTAACGAAAAACAGGGAACTCGGGAAAGTTCTTCAAAAATCAAGACCGGAACGTATTATATTCTCAAGAATCAACACACCCTTTTTGATAATTTCATCATTACTTGATGAATTTGAATTATCAAACCTTTCCAGGTTCAAAGGAAAGACATTTCTGGACATTCAGGGATATGTAAGGAATGGCAGTAACTTCGGCAAGAAAAGATACTGGAGGCCAAATAAGGAAATATTCACCACAATTTTTTGTCTTAAAGGCACGCGAGAGGAACTGAATTACATACCCACCAGCTACATCAAAAAACAGAAAAAGAAAATTCTACTTACCACGAATAGCAAGTATGGCTGCGAAGTTTTTGCGTTTGGTAAACGCTCTGTCTTTAGACCCTCTAAGGTGATCAACGGCGAGAATACAATAGGAGCCGGTGATACATTCTTTGCGTATTTTGTTTCACGTTTTGCGAAAACAGATGATGCTTTTGATGCTGTAAAGTATGCCATGAACAGGACGTCGTCGTTCCTCTCCTCGCAAAATTCTCATCATCACAACCAACTCTTCCGGGAAGAGATTGGCTGTAGTTAGCGTACTCAATGGTGAGACATCTTATCACATCCAATCCCTTCCTAGAAGGGATTAATCATTTTTAGGAAGGATAGCCATTTAACAATTAAAGAAAGGAAAGACATGAAAGATAATTCCGATATTCTGTTCTTGACGGCCACGCACGGCGATGAGGGATTTGCGGTGCCCGTACTTAAAAAGCTGGAGAAAGAATTTCCCCGACTTCACTGGCTTATCGCCAATGAGCGAGCTTTCGAAGGAAACGTGAGATTTGTGGACAAAGACCTTAATAGATGTGCGCCCGGCAACTTGAATTCGGCATTTTACGAAATTCGGCGAGCGAGCGAACTACTCAAAATAGCTAAGCGGCATCGTTTTGTGATCGACATTCATGGAACGGTTTCCACTTCGGGCATCTTTGTCCTCGTACCAGATCCTACACCACCTAACATTGCATTAGCCGCTTCTCTACCGATAACCAACGTGGTTATTTGGGCAGCAAGGGCATCGGAAAAGTCGGGTCCCATCACACAATTCGTTAAATGTGGGATGGAAATCGAATGTGGACCTAAAGATTCTCCGAATGTCCGGATCCAATTGCGAAAGATTCTTCGGGATCTTCTCTCAAATAAATTCGAACTCAACCCTGTGCATAAACAAAATTGGTTCAGGGTATACGGAAAAGTCGCAAAGGAGAAAACAGACGCTCGGAACTTACGAGATTTCGAGCAAGCGAAAGTTGACGAAGAAGTGTTTTATCCGCTTCTCGTTGGCCAATATAAGGATATTGCCTGCTACAAGATGAAACAGGTAAGTTTCTGGAATCTTCTCGCATATTGAAAGAAAATACTATGAAAAAGAATGACGAACCATATGTAGTTTCTGCCGACCTGGCAATTCTCACGGGACGCTGGTGCACAAAAAGTGGATTTGTATGCCCCGATCAAATCGTATTTGACGAATTGCGATGCGACTTCTCACACCACATGAAAACGATGTTCCCCAACTTCGTTCTCCTGCCCGAATGGCGGCTGAAGGAGGGATTCTGGCAATTCGCATCCGGAAATAAACTTCCGCTCGTATCTCTTGAACGTGTATATGACGTAAAGTCTCCGGAACATTTGCGGTTAGACTGCTGCCGCGGAGAAGAGCATACTGGCGGAGGCATAATGGGAAGGGCCGGTTTCGACTTATGGAACGAACTGCAAAAACTTCGCCGCGCGGTCCCCTCAAATCTCGAAGGTATTGCCATTTGGGACGACGTTCTCTATAGCGGCTCCCTGATGGAAAAGGTACTACAACTCCTCCTGAAGGAATTTATTCGGGTAAAGCATGTCTTCGTGGGAGTTGGAGTACAAACCGTGGACGGCCTCCGAGGTGGATGCACGAAATTGCGCGAGGCAGGAGTTTCCGTCAAATGCATCTACGAATACGAAAGCGTCATCGACCAGGTCTGCGAAAGGGATTTCTACCCCGGCATTCTTTTCGGTGGGCGCTCAATTCGAGGAAATGAAAACTTCTCCTACCCATATCTCTTGCCATTTGGAGATCCGCACCGATGGGCTTCGATCCCAAAAACACACGAAATCCGATTTTCGAGGTTCTGCATCGAACTCACGATCCGACTCTTCGAAGAAATAGAAAGATGCTCGGGAAGAAAAGTCTACACGCGAGACCTGGAAAGAAAAATGTTCCACTATCCAAAAGGAAAAGTGGCACTACCCAAGGGCAATATCCGCCACGTGGACGCCCTCAAGAAAGCGTATAAAACGCTCTAGCACGGCCCTAGTGAGATATCTCACTAGGGCTTTTTGTCGCCAATATTTGACCTACTGCAATTTACCTCCTAAGTCGACAGTTTTCTTCAGTGGCGTGATAAGCACCCAACCGTTACCGCTATTATTCTGAAACCCGAGCGTAAGAACTTCCGAAGCAAAATCGGCAATCCGCTTAGGTGGGAAATTGACAACACAACAAACCAACACACCGAGCAACTCCTCTTTAGTATGCGCTCCGACTGCCTGTACGCTAGACACTTTCATTCCAATTTCCGGGCCAAAATCAATTTTGAGCTTAAACGCAGGTTTTCTGGCTTCGGGAAAATCTTGAACGTCAATAATTTTCCCCACTCTTATATCTACTTTGTCGAAATCTTCAAAGGTAATCATAAGTTAAGTATAGAGCTATTCCTCACTATCTTTCCACCCTGAACATCTTCCCGTGGCCGGGAATAACGTAATCGGCAGTTTGGAGAATAAGATTCCTGCTTTCCTGGAGCGCACTCCAGTTTTTCATATAAGGATCGGCGTGTCGGAGTAAGTCTTCCTTGGTTGTCTCTTGCACTTCGCCCACGCGCCACCACCAGACATCTGCCGCCACCACCACCGTGCCAAGCTCTTTAGTTTCCGCCACCACCGCACAATGAAATTGGTCATGCCCGGGCACGTGGATAATTCTCATACTCGTCCCCGGCACGAACCCTTGATGCGGCGCAATGGTACCATCCGCTGAATAGAGAGAATCATTATCCACCACCATCGCATGTTCAAACAGCGCGACCAGAAAACAATGATCCATGTGCGTATGCGTCACCACGACATACTGAACATCGGCCGGCGTAAGCCCCTCTTTCTTCAACGCTAAAAGCAACTTCTCCTTATCCATTCCGGGATCCACAATCACATTGATTCCGTGTTCCTGAAGCAACGTCACCGTCGAAGACGCGTGCTCCACTCCATCGCGCGTCTCCGCATATCCCTCTACCAACACTTTAACCGTGACCATGGGAGTATTTTATACTTAGTAAATCCTTCGGGATAGTGTTCCTCCCAAAACCAGCTTCTGCGCCTTTCCGTTTTTGATTGCACTGAACTCCGCGATCTCATTCCCAGGAGCAAAAGTACTTTTACTTTTCACCACAAATTGGTGCCGAACTTTTTCGAGAATAAAAATCTCATTCTGTTTAAGAGGAGAATCGCTCCGCACATCAAAACCAATGAGCGAGTCGCCGAATCGCGCGACCACCGTGTCACACCATACACTGCGGTATATTCCTTCGTATAGTTTAGGATTCATCTTTCGACGCTGTCGATAGTGAGACGCTCTATCAGCAAAATCACAGATTCCCTCAAGAACACCTCGAGCAACATCACACGCCGGACTCCCCAGCGTATTTGAGAGCACAACCACACCTATCTCACACGAAGGATCTAAAAGAATTTGGGAGGTAAATCCATTAAACCCTCCACTGTGGCCAATTACTTTCTTTCCGTGTACCTGTAGAATATCCAACCCAAGCCCATATTCTTCCCCATCTCCCGTTTTTTCATAAGGATGCATCATTTCCTTCCTAGCCTAGACTCTCTCGAAATAATTGCACCGCGGCGTTCAAGAGAAAACACGGAAAGGAACCTGGCAAGATCAACAACATTCGATATAAATCCTGTTGCTGACATATAGGCATTTGTTTTGTAATGAGGAAACTTTCTGCGCTTCGTATTTGGGAGCATCCTCCCATAGCCCGCCGCAAAGTAAGGCAACCCTTTGCGATAATCCGGAACAGTATTCCTCATGCGAAGTGGCCACAGAATATTCTCTTGAACATAGGATGCGTATGAAACTCCGCTGACCTTCTCAATAACCATTCCCAAAAGCGCAAACCCATAATTGCTATATTTAAAGCCCGTAAGGTTCTCCATTCTCAAGGATTTCCTTGAAAAAGAGAATTGCAAATCCTTGGGAAATTTTCCTGTTTCCCAAAGAGGAGTATCCCCATCGCGAAATATGCCGGAAGCATGGGAAAGCAACTGGCGAATGGTGATATGGGCGGCATCACGCTCTCGAGTGTTAGTTCTGAACCAATCAAGGTGATGTACGACCTTATCATCCAAACGAAGCTTGCCCCTCTCAACCAACTGCAACACCGCGAGCGCAGTGAAAACTTTTGAAATAGACGCGACGTGATAAAGCGTTTCCTCTGTAGCTCTGCGCCGCTGCTCAACATCGGCGAATCCGATTCCTTTTTGATAGACAAGAGTTCCTTTATAAGTAATCCCCAGGGATACGCCCGGGACGTGCTCATACTGAATTTTAAGTGGCAACCAAAGATCAATAAGGTGACTGACCTGTCTGATTGATTCAGAAAAATTCATGTATTCAGTATACAAAAATCAGATTAGCTCATTAAGAAGATAGACAAAACAGCCCCAAGCTGTTTCCCAATTTCTTGCCTGCGGCTCTCTCACCGTTTCGCCAATGCTTCCTTAAGTAGAGTCAGATCTCGTAGTTGTATGAACTTACCTTCGTAATCCTCGACTGGCACTTCGCCTTCTAATGTCTTGATAGCATTTTCGATGCTCATCCATATTGGCTCGAATCCATCAGCGATTTCGTCTTCTTCAAAGTCGGGCATACCTTTTCCACCATCTAGATCAGCAAGGAAGCAGTAGGACACCTGACGCAATGCCCATTGGTTCCGATATTCTTCTATTTCTCCAAGCTCGCAGACGTTCTTAACCGCACAGCCGATTTCCTCCATTAACTCTCGTCGTAGCGCAGTTTCAATATCCTCATTTCGCTCAACTCCACCACCAGGCAGTTTATGAAAGTGCTTCTTGGTGGCATGGAGGAGCGCAACTTCACCATCCGCATCAAAAACAACCGCACGACTTGCTTTACGTTCTTGCTGAACTGCGCAGTCCGGGAAACCTCCGTCTACATCACTATCACGTATAGTTTTTAGTAATTTCATAAACTCCATCTTATCACAAAAACAGCTCCATCGCTGGAGCTGTTTTCGCGGGAATTCTTATAACTATCGCTTCGCCCACTGGGGAGCTCTTCGGGCTTTCTTCAAACCATACTTTTTCCGTTCCACCATCCGCGGATCGCGGGTAAGGAATCCAAACGCGCGAAGCTGGAGTTTCATCTCTGGGGTCTGTTTCACGATCGCCCGAGAAATCCCGTGGCGAAGCGCCTCCGCTTGCGCAATAAGTCCTCCTCCCATCACTTTTGCACTGATTCCCACTTTGTCTTTAAGTTTAAGACGTTCCAAAGGAGCTTCGAGCACCAATCGCAACCGGGAAAGCGGGAAATATTCCTCGAGCTTCCGATCATTCACCATAATTTCCCCCTTCCCCTTCGCAAGCCGTACACGTGCCACTGCAGTTTTCCGTCGCCCTACCGCTTCTACATATTTTTCTTTCTTTGTTTCGGGCATGATGTTTAAGATAAAAAATTAAAAAGAAAAAAGAAAAGAAATCGAGTTCCGCTGAAACGGAACACCTAAATTTTTATTTTTTATATTTTCTATTTTCATTTGACAATGATTAGATTCTTCAACCGCTGCGCATTCAAAAAATTCTTGGGAAGCATCCGCCGCACCGCTTCGCGCAATACTTCTTCCGGACTTTTCTCCCACTTCTGCCCAAGCGTAAATTTTCGAAGGTGTCCCATATATCCCGTATGCCGATAATAAATCTTTTCGTTCATCTTCTTCGGAACTAAATCAAGCTGCTTCAAATTTTTCACCACCACGCGCGCACCCACCTGGTTTGGAGCATAGTCCGGAGCCCTCTTCCCTTGGAGCATCATGGCGATGTCTGAAGCCACACGTCCCAGGCGTTTACCCTGGGCATCCACTTCGTATTCCTTTGGGAAAGGTTTTGGGGTTGAGGTTTTTGGTTTTAGGGATTTAGCCATGGTTATACAAATTCGATTACCGCGAGCCGGCTCCCATCCCGCTTCCTGGTTTTCGCAAGCTTCGTAATGCGCAAATATCCTCCATTCCGTTCTTTATATTTCGTCCCCAAATCATTTACGAGCTTCTGCACAATTACTTTATCATGCACCCGCCGGAATAAAAGCCGCTGCGCCGCGAGATCTCCGGCTTTTCCAATAGTGACCAAGCGCTCTACCGTAGGTCGGATTACCTTTGCACGCGTCTCGGTCGTTTCTATCTTTCCGGCACGAATCAAATCATTCGCCAAATTCCTGAGAAAACTTTGTCTTCGGCCTCGAAGCCGATGGAATTTCTTCCCTTTCTTGAGATGCCGCATAAAAGTAATTACTTCTCCTCTTTTTCCTTAACCTTCCTTGATTTTTTCTTGGCGGATTTCTCTCCTTCCACTGCAGGAGCTTCAAACGACTGTACCACAATCAAACTTTCCGCCTTTGCAAAATACTCCTTTAAAATACCACTTGCTTGCGCCAATGCCTCCGAAGGCGAAATTGAACCGTCGGTTTCAATCTCAAGGCGGAGCTTATTGTAATCAGTACGATCTCCCACCCGCATGTTTTCTACAGTGTAATTTACTCGCAAGACAGGCGTAAAAATTGCATCCACCGCCACCGTGCCGATGGAAAGCCTGCCTTGTGCTTTCCGAGATTCCACTGGAGAATACCCCATTCCACGCTCCACCTTGAGCTCAATGTCCAACTCCGCATCCTTCGAGGTAAGGTGCGCAATAATTTCTTCTGGGTTCATAAGTTCTACCTCCGCATCCGCCGCAATATCCTCACCTGTCACCACCTTTTCTCCTTTGATTTTGAGAAGAAGCACGTGAGGTTCACTGGCGAACATTCGAAACCGCAACCGCTTAAAGTTTAGAAGAAGTTCCACTAAGTCTTCTTTCATCCCAGGAAGCGTCGAAAACTCATGAGGCGCATTTTTCACCTTAAATTCGGTAATCGCCGCCCCCTGCAGCGAAGAAAGGAGAGTTCGCCGTAACGCATTTCCTATTGTAAGCCCATATCCGGCAAAAAGACCTTCAATTTCAAAAACCCCCTTCTTCGAATCCTCTGAAATAGTTTTTACCGCGATTGATCCTGTAAAAAGTGATACATCCATAGTATAAATTGGCAGTACGTTAACCTTTTAAAAGCGATTGCTAATGTATATCATAGAAAGTTCGCTTTGTCACTTCCTATTTACTGAATGCCTCGACAAGCAACTTTACTTCAAAAGGGAGCTCCACATTATTAGGAATCGAAAGCACCTTCGCTTCTAATTTCTCTCGATCCAGCGAAAGCCAAGAAGGAACTTCGTATCTCCATTGTGGGTCACGGAAATGCCGAAGGATAGCTTTCGCCTTAGAAGATTCTTTCACGGCAATAACATCTCCTACACGCACCACATATCCGGGAGATCGCGTGATAGTTTCATTCACTTTCACATGCCCGTGCACTAACATTTGCCGTCCTATCGCTCGAGATTCCGCAATTCCTACCCGGAAGAGAACATTATCCAACCGCCGCTCAAAAAGTTCGACAATTTTCTCTGCCGTAGATCCACGAGCCCGTTGTGCCTTTTCAAAAATACCCCGGAGGTTTCGCTCATTGATCCCATAACTCACCTTAAATTTCTGCTTCTCTTTGAGTTGCAGCCCGAATTCCGAAAGCGCTTTGGGATTCCTCTTCGAAGGCCCGTGGGCTCCAGGGCGATAGGGTTTCCGCACCAACGCACATTTTGGAGAAGCACACCGATGCGCTTTAAGTTGGAGATGCTCCCCAAGAGATCGCTCTTTTTTTTCTTTAGACCCCATCATTGGAATAAATATGATACATGATCCGCTGATTTTAGTCTATACTCGACGCACTTTCGGCGGCCTCGGCCCATTATGAGGCACAGCAGTCACGTCCTTGAGGGAAATAATATTACACCCGTGATTGATAAGTGAACGCACCGCAGAGTCCCTCCCGGATCCTACTCCTCGCACAATAACATCTAAAGAAGCAGGCCACGCAGATTTTAATTTTTCTCCAATCGCGGCGACCACCTTTGAAGAAGCAAAGGGGGTAGCTTTCTTGGGACCAGAAAATCCCAAGGAACCAGCAGAAGCCCATGCCAAGACGTTTCCTAACGCGTCGGTCACCGTCACTGTGGTGTTGTTATAGGAAGCATTGATATATATTCTTCCCCGCTCGATGCTTTTCACCTTCTTTTCCGTCTTTGCTACCGCTTCTATCTGCTGCACTGGAGAAAGAGAAGGCTGCACTGCCTCATCGGTTGTTTTTTTAGTTATTTTTGTTTTTCCCATGAATGATTGTTTATCTCAGAATTACTTCAATTCCACCTTTCGCTTCCCGCTTCCTGCCGTTTTACGAGTATTGCCACGCACGGTACGCGAGTTAGTCTTCGTGCGCTGCCCACGAACAGGAAGTTTGCGCGCATGCCGCAATCCTCGATACGTTTTAAGATCCTTCAACCGTTCGATATTGCGCCGCACAAGTTGCCGCAACTCTCCTTCTAATACATAGTGTTTTTCCGCAAAGGTCTGGATTTTATTCACCTCTTCGGCAGAAAGATCCTTCGCCCGCTTATTCATATCTACTCCAATCTCCGTCAAAATCCGACGACTCGCCGAACGTCCAATACCACGCAGATACATAAGCGCAATCTCAATGCGCTTATTATCCGGAATATTTACACCAATGATTCTCATTAATAATAGCTTTGCTGTCCTAGTCCTACCCTTGCCGTTGCTTATGCTTTGGATTGATACAAATAACATAAAGCTTGCCGCGACGTTTTGCCACGCGACACTTACTGCAAATTTTCTTTATTGAACTGCGTACCTTCATCTTATGAAATAAATTAAATCAATACTCTCTAAATAGCTATCAAGCCTTGATTCTTAATTATGTACATACATATACACATAAAATTCAACGAAATTCGTAAAAACATTTATAATCTTCGCACAATTCTTCCTCGACGACCATCAGAACTAAGTTCAACCAGCACCCGGTCCCCGGGAAGTACCCGTATCCGATGGAGCTTCATTTTCCCAGCGAGATGCGCAAGTATTCCCCCCTCCCCAGGATGTTCTTTGAGTTCAACACGAAACGTGAGGCCAGGTAATGCCTCACGTATTATCCCCTCCACTGCCTGAATTTCCATCGTAAAATTGAGGAAGCTGCAGCCGCGTGCCACAGTAGAAGCATTCTAGAGTATTACAAGAAATATTGCAAGGACTATAATTATTCCACCGTAAGTACAATATGAGAAGAATTTTCCGGGACGTTCGATATCCAAAACGGCCAAAGAGAAACTTTTCCCTCCTCTAATCCCTGCAACCGTGCGATTGCGGTTTGAGCTTGATTCACTGAAAGACCCCGGAGGGTAACTTTAAAATCTTCGGGAGAAAAAACGGGTACAAGCACTGCCTGGATAGCCGAGGTAAACGTTGCCTTGCGGCTGCCACTAGAAAATTGGGCGGAGGTTGCAGTGAAATCAATGGAACGAAGTGCAAGAGGTCCGCCTCCTTGTTCCGCAATTTGAACCACAAGCGTTTTCAAATCTAATTCTCGAAACCCAATCGCGGTGAGCGTAGCTTCTCCAAAAACATCAAAATTGCCTTGGGAATCTGCAGCTTCATTTGCTACCATCTTTCCTAAAACAAAAGTACTCGCTCCCTCTGGTATTTTAAATCCATCAGGCTTCGTAGTGATAAATAATCCCTCGAGACTCGCACGTAAGGTATCCACAGCTTTTGCTTTTGCCGAGGTAACATCTTGTGCCGTAGGCACCTTGGTCACACCCACAAATCCGCCCTTAGTCCCCGAAGGCAATGCCCCATAAAAAGTACTGAACTTAGGAGTCCCGCGAAAACCGGGAATGGTAAGGCGCGCCACAGGTCCTATGTTATATGCTTCCCCTGCTTTATCTGCAACAATAACTGCGGTGGTACTCGCGGGAATGATCCCTCCCTGCCGAATCAGCGCTCCCGAGACTACTGTAGTTGCCTCTAAACGAAATATCTTCCCATCAGGAGCCTCAAAACGCGTTGCAGCTACAAATGTTTGGGGACTCGAGCTGTACGCATTATAAATAGTGAGCGTTCCTCGCGCACGTTCCACAACATTTTCTGAACCGGTAGCGGGAAATGATTGGGTAATGTTTCGGTTGAGCGTAAACACCTCAGCAGGGAGAATTCTCCCCACAGAATCAGGTTTCGAAACCGTGGCATCTGCGGTAAAAATCCCCGTAAAACTCCAAGGAATCTCTTTGAACTTAAGGGTAACCTCCGCGCGTCCCCAAAAAGCACTCACTACCCAAGCAAGAACAAACCCTACAAGAACGACCCCCCCAAGAATAGCGGCTATAAAAAAACCTCGCGAAGATCGCATCACTCGTCGCCGCGAAGTTTTTTCCTCTATTTCTTTAAAATACTGTTCCTCTATAGAAAAAGATTCCTCCGCAACTTTCTTTTTCTTGACATCTTTCCGCTCCTCAGAAAACAACTCACCAATTGACCGATCCTGAAAATGACGGGACATCCCTTTCGTTCGCGGCACAATATCTCGGAGTGCAAGCCCGTTGAGAAATGGATGATCAGAAGCCAATCCTGCCTCCCGCGCATAGGCAAGCACTTCTTCATCCACAGACTCTATTGCCAATTTCTTTCCCGCAGCTTCCGCTTCACGGTTCAGAATATGAAAATTATTAAGCGACGCGGCAAGCTTAGAACTTTTCGGAATAACCAGAATAATTTCCTGATCCAAAGTCGCGAGCATCTTCCGTACCACCATCGAGACCGTATCACTTTTTTGCACAATGATCTTCTTCATCCTAATGGTTAAATTTTAAAACAAATCTTCATGAAGGGAAAATGGGGACAACTCCTTGGTCTGCCTCACAATATTTATATTTATGCAAACACTCAAGGCTGGACCAAGCCTACGCTGCATAAACATCGCGGGGTATCCTCCATCCCCCATACAGTTTACGGGCATTATTCCACCACCGCACGAATACGGCGGATGCCAGCTGCTATTGCTTCTTCCTTTGATATCTTAAACTTCCCAATCTCTCCTGTATGAACCACATGCGGCCCACCACAAAATTCGATAGAAAATGCTTCCGCAAACTGTGGCATTTCCTGCGTTGCTTCTTTCGGCCCTATCGAATATACAGAAACTCGATCCGGATACTTCTGTCCAAACTCATGCTCCGCATGGAGTTGCTCGGCGTCCTCGCGCGCCATCTCGGTCCGCAAGACCGGGAGATCTTCCGCAATTTTCTGATTCATCAGTTTTTCTACTTCACTGATTTGCTCGGGGGTAAGTTTCTCTCCCCACGCAAAGTCCAACCGCAACCGCTCTTGCGTGATGTTACTCCCTCGCTGTTTTACACTCGGCCCCAACACCACCTGAAGCGCTTTGAGGAGCAGGTGATGCGCGGTATGAAGTCGGGTGGTTTTCTCGGAAGTATCTGCGAGTCCTCCTTTGAATTTTTGCGTGACCCCTGCACGGGAAATATCCTGATGCTTTTCCATCTCCTCCGTAAATCCACTCTGATCCACGGGGATACCACGCTCCTTCGCTAAGTCCAAGGTAAGTTCGAGAGGGAATCCATACGTCGCGAAAAGAGTGAACGCCTCGCTGCCGGAAATTGCTTTTTTCTCCGCGAGCTTCTCGAATTCCCGCATCCCCTGCGCAAGCGTTGCCCGGAATTGAAGCTCTTCCGCATTGATGATAGTTTCGATGCTTTCCTTCTGTTTCAAAAGTTCCGGATATGCATCTTCATACATGGCAATGATGGGCGCGACCACGGTACTGAACATGCCGGGAGCTATCCCCAGCACATCTGCGTACCGCACCGCCCGCCGGATAAGCCGGCGCACAAAATATCCTCGCTCTGTCTTCGAGGGATACACACCATCCGCCACCAGAAACACTGCGGCCTTCATATGATCGGCGATCACTCGAAAAGCATATCTCAAATCGCCCTCATACTTTTTCTGACTCGCTTCCTCAAGCATGGCAAGAATGGGCTTATGGTTCACCTCAAAAATATCGGCATTATTCGCCGCTGCCATACTCATCCGCTCCAGCCCTCCGCCGAAATCCACATTCCGCTGCGCTAACTTTTCAAACGAACCGTCGGGAAGCTTCTTGTATTCCATAAACACCGAATTGCCAATCTCCAAAAATCTCCCGCAATCGCAGTTCGGATGACACTGCGTGCCAAATTTGGGGTCATGTGCAATCTCTGCAAATTCATAAAACACCTCCGAATCCGGCCCTCCGGGTTCTCCTGCGGGCATCGCTTTGGGCACCCCAGCCCGACTCCACCAATTCTTTTCGGCACCATAATAAAATATCCGGCCGCCCTGCATTCCCCGCTCCGATCCTTGCGATTCGGTGAGAAGTTCCACATCTTTAGCTTCAATTCCTTTCATTGCAAAAAGTTTCTTCCAAATCGCCACCGACTCCTCGTCACGGGGAATATTCCGCGCCGCATCTCCCGCAAACACGGTAACGTAAAGCCGCGCTGGATCGAGCTTCAGCACGTCGGTCAAAAATTCGAAAATCCACGGCAACTGCTCGGCTTTGAAATAGTCGCCCAAGGACCAATTCCCGAGCATTTCGAAAAAAGTGGTGTGCCGGTTGTCACCCACTTCGGGAATATCCACCGCCCGAAAACTTTTTTGGGAATTCGTGAGCCGCGTTCCCGACGGATGCTTCTGCCCCAAAAGGTAGGGCACGAGTGGTTGCATTCCGCTCCCCGTAAAAAGCGTCGTAGGATCATTCTGCGGCACAAGCGATGCCGAGGGAATCACGACGTGTCCCCGCTCGCGGAAAAATTCCAAATATTTTTGCCGTAGTGTTGAAGAATCCATTCTAATTTCTATTTGCAACTTGCTCTTTGCTATTTGCTTCCTAGGGTATCATGGTGAACATAAAATAAAAAGAAGGGCCGCAGGGGCACCTTCTCTTTTTTTTACGACTCTGCGGCCCGCCTCAATCCATAGGAATCTCGTCCGGATCATGGATAATCCGAAGAAGTTGTACTCCATGGCGCTCCTTCATAAGTTTGCGGAAAGCTGCTGCATTCCTGCCACACTCCTCGCCATAGACCTTGCCCAACGGATCCACTCCATTGCTATATCCCCCGAGAACCACGGCAGTTCCCACGGTCCAGACGGAAAGAAGGTCCTCGACTTCTTCAAGTGTACCAAGCCGCTCTGTCCAGCACACGAACCGGGTATTCGTTACCTCCGAAAGATGCGTGTGGATGCCTTTGCGTCCTTCGAAAAAAAGCGACGAGGGAGTAAGTATTTCCACTTCATGGTGGGGAAATTCCGGAACTTTTTTAGCCCATCTCTGGTAAAACGCCACAGGATCGAGGGAAAGCTTCCCAAGAGATTCCACGCGATGAACGCGGAATTTGAAGGCATTGACTTGAGGGCGCGGGACAGCAATATCAAATAATAATTCCATAACTGAATTCTTTCTTGGTTGATTGTGGTTGTCAGTTTCCACCACGCCACAAAAGCGCAGTGCTTCCGACACCATTCCACAAAACGAAGAATGGGTCAAGAAAAAACAAAGACCACCGCAGCGTTGCACCACAGTGGTCTTCGATGAATTGTGAGGTTTATCACCTCGATACTTCTCCCGCTACTGGCGTGAGAAGCGCTTCCTGAATTTCTTGGTAAGTGCGTTTGCCCTTGGCAAGAAGCCACATGAGTTTTACATACACTGCCACGTCCGTGAGATTTCCACTCTCGATCGCGCCCGCATCGAGCGCTGCTTTTCCCGACCCATAAATTCCCGCGTGAGTGGTGCCACCAGTAAATTTAGTGGTAATCACTACGGGAATTCCCAATCTGACTGCCTCCTGGATACAAGGAATAAGGGAGTACTCCTCAAACGAGGGAACGTTCCCCGCGCCCAGGGAACGTAGTATGAACGCCTGGTACATGCCACTGGAGATAATACGTGACAGTTTTTGAGGGTTGGTCCCAGGAGACAAGTCGAGCGTCATAATATCACTGTTGAAGTGAAAATCGAGTTTGTCATCAGATTGGAACGCTTGGGTTTTTGAGCAAACTCGCCGGGCAGCCGGGGCAAAGGTGATGTCGTTCAGTCCTGACATCGTCGCGAGCGGAGGAAAGGCGGGCGACTCAAAAGCATCGAACTTTGACTCGCTATTCTTCATCGCACGCGTCCCGCGTAGAACGTCGTAACTAAAGACAATCATTACCTCCGCGATGTTCTGCCTGGCCGCTTCGAGTATTACCGCCACCGCATTCTCCACATTAAACTGAGCATCTGACCGATCTGTAAAAAGAGAACGCTGTGAACCAGTGAACACCACGGGGATTTTAAGGTGATTACCCAACGCAATCCCGACCGCCGTGGCACTGTAGGCCATAGTATCGGTACCATGTGTGAGAAGAATTCCACAGTAGTTTCCACTCTGGGTCGCTTCGGCTATAATCGTTGCGAATCTCGTCCAGTGAGCTGGAGTGAGGTCCGTGCTGTCACGGTTCTCGATCTGCCGAACTTCAATGTCTTCTCGTTTTTTCAGGACAGGGATGGCTGTCAAAATGTCATCCACTGTTTTTGCGGGTACGAGAGCTCCGTCTGGACCCGGCAAGCTTACGATAGTGCCGCCGCAGCCTAGAACGAGGATCTTTTTTTGTTTTTCTTCCATATTTACCTCTCAAGTTGCTGACGCCACATCGCTTTGTGGCCAAAGACCGTATTCGTACGGTGCACATAGAATACATCTTTTATTAAAAAATGTAAAGGAAAAAATGCCCATAAATTTACACTATCTTCCGATCGGAAGATAGTGTAAATTTCTCTTTCCTTTCTTCCTACCGTCTTCTACGTAATATCCTTAAACCCTTCGAGCGCTTTGGCTTTGTCGTGCTCACGGATTTTCTCGAGTGCTTTGGCTTCAATCTGCCGAATACGTTCACGCGTGACGCCGAATGCCTTTCCCACCTCTTCGAGCGTGTGCGTTACCCCATCTTCCAACCCGAATCGCATTTTTAAAATCTTCTGTTCCCGTTCGGTAAGGTCCACGAGAATCTCTTTAATCAAATCGCGAAGTAAGGCGCGCGCGGTAAGCTGCGCCGGTGTGGCATTCTTCTCGTCGGGAATAAAGTCGGAAAGCGTTGAATCCTCCTCATCACCAATGGGCGTTTCAATCGAGAGCACTTCCTGCGAAATTTTCTGAATGTGGCGAATTTTCTCCACATCCATTCCCATTTCGGCCGCAATCTCTTCCGCGAGCGGCTCGCGCCCCAATTCCTGAATCAACTGCCGCCGCATCTGGGTATATTTTGAAATCGTTTCCACCATGTGCACGGGAATCCGCACGGTGCGCGACTGATCCGCAAGGGCACGCGTAATCGCCTGCCGGATCCACCACGTCGCATAGGTCGAAAACTTGAATCCTTTCCGATAATCAAATTTCTCGACTGCCCGCGAGAGCCCGATGTTCCCCTCTTGAATCAAATCGAGAATCGAAAGATGCGGCGTCCGGTTGATATACCGCTTCGCAATCGAAACCACAAGCCGGAGGTTGGCCTTCATCAATTTCTGCCGCGCTTCTTCGTCTCCCTTCTCCACGCGCTTCGCAAGCTCGCGCTCCTCCTCTTTCGTAAGCAGCGGGGTCTTTCCAATTTCCTTCAAGTACATCTGCACCGCATCTGGCACATCGCCCTCGAACGCGGTGGCTTCCTCCAATTCTTTCTTCGTCACTTCCCCCTTCGAAATCTCGATGAGTCCTCCCGTCTCCACCACCTTCACCCCCGCCTTCTCCAACCGATCATAAATAACCTCAAGAAACGAGAGGTCCTGCTCAATCGACGGAAAGTGATACAAAATTTCATTGTCCGTCACAAACCCCCGCGGTCGGCCGCGGTTGACAAGCTCCTGAAGCGCCGCTTCATCGAGTCTCTTCTTTTCCTCGGATTTCTTGGAAGTTCGAGTTGCTTTCTTGGTTCTCTTGGGAGGAACCCTCTTTCCCTTACTCTTTTCTGCTTTGGATTTATTAGATTTTTTCTTCATCCCGTGAGAGATAGGAAACGCTTCGATATGCTTCTTTGAAGGCGCTTACCCATATAGATTCGTATATTAGTACATTTATCCTCTTTTGTATATTTCACCGCAATTTTACGCCTTGCGATGTTGGACATCGCAAGACACCGAACGTCGACTCACGACGGAAGCTTCTGTAACTCGGCTAGCGCACGAGCTACTTCCACCTCATCTCCACAGGATTCCGCGAGCCGCACCGTGTGTGTAAGCGCTTCTCGCCGTCTTCGGAAATATTCTTTTGGAAGTTCTTGCTGGAGCAATGCCGGGTCCTCATGCTCGTCCATCCCCGCTCGAAAAAAGATCCCCTCCAACACGCTATCCAATTCGGGATCACCGCTCTGTTTTTTCCCCTCTTGCACTAGTGCGAGTCCCCGCTGATAGAGCGGCATCAAAAACTCTTTGAGTCCCTCGGCGAACGTAAGCTCTCCCCTCGAAACCGCGTAGGAAAGCACTCGCTCGCTCAAGAGTTCCAACCGAGTCCGTACGCGAGGCACCGTTGTGTCTTTCTCCGAGAAAGTAGATGCTGTAGCAGGAACAGCGTGAATCGCCTTTTCGGCTTCCTCCCGAAGTACCCGTTCCTCAATGGCGGTGCGGCGGGAAAGTTCGCGGAACCAGGAATCCCGAGACACCGGACTCGTGATCATAACTATCTTCCGAAGCACTGCACGCAAGCGTTGGAGTCCCTCTCGGTCGGAAAAATCGGCGGCTTCTCCCAAATACTTCTCAAAGTAAAAGAGCATTGCCGGCCGTGCATGCATGACCGCTTCCTTGAGCGCAAGAGGATTCGCCGCTGCTGCTTCCGCCGGATCCTTTACCCCTTGGAGAGTGACTACTTTTACATGAAAATCCTCTGATTGCGCAAGGTCAATCGCCCGCTCACCCGCGGCAAGCCCCGCAGCATCATTGTCGAAGGAAAACACAAGTTCGTCCGCTAATCGGTGAAGTGTCCGTAAATGTTCTGCAGTAAACGCGGTCCCCGAACTCGCAACAACATTAGAAACTCCGGCTTGCCAGCTCATAAGACAATCCATTTGTCCTTCCACCACAAAAGCGCTCTTTGCTTCACGAATGGCATTCTTTGTCGTCCAAAACCCGTAGAGCAACTTTGACTTCTGGAAAATAGGAGTTTCTGGAGTATTCACATATTTTGCAATCTCCTGACCTTCAGAAACAGTAAGACTCGGCAACACTCTTCCAGTAAATCCCGCCACTTTCCCAAAATGATTATGAATCGGAAACATGATGCGCCCGCGGAACCGATCGATGATCGCGCCCCGTTCAGTGCGAAATGCCAATCCTGCATGAATAATCTCATCGGGACTCAATCCCTTTTTGATAAGGTGAAGGGTAAGAGCCTCTGCGCCCGAAGGAGCCCATCCCAACTCAAAAGTATCAACCGCATGCTTTGCGAGTTTCCGTTCATGAAGGTACTCCCTCGCGGGTGCATAGGTTTCGAATTGTCCTCGGAAAAATTCTTTTGCATATACATTAGCTTCATACAACGCCCCGGAAAGTTTGTATTCCGCGGGATTCACCCGTTTAAGTTCTATTCCTGCCTTTTCTGCAAGCACGCGGAGTGCCTCCCCGAATTCTATATTCTCGTAGCGCATGAGAAAAGAAAAAACATCTCCTCCTAAAGAACATCCAAAACAGTGCCAACTCTGCCGGTCCTGAGACACCATAAATGACGGCGTACGCTCCTTGTGAAACGGACAACGAGCCTTAAAGTTCTTCCCTGCCGGCTGGAGCACTAAGTATCCCCGCAAGAAATCGACGATATCAAGCCTCTCTTTTACAAGCTCAACTGGAGTAGCACCCATGTCCTGCCAATTTTAGAACTCATCTCAAAAATATACCAGCCACATCTCAAGGAATAGCAAAACCCCTCGGAATGAGGGGTTTTGCATGCATACTCCCAGTAACACTATAATCCGAGGAACTGATTGATTTTTGTCCGCGTCCAACGCTTCCTTATACTTTCCATATAATAAATAAGCCCCCAACCGGCTTTGGTTTAATGACACCACTCCAAAAGTTGTCGAAAAGGAAAATCTGTGGATAACGAGCTCTAGTAAATAATGAACCAGCGGGTACTTACGGCTGGAAACAGATTTGTTAAAGTATACTTATGAAAGTATCAACAACGGTATTAGTATTAGTATTAGTCATTCTTTATTTCCTAGCAATCGGAGGAGTTTTTTTTGTTTTTAATAGATCTTTCAAAGCCAACAATGCCACAAAAACAAAAAATCCTCCTGATGAACAAGTTGCATTGTCAGACGAAAAACTTAAGGAAAAAATAGGACAAATGATAATAACCGGTTTTCGTGGAACAGAAGCTCCAGAAAACTCTGATGTTTATACGATGATTAAAGATGTTAAACCCGGCGGCGTTGTTCTTTTCGATCAAGATGTTCCGTCAAACAGTTTTCCGCGAAATATCATAAATTATGAACAGACAAAAAAACTTATATCCGACATCCAAACGTATTCTACAACGCCATTGTTTGTCGCAGTAGATGCCGAAGGAGGAAATGTAAATCGTCTAAAACAAAAATATGGATTTTTGCCGATTGTTTCTGCAGAAAAAATGGCCCAAGATAAAACCTCACAAACTACCTATAAAGAATCGACAGACTTGGCAGTGGAATTGAGGGGACTAGGGTTTAATATGGATCTTGCTCCTGTGGTGGATATAAATATAAATTCCAAAAATCCTATTATCGGTGCCTTGGGACGTTCTTTCTCCTCTGATGAAAATGAAGTTTCAAAACAAGCAGAAGTGTTTGTGAAAAATTTACAGAAAAACGACATTATTGCCGTAGCAAAACATTTTCCCGGACAAGGAAGTGCGACAAAAGATACCCACAACGGGCAAGTTGATATAACAAATACATACAAAAACGAGGAGTTGTTGCCTTACCAGAATTTGAATAATGACAGCTTGCTTAAAGCGGTCATGGTAGCCCACATAATAAATAAAAATATTGATAGAAATTACCCCGCAACTTTATCTGAAATATTTTTACAAAATATTTTAAGAAAGCAAGTTGGATTTAAAGGCATCATCATTTCTGATGATATGCAAATGGCTGCCATTAGCGACAATTATAAATTGGACGAAGCAATAATAACGGCAATAAACGCTGGCATTGATATGGTAATGGTTTCGAACAATAGCCAAAATGGATATGACAAAAATTTGGCATACAAGGTAAAAGATATAATTTTTGATGCTGTAAAAAATGGAAAAATCAAAGAGCGGAGAATTGAAGAATCTTACAATCGCATCATAAACTTAAAAAGAGAATTTGGAATAGTTTATTCTGCAGAGAATAATAAGGAAAGAATAGAAAGGATAAAATCTAAAAATTTTGAATTGATAGGGCAAACAAATGCTCTTACTTTCGGCGACGCTTTAGAAATCGCAAAAAATGTAGAAAAAATAGCAGTCATTCGCCCCGCCTTCCTTTTGGCAATTTTTCAAGAAGAATTGAAATTGGAAAAATTTGATATGTGCTATCTAGCCAATTTTAAAACGGGCGAAGGTATAAGAGCCATCGACGGGAAAAAATTGGCAAAAGTTATGAAAGCTGATAGAGATATACCATATTTTTTGGAAATTACTCGGGGATTAGGAAGAGATCCTTCAAAAACTTTGGTAACTTGTCCTATGAGTTTTGGATACGGCGGAGCAATAGGCCCTGCTGATTTCATCCCTTCGACATGGATGAAGTATAAAGACAAAATCGAAAAAAATACCGGAAAACCGGCAGATCCTTGGGATATTTATGATGCGTTTTTAGCAGCTGGGCTTTATTTATCTGAATCGGGGGCGAATTTGAAAACCCGCAAAGAAGAATGGAATTCCGCTATGATATATTTTTCTGGTTCAATCAACTCACCATATACTTGGTATGCAGACGGAACTAGTATGATAGCGGATACTATTCAGCGAGATATTGAAACGATCGAAGAAACTAAAAAATAGCAAAACGGATTTTTCAAAAAAATTCCCTTTTGCCCCACACCCCAAAGAAATTTTTTGCGCCTGAGCCATTTTCGTTTTTGACTTTGTTTGTGCCACCCGCGAAATTTCCAGCAAGAGAAAAAGTTTTATTGTGAGTATATTTACAACAAAGCTCGAACCGATTTTTGCGAAAAATCCTTGACCCCGCCTCCGCTTCGCTCCGGCGGAACGCTCGGGCGGCGCGGGAAGAAAAAGGGGTGTGGGGAAAGTGACCCACTCCCCGTGCTTCAGCGCGGGGCTTCTTTTCGGGTTTCCATGTGCCCGCGTACGTGCAAAAGAAGATTGTTCAAAACAGAGCGGTGGTCTGGGGCTTCTGTTCTTTCTTGTCCTGCCACTCAATATATTTCTTGATCTGTGCCTCGTTGAGTCCCACTGAGGACACGAAATACCCGACGCTCCAGATGCCGTTCTTCTCAAGATACATGTCTCGGATGAATTTGAATTCTTTGCGAAGTGCCATGCTCGAAGTACCTTTGAGTTTCTGGACGGCATCTGCGATGGCGATGGAGGGTGGAATCTCCATCTGAATATGGACATGATCCTCATCGGTATTCACCGTGTGGATTATAGAGCGTCGGGTATTTTGTGCAGGTGGCATAGAGACTTTCCTTGAGCCGAGCCTTCAGTCGGGCTCCGGGCTTCCATTGAGGAAGCCCATTGTTCGGTAGGAAAAAAATCTACCTGTTTGATTGTGGAGCGAGTGAAGGGAATCGAACCCTCGTCTATAGCTTGGGAAGCTATCGTACTGCCACTGTACTACACTCGCAACCTTAGCATCCTACGTGCTTCCCCTCTTTTTCTCAAGACCCGTGGATTTAAACTCAATCTCCTTGAGAATCCCCTCCTCGATCTTCAACAAGCGGCACGAAGGTGAACCCGTGATACATCCGCACATTGTAATCACTGGGAGAAAGTTTGTCTTGCACCTCAATAGTAGTTTCAACAGGAGCGACAATCCTCCCACCCATACAAAGTTGATTTTTCCACTTCACAGGAATAACTCCTGCCGTTGCCCCTGTAATAATTCGGTCATAAGGCGCATAGCGTTCACATCCGTGAGAACCATCTTCCGCAACCACCTTTACAATACCTTTCTTCACCAACCCATAGTGTTCTAAATTCTTCTCCGCAGCCTCGGCAAGAGGTAAGATGCGCTCCATGGAAATAACGAGAGGAAACCGAGCTCCCGGTTGTGAAGTTTTGACTGCGAACGCCAACAACGCAGTAAACCATCCAAGCCCTGTGCCCACTTCCAAAATACGTTCTCCCGGCAAAGGATTTAAAAGTTCCAGCATAAACGCCACTATGGAAGGCCGAGGAATGATCTGTCCAAATCCAATAGAAAGAGCCTCATTTTCATACGCGTGCGCCTCCTCAATCGAGGGAAGAAAATCCTTTCGATCCACCTTCTTAAAAGCTTCGATAAGGGGAAGGGATCGAAGGTAATCGCGCTCGATAAGTTGTCGGAGTAAGACATCTCGGGTCATAGCCTGCCTTAGAGCACACATCTCCCAACATGCGCTGCATAGGGTTTCTTTTTGTCTACCTCTTTGCCCCGCTTAAGTCAACTGCCACACCAGCGAGAAAAACCCGTGAATACTACTCGGGGGTATCCGCGGACTAAAACCTACGGAACCTTTTTCACTTGTGTCCCTGTCCACGTAAACCCCGGAGAAAATAAAAGAATCCTGTTATTTTGTTTTGCCTCTGCGAGCCACTTCGAAAAATCCTCCCCTTTCAAAAAAAGTTGTCCTATAAGGATCTCGCGCTCTGCTTGAGGAATGAGCACCATCCGCCGAAATTCTTGCGCATTGAATCCATATACAACTTCTGCCGCCTGCGCAAGTTTAGAGTCTTCTTCTACTACAGATTGCACCCGTTCAGTTACCAACGTTTCTGCAGTCTTTCCCATCTCCTTTTCAATTTCTTTATGCACAAGAGCGGATTCAATAAGTCCTTCAAGCACCGCCCCTTCTACATCCGACCGGGGAGAGGTACTTGAAACCCCATAAACCTCGGTCGCATGGGAATAATACTGAAGAACCGCTCGATATTGTTCTTGAAAATCACGAGCAAAAAGAAAGCTCCCGCCGACAGAAGCTACAGGATAATATCCTCCCCGCACCACAAATGTGATCCCTAATGCTACGACCACGAGAGAAAAGAAAATAAAATAGTGTTTCATGGGATCGTGGAAGAAGAGGAGGTGGCCAGGGGAGGAACGAGAATTAAAAGTTTCTCCTGTGCTCCCCGATAATTGAACCGCGTACGCATTTCTTTCTCCAAATTTTCCGGCCGGTTGAAATAATTGAGATTCGCTTGAAGAGCAGCAGCTTCCTTCTGTGCGTCAGTAAGCTGCCGCGTAGACTCAGAAACTTCCCTCTGCAACACTCCATTCTGTTTCATAAACCGCGCGATCTCCACACCGGTAACAATAAGGATAAGCGAGAGAGCCAAAATAGCAGCGATGCGCATACCCACATCTTACAATTTTCAATTTACAATTTCTAATTTTCAATATGCGCGTTCATGCACAAACGAAGCATACCCGCGCCACGAAGCGAGCACATTTCCGAGATATCCCTCTGGCAATTTTCCTTGTATAGCAAGTGCTGCAAGTCGCCGTTTCTTTTTCTTGAACCGCCTGACGGTGGATTTCCGGAGTTGCCGTCTCCCGCATCGGAGCACATATCCCAGGAAATCGATGCCGCATGCCGCCGGAAAAAGTTCGGATTTCTTGGGATGGAGTTCAAGGTTGAGCGCCTCCCAAAGAAAATCCCGTATCCGCTCCTTGGTTTCGCGCAGATGCTCTTTATCAGAACCAAGAATAATAAAATCATCCATGTAGCGGATATAGTAGCGCTCGTGAAGCTCGCGTTTCACGAAGTGATCGAACGCGTTCAGATAGACGTTCGCGAAAAGCTGGCTCGTGAGATTGCCGATGGGAACCCCACATTGTTGTTCGCAGTGCCCGTGTCCCAATTCAGGTTCAGCGTGAATGGACCAGCATTCGAACCATTGTT
>CAZKRG010000004.1:0-44730 GCA_964555255.1 uncultured Candidatus Saccharibacteria bacterium
CTGAATTCAAAACGGCTTGAATTTTCGGCAAAAAACGGATGGCGAGCCCGAGTAGCGGGCGAGCCAATGTCTTCATTTCCTAACTGGCGGAAGCGGGAGGATTCGAACCTCCGATACCGTTTCCGGTATACCGCATTTCGAGTGCGGCGCATTCGACCACTCTGCCACGCTTCCTCGCGTTTTAGGATATATCGTTTTAAGAACTTCCACAACGCGGAGGGGAAGTTTCGCCTTGTTGCAACTGGCCACCAACGGGTATAGAATGTGGATATGGATATCGCAACATGGCTGATTATTATCGTTGTTTTCCTCCTTCTGGCGGGGATAAAGGTCATCAAGGAGTATGAACGGGCGGTAATCTTTTTCTTGGGACGCGTGACGGGAACGCGCGGGCCTGGGCTTATCTACGTCATTCCCATTTTTGAACGGATGGTGCGCGTGGAGTTGCGGACGGTGACGATGAACATTCCTTCGCAGAAAATCATTACGAAGGATAATGTGTCGATCGATATCGCCGCAGTCGCCTATTTCAAAATCGTGGATGCGCAGAAATCGGTCGTGGCAATCGAAGACGTGTACGCGGCCGTGAACCAAATCAGCCAAACGACCGTGCGGAATGTGGTGGGACAATTTATGCTCGACCAGCTCCTTTCGCAAACTGCGGCCATCAATGATCAAATCAGGAGCGTGATCGACACCCACACCGAACCCTGGGGCGCGCAAGTGACTGCGGTGGAAATTAAAGACATCGTGCTCCCCGACAACATGCAGCGCGCAATGGCGAAGGAAGCCGAAGCCGAACGCGAGCGGCGCGCGAAGATTGTGGCCGCCGAAGGAGAACTGCAGGCCTCGGAGAAACTCGGCGCCGCGGCGGACGTGATCGCGGGCCACCCGGTAGCACTCCAGCTCCGCACCCTTCAGACGATGGCCGAAATCGCCACCGAAAAGAATTCTACGATCATCTTCCCTGCGCAGTTTATGACCACTGTCAAGGAAGCGCTGGAGACGTTAAGGAAGGACGAAGAGGTAAGATAGCCACTAGTGACTAGCTATTAGCGATTAGCCACGAGCGATTGATTACCCTATAACAACATCACTACAAACCCGGGTTTGTAGTGATGTTGTATTCTCATATCTTTTGTCCTCGTAGGAGATGGAGTGTATGGCCAACGGCAATTCCCTTTGAATAAAGCTCAAGAGCTTCTCCTGCCGATACCGCATACGGCGCGAGGAGCTGTTTCATTTCCTGCCCACTCATTTTCCAGGTTGGATTTTCAAATCCCTTGCTTCGTAACATCTTCTTACTTTCTTCATAGCGGTAAAATTCAAAAATAGATCCGAACATTTTCTCGATCCGATGGTATCCTTGAAAGTCTATGAGGGCTTCGGTTTGCTCTTTAAATCCAACCACAATTTCCTGCATGCGAAGTCCGCAGGAATCAAACAGCTCCTGAATAACATCCCACGGCATCCTTCCCCCAAGTTCGGTAACGACTGACCCGCCGGAGTTCAACACGCGACTGGCGCTTTGGAGATATGCATATTGTGAACCAAGAGCATATGCAATAAGTTTCTTCGGTGGATTGTATTTTTGAAACGACTCTTCTTCAAGAAACGTTCCCTTTTCTGCGCCTTGGTTTAAATCCTCTTCTCCCGTGGAAGGAAGATTGGGAATATTGCCATGCACACAATCGACCGTGCACCCTTTCTGCTCAATCGGCTCACAAAACGAACCAACAAGAGGAAACACTGCAACATTATGTTCTTTAGGAAGAGCTCCTAAATTTTGTACCGCTCCCTCGGTCACCTCTTCGTCAACATCGGTGATAATGAGCTGGCGCAATTCAGAACCGAACACTTTGAGCATCACAATACCCTCTACTCCACTCCCAATTCCTACAATGGCAATATTCTTAATTTTCTTGTTTTCTTTTTTAAGAACTTCCTTGAAGTGCCTATACCCCACCGCCGTGTAGTAGGCCCAATTTTTTTCGATTTCTTCCTTATACGGATACATCCCAGGAGTCTCAACGATCTCTATTTTCCCTGAAGGAATTCCCGAAGCCGCGAACAAGGGAGCGATATCTATAACCTTACTCATGAATGGTAATTGCTTATGATATTTCTTGCTGATAGCAATCTTCGCAGTAAACAATCTCTGGGCGTTCCGGCGCATAGCTTGTTTCAAATTCATTTGGACAACGTTGATCCCCATGGAAGTGGCCCACGGAATTTTTATACACACCGTTTTCGGATTGTGCGCCGGCGCATTGGCATTTGCGCGTCCAAAGTTTAGTTGGGTTTCGCTGGCGTAATCGGCGATAGTGGCGACAGTTCGGGCAAAGCTGCGGAAGAGGAAGGTTTATTTGTCGATAGAACTGCAATTCCGGTGGGATGATTTTGAATGCCGTAGTGCATTGGTGCTTACACTCTCCTTTGTGTGAGCATTCTATGATTTGCTCGAGCACTGACTCCGATACTTCTTGGATTTTACCGGGGACTGCATCGGATTTGATCGTAACCGCATAGTGACGCTCTTCGGGTTCTTTCCATTTCAGTCCCGCGGCTTCTATTTCTTTTTTATTCAAAGGAAAGAAATCTTGTGCTACGGATTCGTTATAGCAAAGAAGTGCGAGTTCTGCGGGGTAGAATTCTCCATATCCATACACTCGGCCATTATTCCCCACAAAGGGAATTTCTTTCATTTGCTGTTTGATCTTTTCTACCATTTTCTCCCACTCCCCTTTTGAATATTGTTTATTTAAAATGCAGTATTGTTTTTTGCGCAATCCCACACATCCAAAAAGGAATGAAGAGCCGGAGCAAAGATCGGCGTATTCCAAGTCGGAGCTTTCCCCGCACGTGTTCGAAAATTTTGATCGCGCCATTTTCCAAAAACCGAGATATTCATAACACAATTCCAAATACTCGCAGTAATTGGTGTCGTGCGTGTCTTTCGCATCAATCATACGAATGCAGTACGCGCAATCCTCCGTCCGCTTCACATCGAAGCAATCGCGGGCGTTTTTCGAATATACAATGTGATCTCCGCTCACCCGTGTACTCTGGAGAATTGTGCTGAAGCGATGCGGCCTTGTCCCCTTCAGTTCGTAAAATGTATCTTCAACTTCCTCGAGTGCGCCGCGACCACCTTCTGATATTTTTTCTTTTTCCCGTATGTAGTCCTCTTTGCTTAATGGTTTATTGAAAATATGATACTTCTGATTTCTCAAACCAACACATCCGATGCAATCCTGACAATTTTTGCAATCGAAACAGTACAATAATCCTAATGATGAGCTGCAATTTTCACAGAACGAAGAATTAGAGAGTTTCTCACAATCAATGCATTCATAACAATATTCGCATTCGCGAGCCAAGTACGTATCTACGCAGTATTTGGATTCATACGGAGATCCATAAAGGCAGTTCTCTATTTCGATCGAACCGAAGCAGAGATACGAATCTTTCACGTCCCCCACGTAATTGCAATATTCGCTATTTTTAGCATTCACCGCGCCAAGGTTCGGTCTCGGAACTCTATCTTGAAATTCTCTGAATTGAAGGAAAAATGGTTTTTGCCAATCGTAGGCTCTACCGAATTCCATTGGATTCCACCCATCTCCCCACCAACATTTCTGACAATATACGGGAAAGGGTTTTTCAGCTGAATACATGGACACTACTTTTTTCTTGCACAGCCCGCATTCTCGTCGGTAGAGATTCCGTTCGTTACGAATCATAAGCCGCCGCTGATAACGGCACTGCGGACAGAACGTCGGCGGTGGCACCGAAATTTTTTTGTAGAAATTGAAATCTTCGGATTCGATCGTGAACTGCTGTTTGCAGTTTTGACAATTACGAATTTCGCTCTCCATTGGTAACAATTATATACCTCTTTCTGTGATTTTTCTTCTCATTATATAAGGCCATCCAGTTTTGCACTCGGCGGGTATTCGGCTTTCCAATACGAAATGCCATATCAGCAGTTCTGAATACTTCTCTGGAGCTGGACATGCGCAATCCCCGTAAAACAAACCATGGTACTCTCAACATGCTCCGAAAGAACGGTGCGTCATTGGTTCGGGGCGTTCAGGAATCATCCTACTCATATCTCATATCCTGGAACGTATCGTGCAGCTTGATGAAGTGTTTTTCAAAACCATGACCCTGATGATGGCAAAACAAAAGGGCGCACGGAAACTCGCCTGGGGGGGTGATTCCCGGTACCGCTCCCGAGCGGCACCACGCAGCCTATTTCTTGTTCCGCAAGGTGAAACCGGGCTCGAAACTCTGGACCGATGGGGCAGGGATATATCGAGGCATTGCCCGCTGGTGGGACGTGGAGCATTCGAGAGATATCCACCGAAAATTTGAGTTGCGCATACGTCCAAGATGAAGGGATGTTCGGCGTCTACCGCACGTTTGTGCGGCGGATGTACCATCATCACTGGTCGATCAATCTCAAGGACTATGTGAGAGATTTTGCTTCAGATTTTCCTCACCGGAATTGTTCAATTCGCCCTTATTTTATCTGGAGAAATCGCTGTCGCTTGTGCCAATTGACTAGGGATGCCCCACCCCGTGTGGATTGCACACTTTTGTAAGATATTGTTTAATTACCACAATGGAATTCGCATTGAGGGTTATTTTCAATCTCGTGATTTGGGGGCTAATTCCCACTCTTTTTGGAATGGCACTTTGGGAAATATATAAACGCACGAGTGAGAGTGGCGACGCACGCGCAAGCGCTTCAAATAAGGGCGGGTTTTGGGCTGGATTCATCCTCTTCATTATGATACTCATCTACCAAGTGGGTGTTTTCTTAAAAACCGCTTTCCCCGGAGGAGATGTGTATCAAGGATTTGATCTTTGGCTCGCGATCTCGGGGGCAATTCTCGCATTTCTCCTCTTTTCGGGAGGGAAAAAAGCAGTTCCCCCACGGCTCAAAGGCTGGGGCATTTTTTGCGCAAGCTTCGCAGTATTCTATGCCGGTTTCCACTACTTCTTCATTCGCACCTATAACGAGTTTCTCTTATCGATTACTTTAGGCGTGGCACTCGGGATGTTTGTGCATCACATTGCCTATCCTCCTGCAAAAGTAGAGATTAAGATTGGGGGGCATCATCATTAACCTACAACCATCAATTTAATTGCTGCGCGCAATTAGATCATTGGCTCTGCCACTTTATCTCCAACTCCTTCATCAGTAGAATCTTCTTTTTTTGTTTTGCCTTCGATAATTGCTTTTTCCTGTGCACTACGCAAGATTGTGGCCTCCTCTTCGAGGATTAGTTTTTTTGCCGCATCTGCAGAGATAGCATATTTCTTTCGAGAAGTTTCTATAATTTTTTTACGGAAGGAATGATGCGGTGCAGGTAACACTGCGAGCGTTTCCGCTGAAAATGGATCGTACGATTCTCCATCAATTGTCATCTTGATATAAAATTCCCGCACACCAAGATTTATCATGTCTTTTACATCAAATATCGGCGCCATTTCTGGTTTGAGGGTAACCGCATCTTCACCACCAACCCGAAAGATAACGATACTTCCCACATTCCCTAATACCGCAGCTTGGACGCGCGGAAGGAGCTGCCCCATATACTGGTGCGCAACGGTGAGGCACAATCCATATTTACGCGCTTCGGACAAGATGTTCTCAAATGTTTCTGTTACCACGTTTTGAAACTCATCCACATAGAGATAAAAATCGTGCCTATCCGCTTCAGGCATTGCTGCCCGTGCCATTCCCGCCTGTTTAATTTTTGTAATAAACATGGACCCAAAAAAGCTGGAGTTTTCCTCCCCGAGTCGTCCCTTCGAGAGATTGATAAGAATTATTTTTTTCTGATTGATGAGTTCTTCAAGCTTAATTTTATTCTCTTTCTGTCCGAAAATATTCCGGAGCATCGGGTCCGAGAGAAATTGTCCCAGTTTATTTACAAGCGGGATAATGGCGTCGGTATCGAACTTCTCGGACCAATCCGCAAACTCAATCGCCCAGAAGCGTTTTACCATATCGTCCTCAATGTATTCCACCACCTTCTGCCGATAGTTGCGGTCAGTAAGCATGGAGATCATACCGCGCATCGTGGCATGCGGATAATCGAGCAGCGCCAAGCAGGTGAAGCGAAATACGTGCTCAAGCCGCGGCGTCCAATTTGCTCCGAACTGTTTTTCCATGACTTCAATCAATCCTTGTGTAAGTTGATGTTTGAAGTTGGGATCTACATTTGAAAGCGGATTGAATGACGAAGGATATTGAAAATCGGTGGGGTCAATGATAACTACATCATCAATTCGATTTTCTGGTACAAAGTCGATTGTAGCTTCTACCACATCGCCGTGCGGATCGATAAGACAAAGTCCATGACCATAGGCAATGTCCTGACGAATCATAAGCTCGATGAGTTTGGTCTTTCCTACGCCGCTCTTCCCCACAATGTAGAGATGCCGGCGTCGATCTTTACGCTTAATGCCGAAAATGAATTTTTTCTCTTCAAGCGCGGCGACATAATTCGTCCTCCCAACAAAAGAGCACTCCTTCGGATCCACTTGCCCGAACATCGGTAATTCCGGTGGTGGAGGCGCGTATTTGATTATTTGAACTTTCCCTGCTTTTGGCATCTCTGGTTATATAAGCACCTTAATTTCTTTAAGGAACGCTTCGTATCCTTGAATTGCTTCTTGGGCTTCTCCCAAAGGTACCTCATATTCGGCAGTTTCTTCTAATTTGTTGCGTAATCGGTGCGCCTTCCAAAGCGCATTCAAACTTTTTACTGTGTCGGGTGTAAGTTTTGTAAGTCGGTCAGCCATTGTAGCGCCCTCAATTCCCGAATCTTTAAGAATGGAGTCTACGAGCATGTCTGCTTCCAGAATCGAAAATCGCATCGCCTCCGGTGAACTTGTGTTAAAGCGGCGCAACGCTCCTTCCCAGCGCTCCCGAAACACGATAAGTTGCGGGGAAGCCATACCAATTGGGTGTCGTTTCCCTGGTTTGATATTAGGACGAAATCCTAAGAGCTTTCGATACGCATATATAAACCCCCCAAGAAGCACTAAATCCACAACCAAAAATACCCACGCAAATATGGTTTGCGCAGCAAGCCAGAAGTGAATTGGATTGGGGCGTGGAGACATAGAGTATGATTTTATTGAAATTGCTCGATATCTTTTTCGCTGCCATAAATTGGCAAGCCGGCAGGAGGGCCTGTTTTCCGACTTTCAAGGCGACGAATATGCGGCGCGGTAAGCACAATGTACGTTGGTGGATGAAAAAGTGTCGCAATCGCCTCCACATTCAATATCATTGTCTTTGACACACGACTCCAACGAAGAATATTCGAAGTAACAAACCGTGACATACCAGTGTGGAACGGCATTTGCCGATGTCTGTAGTGCCATAGCATACTGGCGCGCCGATACTCTGCTCGGACACCCGGAAAAATATGCGGCCAATTCCACACTTTCACGCGAGTACTTACATCGTCATTCCGTTTGAAACCATTGAGGTCCACCGCCTGATATTGGTTGAACATCCCCGCAATACCACGGCGAGCGAAAGAGTCATAATACAGCGGCGACGGCGAAATATAGATGAATCGTGCAATCGTATGAAATGCAGGTTTCGCCAAGTTATTTTCCACCGCTTCGAGGACATTGGTTTCTCCAGGCGTACGGGAAAGTCGGAGGGATTCGATTGATTTCAATGGATTATTTTCGCCTCCACCAGTTTCAAACACTGGAAGAGGGCCTCCCGGAAACGACATTTTCGTTGCAACCTTCGCGGATTCCGCTCCTTGCTTCTTCGAACTTTGCTCTTTTAATTTTTCGACAAGCGGTTTCCACTCCTTATCCCAATCGTCTTCCGCGGGAGCGATCAGATACTGCACCCCGATAAATTCCCCCTTTTTTGCTTTGGCGAGCACTTCAAGCGAAAGCGCTATTGGATCATACTGTCGCTCCTCATCCGGAGCTTCAAACATCGGATAGGTGCGGATCGGATACGCCGGCTCTTTCCTTAATAACATTTCTGCTCCCCATATCTGATATCCCTTTTCATAGAGTTCATCCATATCTTTTGGCAGGTCATTGATATAATCGTCTACTTCCACCAATTCCACATCAGGATAGTAGGAGAAAAACGCAGCTTCTACGAGCGGCCGCTGCTTGTAGTAGCATCGGATAAAGAATTTGACTTCTCCGCTGAAGCTACAAATTTCAAGTGTAAACCACTTTGTGATCTCACCGTCAATCCAAGTTTCTTCAAAGTCCCCCGCGGTATTTCTCAATGAATGAAGTCCCATCAATACTTGTTCCATGGCTCGCGGACTTTTTCGCACTTCTCTCGGAATTCGCATCTCGAACATTACCTGTCGAAATTCTGGTGAATGTTCATATTCAAACTGCCGCCATCCTATCCAGGTGGATTTAAAGAGCGGCCATAATACAAAAAAAACCCAGAACCATTTTGTAAGATCAAGAAATTGGAGAATTATTGTTCCCGCATCCTGCATGTGTTGATTTTTTAATTATACAACAAAAAACTACTCTCTTCCGAACGGAAACAAGAAAATACTCTATTAATTAATATATATTAACTTTCGAGTATTTTATACCGGCCATCCGGAAGACGCTCAAAATGTGCCCGATTTTGGAGGTTTACAAGAATGGTGTTCGGTTTGAAAAACCATCCCTTTTGCGCAGCCGTGATCACATCCTTGGGATGTAAGGCTCCTTGTTCAGAGAGAATTTTTCTGATTACTTCGCGCGCAGTACCCGTTTCGTATCCCTGTTCTTTCAAGGCATACATCCCCCGTCCTACGAGTACAAATCGAGTGTCTTTAATAAGTTCGTTATGTACGGTGGCTGCAAGCGCAGGGCGAGAACCAAACCCCGCCACAGTAATCTTTTTGGCAATATCCCTGAAATGCGCAGGTTTGCCCTCTTTCTTCAACACGAGATAAATTCGGTCGCGGATCGTTTGCGGTTTAATCTCTGGCCACACTGCCAATCCCACATCACCGTATGGGTTACGATGGATCTTTTTTGAAACCGCCAAAAAGCTCTCCACGTGTTCGAGCGGAAGTTTTATGTTTTCTACAAACACACGAAGATGTCTGTCATAATTCCCCTGCAACACTGATTCCTTTTTACCGGAAAGATGTTCTTCCCATGTGTCCCCAAACTCCCTTGCTTGTTCTATGTTTGTTTTTGTCAAATAATATAACGCATAAAAATGCCGATCTCCCCCATAAAAATTGAACCGGCGCGTGGCATCTGCAAAAAGGGCAACATGCGAATATTCTATACCGCAAAATCGGGCTCCTGCTTCTTTAAGGAATACTTCCGCAGGAGCTACCCCTCCGCGGGACTTTAAAAACGCGCACATCTCCGTCACAAAACTTCCCCATACAGGATGTGCTTCTATTTTCTCCTTGAGAAGCTTCATCGCCGAAGATTCTATCTGACGGACTCGCTCCCGAGTGATGCCGAATCGCATACCAATTTCCGCGAGTGTTTCGCCTTCTGATTTCCCAAAGCCAAACCGCCGCACGATTACCTCACGCTGGCGAGGGGTAAGTGCACCAAGCAACTCAATGATTTCTTTAGGATTTCGTTCCATGGCTATATTTTTATAGAACCATAATAACCATATTCATTTAATCCGTCAAGTCACCTCCTTTCCCCACCTTTTTATACCCTTTTCCCCTTCAAAAAAGTGAGCAGTGGACTTGCAATAAATATCGAGGAGTAAATTCCTGTAATGACCCCCACAAGCAGCGTAAGAATGAAATATTGGAGGGTTTCTGGACCTGCAATGTAGAGCGCGAGGAGCACAAGAATCAATGTAAGCGAGGTATTAATAGATCTTGCCATGGTTTGGTTTACACTCTCATTCACTACCGCGTCGAACGATTCCTTATTCCCCCGGAGTATCACATTTTCCCGAATTCGATCGAACACCACAATCGTGTCGTGGACAGAAAATCCCATTACCACGAGAAGTGCTACTACGAAGTTGCTATCTATTTCTACTCCTTGGGTGTATCCCAAGAATGCGAGGAGTCCGGCGGGGATCACGACATCATGAAAGAGGGTAAGAAGTGTCACGCCACCATACTTCCATGAACGGACAGGATAGGATGCTTTTCGGAACGCGTATGCAATGTAGAGCGAAATACCAATCAAAACGAGGATGATAGCAATCAAAGCATTTTTGCGTAATGCGGCACCCACCGAGGGGCCAATAGAAGAAAATCCTAATTCTTCTACAGAAGGAAATTTCTTTTTCAGTGATCCCAAAAAGGTTTGATGCTGGATTTCTGTGATCACTGGAATTCGTATCAAGAATATTCCATTGTTGTCTTGATTGACGCGTACATCTTGAAAGGAGGAGATATCAGTTATTGCCGACTGAAGAGTGGAAAGAGGAGGAATATCATTCCCAAATTTTACTTGCCATAACGTCCCTCCTCTAAAATCTACTCCTTCCTTAAACCCGAAAAGCACAATGCCAATCACCGCCGCTCCTACGAGGACAAGGGAAAAGGTAAAATATATTTTTTTGTGACCAACGATGTTCAACATTTTAGAAAAATAGAAAGGAAAAAATAGAATTATTTTTTTGGTTTATCCTTAAGGAAGGACTGCAGAAGAAAACGAGTAGTCGTGATTGCCGAGAACATACTGATGACTACCCCGATGAGAAGCGTGAGCGCAAATCCTTGTACAAAGCTTGAGGTGAAAAAATAGAGAATAACCGCGGTTAGAATTGTAGAGGTGTTGGAATCGCGAATAGAGGGCCATGCCCGGCGGAAACCTTCTGTTCGCGCCGCTGCGCGGGAAAGGCCTCTCCTCATTTCCTCCTTCATTCGTTCAAAGATCAGGATGTTTGCATCCACTGCCATGCCAATAGTAAGCACAAAACCGGCGAGTCCTGCAAGAGTAAGGGTGATGGGAATCAACTTAAATATTGCGAGAGTAAACGCGATATACATGAGGAGCGCCAATGAAGCAAATGCCCCGAGGAGGCGATAGTAAAGAATCATGAAAATAATTACCAAAAGAGTCCCAATTGCTCCCGCAATAATCACTTTTTTTAAAGAATCACTTCCCAACGTAGGACTCACAGTTTGTTGATTAATAAGCGTAATGGGAGCAGGAAGCGCACCTGCATTAAACCGCTCCACTAATTTCTGCGCTTCATTGAGTGTGAATTTTCCCGTGATCACCGCGCGACCGCCGGAAATCTTCTCCTGCACAATGGGCATCTCAATCAACCCATTATCCAGAAAAATTGCGAGAGGTTTCCCTACATTTTTTCCTGTGAGATTCTCAAATAAATTTGCTCCCTCATTATTAAAGGAGATTGCCACGCGCGACGCATTGGTGTTCGGATCGAGAGCAAGCTCTGCTCCCTGTACATAACGACCGGTGAGTGTGGTGGGAATAAATGTGGTACTGGTCGCATTTTCAATCACTTCGCGAAAATCTAAAAGGGGTGTTTCTCCTATCTGGGTGATCGCCTGACTAATATCCTGCACACCCGCGAGTTCCACAATAAGTTGCGACTGCTCTCCTTGGGAAGCAATGAATACTTGCGGTTCTCCTACGCCGAAAAGGTTCACCCGCCGCTCAATCACGTCTCGAAGGCCATTTACTACGCCTTCCCGATCGTTCGGTTTCACATTCTTTAAATCAATTTGATAAATGAGGTGACTTCCTCCTACCAAATCCAGCCCGAGCCGCCACGGCCGCCACTGTCTCCCCAGCCACTTCGGATATACGAAAAGCCCCGCCACAATTGCGAAGAGAACTATTACTCCCAGGATGACACCGGATCGACGCATTGAGAACGATTGTAGCAGGAGAATCCAAAAAAGAAAAGATCCCGAGAACGAAAGTCCTTCTCGGGAAACTTTTCTCACTTTATGCGGATCTTTTATAAAGAGGTCGGGAAAGTATTGTTTTCACAAAGCGAGTTCAGTTTGGCACGTGTGGCTGGCCCTACGATACCTGTGCCGGCCGAGAGACCATAGGGACTCAAAACATCCTGGGCGAAAATGTTCTGGAAGGAAACCACTGCTTTCATGGTTGCTGAACCAAAATAGTCGGTTTCATTGCCCATAGAACCACTCCCCGTCGTGGCCACCTGGGTAAATTGTGAGAAGTTCAAGAGACGCTGCAAATTTTTTACATCATTTCCCTTCATCCCTTTTCTCAAATTTCGCGAGAAGATAGCGGGGCAGGAATGAGCCGCGGCGCTCAAAACTATTACTTTTTGTTTCAAAGCTGCAATCTCTAAGGAAGCCCCCACGTTGTTATCCAACAAATTTGCCGAAGTGGTTGTCGCCTCCATAAAAATGGAAGGATTTCCGCCGGTATTTGGTAATCCCGGAATTGCGAGTGTACTCGATGCAATAGTCGCAGCATTGAGGTTGGCAATACCTCCCCCTACATAGGATCCATACGGAACTAATGTGACAGGGGCGGGTACGGATACGAAGACTGCTGGGGTTCCTCCTCCCCCACCTCCTCCAGAGCTAGTTTGCGTGTTGGTCTGTGTGGCAACTTGAGGCACAGTTACTGCAATAGTATAGGCCTTAAACTTTTTCGAGATTCCCACGTCTGCTTTTACACTAAACGTAGAGGTGCCGATTGTTGTGGGAACGCCAGAAATAGTCGCCACATCATTTGTTGTTGAAAGGCTCAACCCTGTGGGAAGAGTTCCTTGGGAAATGGTCCACGTCAATGTACCGCTTGCGGCTGGTGCCGCAGTGAGCATAGCCGAGTAGGAAGATCCCACTGTCCCGTCAGGTAAGGAATCCGGGCTAATAAAGATTGGGGATGTATATAATTCAGTCAATGTACAATCCGCACTTGTACCAGCAAGAATTTGCCCCGTACACATTCCACTTGCGGAAGAAACATAATTATCAAATGCGGAATTTACCACCACGGTGAAGGCAGTATCCCCATTCACCATCACGGTGGTGGTCCCGTTCGTGGCCGTAAAGGATCCCGGTGTCGCATTTGCACCTGTGATGGACACGGTGAAATCAGAACTGGTGGCGGTGCCTATTCCCCTATTATTAATGTTTAGGAAAATCATCAGCGAACTTGTTACCACTTGTTGTGTTACTGCATCTCCCACCGAAATTGACGTGGAAGCGCTGGCTCCACTCGAAGTGCCTGCTGCTCGTACTATGAGCGTGGATGGACTCGTGAGCGAGACAATGAATGGTCCCACTCCTATATTTCCCGCTGCGTCTACATAGGAAGATCGGGGCACATTTCCCCCAACCGTGACGGTCACGGATTCATTGGGAGCAAAACCAGTGCCTCGTACCATAAACGAATTCCCGCGTTGTAAAAAGAATGCTGAAGGGGTGATGCTTGCGGAGAATGAACCGACAGTTACTGTTGCTGAAGCTATTGCTCCGCTCGTGCGTCCTTTGGCAATGAACATGGGCGTACTGCTTGCCATCGCAAACGGCACCATAAGATTTCCCGCATTGAAGAAAGCGCCAGTGCTATCCGCGGGGAAGCTCACGAGCGGAATGGTGCTCGTGCCATTCACTATGTCTACCATTTCCCCTCCTCCGAAACCATGTCCGGAGAATGTGAGCTGTTCTCCTGGTAAAATAAAATATTTGGAGAGTGTAACCACTGCGTTCAACTGTCCCACCGTGACCGAAGCGGTTGCAGTCGCCCCACTAGAACTTCCACGAAAGATAAAGGGTATACTAGAGTTCGACGCCTCAAATGGAATTTGATAAGAAGCCATGTTGGTGAAACTTCCACTTCCCTCTGCTGAGAATTGGATGGTAGTTGTAGCAGTACTCGTACCTATACTTAGGCCCACCACTTCATTCGGAGCAAAATTCTTGCCGTTAAATGTCAGCGTATCTCCCGGTATTGCATAAAATTCCGACGGAGTTACCACCGGGAAGAACCCTCCCACAAAGAAATATGCCGAGGCATTCGTATGTGAAAATTGGCCAGTGGCTTGGATGAGATACGTACCGGAATTTATCACAGGGATAGTGAGCAAGGCGTTCGAGAAATTTCCTATACCATCTGCTGTCATTGTAGAGGAAGCAGAACCTAAGGAAATATTGATCGGTTCATTTGCCACAAATCCTGCACCACTCAAAGTCAACATTGCTCCCGGAGTGTTCACAGTGGTAGAAGCTACGGAAAGCGTGGGATTCAATCCCTGCACATAGAAGGAGTTCGAAGCGCTTAAGGTACTTGATGCGCCGATTGCAGTGATAAGAAGCGGTCCTTGCACTGTTGCCGGTGGAATCACAACTGCCACTGGACCAAAGAGACTATCCTCTCTCGCGCGAGAACTCGCGACTGGTGGGGTTAACGTACTCCCAAGGTAAAGACTGACTATTTCTCCGTTCATATAATTTCCCCCTGACACCTGTATTGTTGATCCCGGAGGCCCGCTATAAAAATCAAGTCCTACAAACGGTGTGGGAGAAAAAGAAACAGCTGCATATACGATTGCGACTCCACTTCCCATCCCGACCACAACAACACCCACCCAAAGAGCGGCGCACAGATTTTTTTCCATACCTCAAGCGTAAAAACACCGCTATGAGAAAAATGTGAGTGATTCCTAAAAGATATATGAATACTTTTTAAATTTTGAGTGAATAAATTTAAAACGGAGCCGCTCTCTAGATGGGCACCAAATCTTTATATTTATCCGAACCCTATAACACTTTCTTTGCTAATCGGTACACCCCATACCAAAGTTTATTAAGCGGCAAATCCCATGCGCCCGGATATGTGTGCTCATAACCACCAAAATTTTTTTTGAATGCAGTGGGGCCAGCCATCGATTTTTTTGCATGGCTGATGCCTCCGGTGTTTAATGTGGTCATTCCGGATTTCATTGCATCCACCATGATAGCCCAGAGCACTAGCGAAGGCGCTTTATAATATCTGGAACCCGTCATCGAAGCCGCGTAAAGGTAAAATGCCGTCCTACCAAAGTAGACCGTCATAGCACCACTCGCAAGAGTTTCCCCTGTTTTTGCTAAAAAAATTTTTGAGCGGCAGTCACCATTGAGCATTGCCACAAGCCAGTAATACTCTTTCGAATGGTATTTTAACTTCTTTCTATCGTTTGTCATTTTGAACATTGTCCAAAATTCATCGAATGCTTTCTCTTTTTCCTCGCGCCGCGCCGCGATGTGCACCACAACGCCACGTTTCTGTGCGGTTTTTATGTCATACCTTGCACTTTGTGCCATTTTCCGCATAAGTTCCTCTTCACTAAAAGCAATGTCGATGATGCGCGTCATCTCGGGCTGAATTGGTGTAGATACGCGAAACCCTGCAGCAGCGAGTGCATTCGGATCCACACACGAATCCCACGGTTCTATCTTTAGAAAGACATTCGCCGGAGTTGCGACGACGCGGTGCACCTCACTTCCAAATGTGTTCCAATCTGGAGGAAATTTCTTCGGAAGTAGCGGCCCTGAAGGACAGTAAAGATAGGATTTTTCAAATGGCAACGGGTATTGTATGAGCAATGCAGCCGTATTTCCCGAAACCACATGCCATATCCTCCGTCCCAGTTGTGTTTGAAGTTCTCCCCACTCCCACGATTGGAAAAATTGCCCATCGCGCGAGAGCACTAATTTATTCCATTGTGTTTTTTCGTCAATGAAGTCCATGTAATAAAAAACAATGGCATAAAACCAAGTGACAGTATTTCTAGAAGTATATCATATCGGCGAAGTACCCTCGGCCTTATGGTGTCAGAAATGAATCTGCGGCGCGGTATTTTCCCTCCCATCGGACGGCGAACAGCATCTCCCGCCGTCACTCGAAATTTTTCAAACGAGGGCGAGAATAAAATACATCTCAGCAAATCCATGCATGAGATGGCAATAAATTAGCAGTTTCTATTCCGTCAACTTCTCTATCATCCTCATCGCTTGCATGGTTTCTTTTACATCGTGCACACGGAGGATATTCGCCCCGTGCTCGACTGCGTAACAGGTGCACGCGAGTGAAGCCGGAAGGCGATCTTGCACTTCGGCGCCGAACAGTTTTCCAATAAAAGACTTGCGTGAAACCCCAAGCATAATTGGCCGTTTTAATTGAGTAAACGTCTTGATGTTTCGAATCAGTTCCAGATTATGCTCAATGGTTTTGCCAAAACCAATGCCGGGATCTAAAATCACCTGTTCATTTGGAACTCCTGCAGCTGCAAGAAGTTTCAACCTGTCTTCAAAGAATGCATATATTTCTTTTACGATATCGCTGTATTCAGGATTTTTTTGCATCGTGCGCGGCATACCTTGCATGTGCATGCAAACATATCCTGCTCTCGATTCGGCAACTACATTCCACATTTCGGGATCGGTTCGGTTCGCGGCCACATCATTTACGATACTCGCCCCGGCTTCGAGTGCCTTCCGTGCCACATTCGGTTTCATTGTATCTATAGAGATGGGAATCTCAATCTCATCCTTTAGTGTTTCGATCGCCAGCAATACTCGCCGCAATTCCTCCTCTTCACTTACCTCCGCGGCGCCGGGACGAGTGGATTCCCCACCTATATCGAGTATATCTGCACCCTCTTTTACTAACGAAAGTCCATGTGCAATGGCTTTCTCGGAATCGAAAAATTTTCCTCCATCCGAAAAGGAATCCGGCGTCACGTTTATTACTCCCATTACGAGCGCAGGACGAGGAAATTTGAATTCGAAATTGCGGGAGTGAAAAAGCATAAATTTTATAAGAATTCCAATAATTCGTTAAGTTTCAAAATTATATGGTTAGGATTTTCTGTCTTTTTAGTAGGGGCATCATTCGCAAATTTTCCTTTCCTTAACCATATTGTAAAATAACCGTTCTTAATTCCAATTTGGATTTCATCTTTGATCCTGTCTCCTATAATGCAAATTTCATTTTTTGAAAACGAAAAGGTTTTTCTAACCTCTTCGAAAAGAGGGGCTTTATCAACACTCGTCACGAGAGCCATATCAAAATATTTGCGAAGCTTGGAATTCTCTATTTCTTTTCTTCTTTTTTCTTCGTTTTCTTTACTTACGAGAGAAACGGTGGCAAGACGCAATCCTTTCGATTTGCAAGATTGCAAGATCCCCTCTGCTTCTGGAAATTCATAACCAGAATCATCGTCAAAAAGAGTTCTCCTCCAATCAAAAATTATTGCTTTGGCCATTGTGTGCCCCCACTAGGAATCGGACCTAGGTCAACTGCTTAAAAGGCAGCTGCTTTGCCACTAAGCTATGGGGGCTTAGCTCATTCCCTCTGTCCACCCACCAGGACTTGAACCTGGAACCATCTCCTTAAGAGGGAGCTGCTCTGCCAATTGAGCTATGGGTGGATAAAGGGAACAAAAATTACGAAAAAAATAATAGCAGATATTTCTCCTTTTATAAAGGGCAGCCGCCGCCGCGATCCTTACTACTCTCCCAGCAAATCCTCAAATGCTTTTTTGTCTTTTGGATTTAAACGCTCCGGAGTTTTTAATATAAAATCCACAAGTAAATCTCCTCTTCCTAAAGAACGGAAGTGGGGCATTCCCTCCCTGGGGATTCGAAACATTTCTTTTAAGTTGAAACGAGGAGGAATTTCTATGTGCAACACTCCCCCTGCGAGCGTAGGAATATCAACTTTTTTGCCAAGAAATACATCAGTGAGCTTCAATTCTTTTTTTACTATAAGATCACTCCCGTGACGTTCGAATACTGGATGCGGCTTCACACGCACTCGTATATAGAGATCTCCCGCTGCGCTTCCCCGTTCGCCGGCCTCTCCCATACCCTTAACTTGAATCAACTGGTTGTCTTCAATCCCCGGAAGAATTTCTACATCCACCTTCCTTGTCACTGACACACGTCCGTTACCGTTACAGGCTTTGCATACCTTTTTTGGAATCTGCCCTGCCCCATGACATTTTTCGCAGGTTTTCACTTGGGAGAAACTCCCGAAAAATGTCCGACGATCCACTCGGATTTCCCCCTGCCCATCACAGGCGGCACACTTTGAAAATCCGGCGGCAGCATCTGCTCCTTGCCCTTTACAGGTTTCGCAAGTACCGAGCGTTCCATATTCCACATGCTTCACTTTTCCACGCAACGCCTCTTCGAGAGTAACTTCCTCTTTCACTTCCAAATCGGAACCGTGTGCATAGGAACGCCGCCGCGGCCGCATCCCTAGATTTTCAAAGAAATCTTCAAAAAGATCACCAAAATTCCCCGCATCTCCAAACCCTTGAGAAGGATCAAACCCCAAATCTTCCCAGGAGAAACCTCCAGACCCACCCCCAAAACCAGCGCCTGCTTCTGCCGTGCCGAAGCGATCATATGTTTCTCGTTTCTTCTTATCTGAAAGCACTTGATAGGCCTCGTTTATTTCTTTAAATTTAGCCTCATTCCCCCCGCTTTTATCTGGATGATATTGATGTGCAAGTTTGCGGTATGCTTTTTTAATTTCATCCTCATTTGCCCCCCGCTCGATTCCTAATATTTTGTAATAATCTTTTGCCATAGCTTTAAGGTTTTATACTTTTATGCCTCCCACGAAAAATATTTATGTAAATTCTACTTTTTCTTGCGTCTGCGTTTCTCCTTTTATTCGCAGCGCACCCAATATAAAGAGGATCTGAAGGAAAATGAATCCCACTCCTCCCGCAACCATATAGAGAATCGTCCCTATGCTCCGGAAAATAATAAAAAGAATCGTCAACCAGCCGATCAGGAACCAGCTTCCGAATCGTGCTCGAAGACCCTCGAGGGTCTTGAGGATGAGTGTATATACAATCGAGGCCATTGGCTTCTTTTCATCTCCAGTTTCTATTCGAAGAATATTGCCTAAATTTTCTTTGGCTTTGGCTGCCGTGTCTTGATATATTCTTTCCTGTCCTGCAGGAGTTAATTTTCTATAGTCGGGATTGTTGAGGAGCTCGTAGTAGGCGAGGCTCGACGCAAATTCTTCGAAGGTACCTATAAAATTAATTTCTCCATAAAATTGATGGAGAACATTACCGACTCCACGAAAATAGATAGCAAAATCAGTAGGTGAGAAAAATACTCTCGAGGGGGTCCAAAAAGGGATGAAAAGAAGCAGCCCCGTTATGGTGAGGGCGGTAGTGGCTTTACTCAACAGTGGTCCTACTCCATGCAAGAAACTTATCCGAAGTGTGTTTGCCATCCTTGCTCGTCCTAAAGCTTCTCCCCATATCAAGAAAAGAAACATGATTACCGCGCTTACCCCCACATAGGCGAGAGTGTTTGAAGTCACCATGAAAAGGAAAATCCCTATCACTGTACCCGCAAGAACCCCTACCCGTCTCATAATTTTCGGGGTGAGATATATCCCTAACGAAAGTAGGGCTCCGAATATCGTAGCAATGAACGCAACCTTTCCTAAAGAATTTGTGCCGTCGAGGAATCCGCGATAGGAAAGTCCCATCCATAAGGAAAATGTTATCGTGAGAACATCAAACACCAGAGAAAGATAAAATCCTCCCGGCAAATCTTCCATTTCCGCCGGCACATCTGCTGCTAAATTCCCAGTGTTAGGACTGCTGAGGTCCCGAATCATGAATTGTACCGCCAGGATTCGTATTGCCCGAACCCTGACTCCCTTGATTATAGAAGGATTGGCCTATTTTTTGAATCTCTGAGGAAAGCGCCTCCAGTGCAGTCTTCATCCCTTGGAGATCATCCCCATCTTTCACCTTCTTTACCGCTTCAATTTTTTCCTCAACCGCTTTTTTCACCTCTGCGGGCACTTTCTCCCCTCCATCTTTCAAGGATTTTTCGGCAAGATACACCGTACTCTCTGCCTGATTTTTTATTTCCGCCAACTCTCGTCTTCGAGAATCCTCCGAAGCATGCACCGCAGCTTCCTGCTTCAATTTTTCAATTTCTTCCTTTGAGAGATTTGTTGAAGCTTGAATCTTCACCGACTGCGATTTTCCGCTTGCTTTATCTTTGGCACTGACATTTAGGATTCCGTTCGCATCAATATCAAATGTGACTTCGACTTGTGGCACTCCCCGTGGTGAGGGGGGAATCCCATCAAGCATAAATCGCGCGAGTGTTTTATTATCTATCGCCATTGGCCGTTCGCCTTGGAGCACATGCACTTCTACCGATGTCTGATTATCTGAAGCAGTGGAAAACACCTGCGTTTTTGCGGTGGGGATCGTGGTATTTTTGGGAATCATGGACGTAGCCACAGACCCAAGCGTTTCAATGCTCAAGGTAAGAGGCGTCACATCCAAGAGTAAAATATCTTTCACATCTCCCTGGAGAATTCCAGCCTGCACTGCGGCACCTACCGCTACCACTTCGTCCGGATTAATGCCTTTGTGCGGTTCTTTTCCAAAAAGTTTTTTCACTGCTTCCTGCATTGCAGGCATACGCGTCTGCCCTCCCACAAGAATTACTTCATCAATATCCGAAAGTGCAAATCCTGCTCCACGCGGCGCGGGAGCGGTCACTGTCTCTCGGGTGAGTTCAATGGAATGATCAATATAGTCTCGCACTAGATCTTCTAGTTTTGCCCTGGTAACTTGTATAAGAAAATGCTTCGGCCCCGAAGCATCTGAGGTGATATAGGGCAAGTTCACTTCGGTGGCTGTCGCCGTCGAAAGCTCGTGCTTTGCCCGCTCTGCTGCCTCCTTCAACCGCTGGAGCGCAAGAGGATCTTTTGAAATATCAATTCCTTCGGCTTTTTTATATTCTCCTACGAGATACTCAATCAACCGTTTATCGAAATCATCCCCTCCGAGGTGCGTATCCCCTCCCGTCGCACGCACTTCCACTGTGTCATCTCCCACTTCGAGCACGGAAATATCGAATGTGCCCCCTCCAAAGTCATACACCACAATTTTTTCATTCTTCTGCTTATTGAGCCCATAGGCCAATGCAGCTGCAGTTGGTTCATTCAAAATACGCCGTACTTTAAGACCCGCAATTTCCCCCGCATTTTTGGTAGCTTGCCGCTGGGAATCGTCGAAGTACGCCGGCACAGTAATTACCGCTTCCTCCACTTTTTCCCCAAGTTTTGCTTCGGAATCTGTTTTAATTTTCGCGAGAATAAATGCAGATATTTCTTCCGGGCTGTACCACTTATCCCCCATTTTTGCTTCTACGCCTTGAGTTTTTGAAGTTTGGATTTCATACGGAAGCCAGTTGCGATCGTGCGTGACATGTTCGTCACTAAATTTGCGACCCATAAGCCTCTTTACCGAAAAAATAGTGTTCTTAGGATTTGTGATCGACTGGCGTTTTGCGAGAAGCCCCACAAGACGTTCTCCCGCTTTATTTACGGCTACCACTGATGGCGTAGTGCGATTTCCTTCCGCATTTTCTAAAATACGTGGCTCGCCACCTTCCATTACTGCAACGGCGGAGTTCGTTGTTCCAAGGTCTATTCCAATTATTTTTGGCATTGCAATTGTAGTTAATAAATAATTATTGATTTTCCTTTCCCTTACTTACTTTTACGCGTGCGGCCCTCACAATTTTCTCATGAATCCGATATCCTGGGGCGATTTCCTCGACTATCATTCCGGGGGACTCTGCTGAATGTACTTCTTCAATGGCCTCCATAATATTTGTGTCGAAGGGCGCTGGCACCTTGAGCGGAATCTTCTCTAATCCATGGTGCCGGAGTATTTCTTCGAGATGAGTCTTAATAAAATATATTCCCTTATCTGTCGACCCTGTTTTCTCTTGCGCTCGGAATGCCATATCAAAGTCATCCATCACGGTAATGAGCTCCTGAAGAAGCACTGTGTTCGCGTATTGTACAAGTTCTTCAAATCGTTTTGCTTCTTCTCTCTTATAATTTATAAAATCAGCTTTTGCTCGTTGCCACCCTGCTATATATTCATCTCTTTCCCTTGCGCATTTCTCGATTTCACTTTCTTCCTTTTTCTGTGATATTTCGAATTCTTTTTCGGCTTGTTTATTTTCTTCGTGTTCCATAAATACCTATTACCTATTGCCTATCCCTTTCATAATTTGGATGACCCGACGATAATTCATCCGCTTCGGACCAATGGCACACACAATTACATCACCATCAGTAATTGAATATTTTCCCATCACCACTGCCAGATCTTCGCTTTTGGTAAGGGGGCTCCTTCTGCCGATAAACACTTGCAGGGGAGCTCCTTTCCATTCTTCTCGAAGGGTATCTACATGAGAGTCAAGCTCTACAAAATCTCGCACTACTCTTTGAATTTCTTTCGGAGTTTCCCACATACAATGTTCCACCAAACACTCGATTCCCCTCTTTGCAATTTCTCCCTGCGCATCCCCCACAACTCCCAATATTCCTAATTCATCTGCGAGCTCGGCAAGTAATGCATCCCATGCCCCTTCCTCTAAAAATTCTTTCAAACTTTGATCCGCATCGGGAGCTTCCTCCTCGAGTGTCCAGTGAGCGAAGAATTCAAACCCTTTATCTGCAGGAATTCTCCCTGCTGAATGGTAGGGTTGTTTTAAAAATCCTTCCTCGGTGAGCGTTTCTAATTCATGTCTAATCATTGCGGGCTTAATGCCGAATCGATAATGATTGTAGAGCCATTGAGAACTTATCGGTTCCCCTTGAACAATGAATGATTCCACTGTAGCATTTAAAATTTTAGTTTTTCGTTCCATTTCACTCATCACTTCTCATTATAGTTTTTAGCAATCCTATGTCAACAGTGCTAATACGAGATACTATCCTATAAAAATAATAGGGAAGTTTTCGAGTACTGCGATCTGTACAATAATCATAGTGAACACCGTCACCCCTTCGCCGAAATTAGTTACCATTAGGTGTTCACTGTACAATCACTACCAATTCGCGCATCGGTATCGTATACTATAATGTATATGTCCAAGCCAAAAACCGCTACACTTCTTCGTATTTTCCGGCCCACGGATCGAGACATCGAATTTCTGAAGGTGAAGTTTCAGATCCATCCTATTATTCTCCACGAACTTAAAACGGTAAGTGCACGGGCGCGCGTAGAACATTATGATGGCTATCTCTTTTTTGTATACTACTTTCCCCTTTATGATTCAAAATTTTCTTCAACGCTTCGAGTGGAAATCGACTTTATTGTCACTCGCGACACCGTTATTGCGGTACATAATGAAAAGATAGAAGCACTCGATATATTAGGAGAAATCACTGAGGAAAGTTCTCTCAAGTTACTCTATCGACTCGTTCAGTCCCTCTTAGAATTTCAAGAGAGACAACTTCGGCATGTGCGAGAAAAAGTAGAAAGCGTAAGTAAAGAACTTTTTAAAGATAGAGAGCGCGAAGTACTTGAACGTGTTTCCTATCTTAAACGTGATATTTCTGAATATCGCATCATCGTCAGGCTGCAGCAGGCAATTCTTCAATCCCTCCTCCCTCGAGGCATGGAGTTTTGGAACAAAAACAAGGATGTAGAAATCTATTTAAATGACCTTGCTGGTGATCACCTTCGTATTGTAAATCAAGTGGAAAATTACCGGGAAGCAATTGGAGATTTTGAAGATACAAATAACCAATTGATGAGCGTAAAGATTAATACTGTCATGAAAACGTTTACGATCCTTTCATTTCTTACTTTCCCCTTTGTGCTTCTCGCTCAACTTTTAGGCCTCTCCGGAATCCCCATTGGGAGCACCCCCTCCCTATTCTGGGCAGTGGTTGTAGTGTTCGCAACAGGAATCATTGGGCTGGCATTCTATTTCAAGCGCAAGGGATGGTTTTAGATAGCCATTAATGATTGGCTGCAAGCAATGCGAACAATTCGAATCTGGAACACGCTTTCAGGAAAAAAAGAAAAGCTCCCTGCTCGAGGTGGGCAGCCGCTTCGGCTTTTTGTCTGTGGTCCTACGGTATACGATCGCACGCATATTGGGCATGTGCGCACTTATATATTATTCGACTTTTTCGTCAAATATCTCCGAACATTGGGCATCATGGTCCAATACATACAAAATATCACGGATATTGACGATAAAATTATCCACCAGGCTCAGAAAGAAGGCACGGATCCCTTACTATTTTCTAAAAAACTCATGAAAAGTTATTTCTCCGATATAAAACGGTTTGGCGTGAATGGTCCCATTACCTACGCTCCTGCCACAAAATTTATTCCAGAGATTGTGAAACAGGTGAAACACCTCATTAAAAAAGGGGCGGCATATAAAATTGAAGGAGATGGATACTACTTCGATATTTCTAAATTTCCTCGTTACGGTCAATTAAGCAAGCGGACAGTAACCGCTGCTGAAGATGCAGTTTCCCGCATTGACAATGCTATCGCAAAACGCAACAAAGGAGATTTCTGTCTTTGGAAATTCTCTAAATCTGGAGAACCAGTGTGGGACTCTCCTCTTGGAGCCGGAAGACCCGGATGGCACATTGAGGACACCGCTATCTCTGAACACTTTTTTGGGCCCCAATATGATATTCATGGAGGAGGACTTGACCTTAAATTTCCCCATCATGAAGCTGAAATCGCCCAACAGGAAACCGCTTCGGGGAAATATCCTTTCGTGCGTATTTGGATGCATGCGGGAATGCTCACCGTCCGAGGAGAAAAAATGAGTAAAAGTCTTGGCAACTTTATCACCGCCAAGGAATTTCTCTCTCATCACTCCGCAGCTGCATTCCGCTTTCTTTCTTTTAGCCACCATTATCGCTCTCCTCTGAATTATGACGAAAAACTCATCCAAAGCGCAGAAGAAACTCTGGAAAAAATTCGGCTCTTCTTGGGAAAACTCCAATTTATTGAAGAAAAAGAAGGGGCACAAAAATCCCACAAAAAATTTTCTCTCCTCTCATACGCGCGAACATGGGACGAAGCACTTGCTGATGATATAAACACCCCCCAAGCACTTGCAACGCTTTTTGAGGCTATTCACGCGAGCAACACTCATCTTTGGAGTCTTAATAACCGCTCTGTTCGAGCACTACGAAATTTCATCACTTCACGACTCGCAATTCTTGGAATTGTTTTATCAATCCCTACAATGCCTTCTCGTGCTAAGAATCACGCGGCGAAACGAGAAACGCTCCGTCGGAATCAACAGTTTATCCAGTCCGACGCTTTGCGAAAACAGATCGAAGAGTTAGGATATTCCATAGAAGATACGCCCCTTGGGTATTTTTTATGGCCGCTAAAGAAATAAAACTTAAATTGCCTCCCCAAAATATGGAGGCGGAACAAGCGGTACTCGGCGGAATTCTCATCGACCAGAATGCCATTTTTAAAGTGGCTGATACGCTTTCGGCTTTCGATTTTTATTCCCCTGCACACGAACGCGTGTATGCCGCGGTCCTAGAATTATTTGAGAAACATCAGCCTATTGATATTGTAAGCGTGGGAAATCGACTTAAAGAGAATGGCGCGCTCAAAAACATCGGCGGTTCCAGTTATCTCGCCGAACTTACCAATCGGGTTGCCACCTCTTCTCATATTGTCCACTATGCTCAACTTGTAAAGGAAAAACGAATACTTCGTGATCTTATTCGAGTGTCGGGAGAAGTGAGCGAAGCTGCATTCGAACCCACGCAAGATATCGAAGAGCTTTTAGATAGAATCGAACAGAAAATCCTTGCGATTTCCCAGCAGTCTCTGCCAAAAAATTTTATCCCTCTCAAAGAAGAACTCAAAGCCGCATATGAGCGTATTGAAAAACTCCATGCCGGAGGAGGAAAACACAGGGGGGTACCTACTGGATTTGAAGCACTCGATAATCTCCTTTCGGGATTACAGAAGTCGGATTTCATTGTTCTCGGAGCCCGACCCTCGCTCGGGAAAACATCCCTCGCACTCGACATCGCCCGCCACGCCGCAACCAAAGAAAAGGTTCCCGTAGGATTCTTTTCACTCGAAATGTCTCGAGAACAAGTTATCGATCGCTTGGTTGCCGCCGAATCTCAAGTACCTCTCTGGAAAATTCTCACGGGGAAAATTAGTAATGACAACGAATTTCGCATGATTCAGGAAGCGCTTGACCGGCTTTCTCAAGCTACCATTTTTGTGGATGACACGCCTTCCCTAAACATTCTCCAAATGCGTTCCATGGCCCGGCGATTACAAGTTGAGCATGGTTTGGGTCTTCTCGTGGTGGATTATCTCCAACTCATCACGCCGCGTACATCAAGCGATAATATGGTACAACAGGTAACGGAAATTTCCCGAGGACTCAAAGCGCTCGCGCGAGAACTCCAAGTACCGGTACTTGCACTTTCTCAGCTCTCTCGGGCGGTAGACCAGCGCGATCATAAGATGCCACGGCTTTCAGACTTGCGTGAGTCCGGTGCCATTGAACAAGATGCGGATGTTGTTATGTTTATTTATCGTAAAGATCGCGATCAACTCGATGTACCCCCAGAAGAACAAAACGTAGCGCAAATCAATATTGCCAAACACCGGAACGGGCCACTTGGTTCTGTGGAACTCTACTTCGATGCGGAACGCACTTCTTTCCGCCAACTTGAAGCGAGATTCGGAGAAATGGCACCCACGGGCAATTAAATTAACAATTTACAATTTTCAAAACTGATACTAACCACTTGAAAATTGTTACTTGATACTTGAAAATTATTCTCATGCGTATCCCTCGTCCCATCGAAAACTTTATCGAAAAACTCTCCGAACTCCCCTCGCTTGGTCCCCGCCAAGCAACTCGCATGGCGTTTTATTTGCTTCGCACGGGAGAAAACAATATCAAAGAGTTGGGTGATGCCGTGCAACAGATGCGAACAATTAAAACCTGCACACGCTGCTTTTTCGTCCATCAAAATGAATCCGCCGGCAATGGCGGAGGTTTATGCGATATTTGCCGCGACCCGCGCCGCGTGTCCAATATCATCATAATTATCGAGAAAGAAACGGATCTACTCTCTCTTGAAAGCACGGCGAAGTTCACTGGGAAATATCTAATCCTTGGTGAAATCGCTAAAACTGGAATCCTCGAAAGCTGGCAGAAATTACGGCTGCAAAATTTGAAAACACTTATTCAGAAAGAAATGAATGGAAAAGCAGAAGAAATTATTCTCGGGTTGAATCCTACGTCCGTGGGAGATTTTAACGCTGGCACGCTCGCACGGGAACTTGAGCCTTTTGCAAAAAAAATCAGCCGCCTGGGACGAGGATTGCCCACAGGCGGCGAGATTGAATTCGCGGATGACGAGACACTCGGATCAGCGCTGGAGAGGAGGACATAATTTCCCTGCTACCATCCCAACGCTTTATCCTCCAACACCTTGTTAATAATGGTGTCTAACTGACCAGGTTTCTTTTGCCTGAAGACGGTAATCGTTTCTTCGATTTCTTCTTCGCCGACAACACTATCGTGGTCAACGTGCACAATCCCACATACAGCCTCCATATCTGAAACCAGAGTTATGTTTTTAGCCCACGATCGATTTGCCATCCCCATCATTTGCACCATCGCTATCATTTTTTCACCGATTTCCACCATCTCCAAAAGAGAGTCACGATCCGTCAAAACCCATACCTCTTCGGTGCCATTCGGTTCTCGAACCAGAAGTGTTTGTAGACGATGTAAACCTTCCACCACGATGTGCTCCCGGCTGAGATCCCATTCGTTTTTAACCGCCCACAACCACGGGAACTCGGAAAGGATTCGTGCGTTCTTTCGAGCGTTTTTCCAGTTTCTAGATATATCTATCAACGTATGCAACTTCATACCTGAACTCCGTTCTTTGACCCATCCGGGTCTGGATTAAGTTTTACAAGGTCGGAAGCGGTGGACACCACAACTCCTTGCTGCCTGCTTTTTACCTCTTCATAGAAATCCCGTCAAACTGTTATTTAGAAACGATCGTCACTAAATAACATAACCTTAAAACTCTGCGCCGCCCGATGGAGAAACTCCATCGGGCGGCGAGATTATTTTTATACTTATCCTTCTGTTTTCGCACGCCATCAAGTAAGCTGTTGATTCTGGAGATTTCGTGCTCACGCTGCTGAATATGCTCCGAGTGTTCACTTTTTAGGATGTCTTCCATTGCCGCCAATACTTTCTCATTCTTTTGATCGCGGTAGCAAACATATTGGTCATAAAGCAATCCATCATATTCAAACCAGCTCTTAATGGTGTCGAGCGGGACTTTTATTGTTTTTGCAATAACGGTATATTCTTCGCCTTCGTATTTGAGGCGAATGGCATCTTGGCATTTTTTAGCTTGCGGGTCGTATTTTTTCATAATTAGTGTTAGTGAGTGTTTCTGGGTGTCATTGATTTGATTAATTCCTCGCGACCTCTCACGAGGGCATCCATCGATTCTCGCTCTTTTTCTTTGGCGCATTGCCGGCGATATTTCAAATCACTAAGCGCGAATTCTTTCTGGCGATATTCTTCATATGCTTTCAGGTCTGGGCCTACTGCCCAGCTCCAGCCCGGATGCTCTGGTTTAACCCAACGCCGCGATATCGCTTTTAGCTTGAGCGGATGTTGGACGATGCCGGTATCGGTCATTCCCGTCACATCGTTGTGAACTCGGCGCAGATCATGGCTTTCAGGAAATTCCCGCGAGCCCATCTTAAACGCTTTTATAACCGGCACCGGTTCGCCGTAGAAGCTGATCGGTTTTCCCAACGGCTCTTTTTTTCAATCGTTCGAGCTCATTTTCAAATTCCCGAATAACTTTCTTATCTGCTTCAATAGCCAAGTCGTAGCTTATTTTTACTGGTTTTGTTTCTTCGTGATTTTTAACGGCTCGCAGATTCCTTCGGATAAAAGCTTCCCATTGCTTTTTAGTGGTAAAATCAGGTTCTTCGGTATCCGCCCAAATGCCGATGATTTGGATATGGCGTTGCGGACTCCGATTGCACCATTCGACGAATTCTTTTAGTTCCATAGGAGTATCCGCATTCGCCGAAGGCGATGCGGAATCCTTATTATTTGCATCCTTCTCATGTGGCTCCTTTGGCGGAATCTGTTTCCTCTGGCTTGTGCTTTTATTTTCCTCTGGTTTTGTTTTCGAATAAATATGCAACTTCTACTGTATGTCCGATCGGACGTACAGTAGAAGTGTTTAGTTTCAGCTTCAATTTAGTTCAATTTCAGAAGCAATCCTTTCTCTTTCACTTTCTTAAACATCGCGTAGAAAAGCCAGAGTGCTGCGCCAAGATAGATGAGGTTTGTGCCGAAGGCAAGTATAAGAGTCTGCGTGGGGAGCGTCTCTGTCGCAATTACGGCGCGCATGCCTTCGAAGACATACGAAGGTGGTAAAATCTTACTTATCGTCTGCGCCCATAGAGGCAACGCGCTCACGGGATAGAACACCGCGGCAAACGGTTGGAGAAGGAACACCAGACCAAAGGCGAGAATCTGCGCGGAAGTTCCGTAACGGAATATGATCGCAATGATAAAAATTCCCGCCGCCCAACCAAAGATCAAGAGGTTAATGATAAAAGGTATGAGATAGAATCCGAAAAGAAATATATTAAAGTGATAGAGAAGAAATGCCAAGAGGGCCGCAACTACTCCTACCATGAATATCCGCACCACGCCGATTAAGAAGAAAGCGGCGAGCATTTCACTCACTGTAAGCGGCGTGACAAAAATATTTAAGAAATTTTTCTCCCATACTTCCTCCAAAAACGCCACAGAAATTGCCTCTTGTGAACGCGTGAGAAGATCCCAAAATACCACTCCTCCAAGAAGCACCGTTACCATATTCACTGCAGTGAATTGTAACTTTTGTAAGTAGATACTCAAAAAACCCCATACGAGAAGCTCCATCACCGGCCAATAAAGAATGTCCATGAGCCGTGGCAAGCTCCGCTTGTAGAGATACAAGTTTCGTATAAGGATGGCGTTGACACGATTCCACTTCATAGAGGTATCAATACTAATATACGGATGGTATTAATAATACGAATTATCCGCCGTTACCACTCCTTGCAATATGAAGAAAAACATCATTGAGATCTTCGTGCCCGTATTTTTTGACGAGTTCCGCAGGCGTACCGTCGTCTACAATCTTCCCGTGATTAATAAAGATCACTCGGTCGCAAAGTGTTTCTACTTCCATCATATTATGTGAGGTATAGAGCATCGTAACTCCCTTTTCCTTCCGTACTTTGAGGAGCATCTGCTGGACGCGGTCAGAAATATCCGGATCGAGCGAGGCGGTGGGCTCATCCAAAAGGAGAAGTTTTGGATCATTCAAAAATGCTTTGGCGAGGTTCAAGCGCGTGAGTTGCCCTGTAGAAAGCGACGAAGTAAGTTTTGGCAAAAGATCTTTAATGTCAAAAAATGTGGCGAGTTCGTGAATTTTTCCATCAATATCTTTCACTCCATAAAGCCGCGCGAAGGTTTTGAGGTTTTCCCATACTTTTAAGTTCGACGGGAGTGTCACATAGGGAGAAGAAAAATTTACTGCATTGAGGATTTCCTCTCGGTGACGTAGCATATCCTTTCCAAAAATACGAATCTCCCCCGAAGTGGGAGTGATAATGTCGAGAAGCATCTGAATTGTCGTTGTTTTCCCGGCACCGTTCGGACCTAAAAGTCCCGTGATATTTCCCTCTGCAATATCGAATGTAAGCCCATCTACGGCGACAAAATCTGCGAATTCTTTCGTGAGATTCCTCACTTGTACGATTGATTGATCCATAAGTAGTGGTTCTATGCTAATGCATATTCATTATGCTGATGTGAATTCCCGTCCATGTCATATCTCCATAACCTCCATATAACAAACATCTATTTTATCCATGTCTTATTACCAATACATCTCCATCTTGAATTGTGTAATCTTTCCCCTCCAACCGTAAAAATCCTTTTTCCCGCGCCTTACTCCATCCCCCTGCAATCATGAGTTGCTCATACACGACTACTTCCGCGCGAATAAATTTTTTTTCGAAATCCGTATGGATCACTCCCGCGGCCTGCGGCGCTTTTGTTCCCCGCTCGATGGTCCATGCACGGCTCTCATCCTCGCCGGTGGTAAAAAAACTGATAAGCCCAAGCACTTCATACGCTTTCTTGATTAATTCAGGTAATTCATCCGCAAGCGCCACATTTGCAATTACATACTCCTCTCCTCTCTCGCGAATCTTCTTTGCAAGTACTTCTGACAATTCTTCAGGATCGCCGTTTAGAAGGTAGAACCGCCGTTTTGCACTTAAGAGTGCGAGTTCGTACACGATTTCCTCCTCCCAGAATTGCCCGATGGGCTTCCCTTCCTCGAGCGCTTTTTTAACCGCCTTCAAAACTTCGAAATTTTTTACCGCTTTCTTTTCTCCTATGCGTGCTTCTCCTTCCAACTTCTTAAAACGTTTCTCTATTGTCTCAAGATCTTTTAATACCAATTCGGTATTAATAATCTCCATATCGCGGATAGGATCTACCGTCTGTTCTACATGCGCCACGGAGGGATCTCTAAAAATCCGAAGTACCACCACAATCGCCTGCGTTTCGCGGATATGGGATAGAAACTGATTCCCGAGCCCTTCTCCTTTATTGGCTCCTTTCACCAATCCTGCGATATCATAAAATTCCACCACCGCGGGAATCGTTTTTTGAGAATTGCTCAACTTTGTAAGTGTCTCGAGTCGCTCATCAGGAACTGGTACAATTCCTATGTTCGGATCGATTGTGGCAAACGGATAATTCGCAATTAAAATATTCTGCTTCGTGAGCAGTTTAAAAAGAGTAGATTTGCCAACATTCGGCAATCCTACGATACCAAGTGAGACTTTAGACATGAGAATTTTGCGCCAACTCGTCTAAATAATTTTTGATTTCCGTATCGGTCGGCTTTTCGATATTTGTTATAAGGTAGTAAAAAACCAAAAAGGGGTCGACACCGTTGCAAAGTAAGATGCTATTTTATCAAGCACTTCTCCAACAACGCGTTTCGGGGAAATTAAAACAGTGCAAAGTGCGTAATTTACATGAAAATTTACACCTTCTAACTCGGCGCTTCTGTCTTCGCCCGCAACCGAAGAAAAATTGTTCTTCAGCTTCTTTTTATTACCAGAAGCAAACGTTTTCCCTCGGATACTGCTTACCACCACCCAATACCGGAATTTTCCGTTTCTCGATCCGGCATTGGTTTTAACCAACACCCTGCTTTCAAAAAAATCCCGCTCGTCGCCGCCAAATTCACTTTTGGTTTCAAGGTATTTGTCTTGTCCATATTGTTCCGGAGCAACACCCTTTCCTCCAAATACTACCGGGTATTTTTTCCCATTCTCTTTATTACCGAAACCAAGTAATTCAACCATAAATCTCCGCCCGTCGCCATAATCGAAAAGGAATATCATCTTGTCTCCTGGCTTAACCCATACTTCAGAAATTTTCATTCTTTTTATACTTCTCGCCGACGTCGGTTCAACGTTATCAAGATCAGCGAACAGTTTATATTGCTTTTTTGACTCGTGGTACCGTTCATTCTTCAGATTATCGTAAAAATCGAGACAGTGATCAAAGTCAAAATTGTAAACAGCTATGATCACCAACACCAATTTATATAAAGAATCAGTTTCAACAATCTCAATCGTACGGTTAACGTGCTCGCTTCCGAAAAGATGAATTTTAAACAAATATGTCTTCATTGCCCCGGCTTATCTTTGTATTATTAATAAATCTTGTGTAAAACAAACACATCCGTTTTCACCTGATAAATAAATCTGATTATCTAGCTTTTTTCTCATAACTGCATTATACGCTTTCCATCGCCGGATCGGAATTAATTCGGCCACACACATCTCGATGCGCAATGATCTGAAAATCAATTTTGACGGGTTTCGCCAGAAAAGGCCACCTTGCGAGTACAAGGCGGCCTTGATTTGCTTCTTCAATCCTTCCATAGCGAACCTCCCCGACCTTACGGTCGGGGGTTTCTTAATCGAGTTGCAACGGTAAGTAAAACATCATGTCCTCGTATTTTCCATCGCCCATCGCCCCCGCCAGATAACCTCAAACCAGTATTTATTTTGCTGGTACTCACTTCCTCGATCATCAACTATAAAGTGACCGATGCATCTCATCTTCCGCATAGACGCATGAAGTCAAAAGAGTAGCGACTACTTGTTATGGCAAGTAGTCGCTACTTTCGCATTCTGCTTTGTTTTAATGCCCAAAAAAACCTCTGCCCTCTCTATCCGTCACAAGATAGAGGGAAATTCCTTTTACTTCACAAAGTTTAATTGTTTCCTCGTCCCGCACGGAACCGCTCGTCGAAAGAATCGCACGCACGCCTCTATCAATCAATACCTGTGGTGCGTCGGGGAACGGGAAAAAACTATCGCTGTAGGCAATGGCTCCCACAGTATCATGCCCCGCACGCTTTGCACGCCACAATACAAGCTCCGTTGCACCCACCCTGTCCTGTTGTCCTACACCATTACCGAGAAGCTTTCCGTCCTTTGTAAGCGTAATGGTATTGCTGTTTGAAGTGGAACCCACGCCCCAGGCAAATACAAGATCTTTTTCCTGTTCCGAACTTATTGCAGGCCCATAGCGTTTCACCATTTTTAGGTCCAATATGAACGCATAATTCGGCTGCTTCAAAAATCCTCCACGCACATATCGGAACCGCGGAGTTGTATCAAGCGAGTGTTTTCCAAGTTGTGCAAGTACCTTATTCTCTACGAACCGGCATTTGTCTCTTTTCCGCCGCAAAAGCTCTCTTGCACTAGCATCAAATTGAGGCGCCACCACCGCATCCAGAAGTCTCCGGCTCCCTGATTTCATCTTGAAATTTGCGAGCGTTTCTGCTTCCTCAACTCCAATCGGAAAATCAGTCATCACCACTCCTCCCATAATTGCGAGCGGATCTCCATTTATCATCTCTTCTAAAACTTTCTTCTGATCATCGCCGTACGCCGCCCCGCAAGGATTTCCATGTTTTACCACCACTGCAATCTTTGGCACTATCCCGAAATTCACCTCAAATCCCGCAGCAATATGCGTGACTGTCTGAAGGAGTCGGTCCACATCGATAAAATTATTGTAACTCAAGGGCGTACCTTCGATGAGTTTAAAATGCTGCAACCCCAAGGAATCTTTCATATTATTTGCATACAATGCCGCGGGGACCTGCCAGGCGTTTTCTCCGTAGAGACACTGCGCTGCTTGAACTCCCATTATGCCTGCATATTTTCCTTCTCCGAGATACAACGCGGAAGCAAGGACATACCGCGCGACAGCGGCTTCTGCTTTCGCTGCGAGCTCTCGCACCAATGAATCGTTTTCATAGTCATAGTCATTATCATTGCTATGGCCCTTTAGCCACTCAATCACCCGCATACGATCAGCGGGATCGCACACTACAATTCTTCCACCCTTCACTCCTGAACACAGCATTGTAGGACCACCGATATCTGTCATTTCAATCACCGATTCTCTGCTACTCCCGGGCTTTGCAATTTCTTCTTCGAGCGGATACATGTCCACACACACAAGGTTAATATATGGAATATTATTCTCTTCTAATTCCTGGGAATGTTCCAACGAATGTTTTGCGAGGAGCCCTGCATGAATCCCCCGCGAGAGTGTCACTACTCGGTGGCCTAAAATGGGCACCCCCACAATATCCGAGGCATCAGTTACTGCTACACCGGATCCTTTTAAATGCTTCGCCGTGCCTCCTGATGCAATCACATACCACCCCATATCCTCGAGCGCCCGCGCAAATTCCACAATCCCCTCTTTGTGATAAACAGAAAGAAGCGCGGTTTTCTTGCTGGAGTTGGTGTTCATATATTTTTTTTCGTGGCGAGTTGTTTCGCAAGTCCTATATATTTTTTTGGCGTGAGCCGTTTCAGTTCCTCTTTTATCGATAGAGCAATATCAAGAGAATCCACAAAAGTATGTATTTCTTGAAACGTCACTCTTTTTCCTCGTGTAAGTGCCTTGAGTTTTTCATATGGCATAGGAATCCCTTCCCGCCGCAAAATAGTTTGGATTCCTTCGGTGACTATCTCCGGATAGGCCTGCAATTCCTTTGCCACCTTTTCGGTATTCACCGCAATTCTCCCGATACCCTCGAGGAGATTACGATATGCTACAAGGGAATATGCAAAAACCGCACCAAAATTCCGTTCCACAGTAGAATCTGATAAATCCCTCTGAAGTCTCGAAATGGGCAGTTTTGTAGAAAAAAAACTACACAGCGCGTTTGCAATACCTAGATTACCCTCGGCGTTTTCGAACTTAATTGGATTTATTTTGTGTGGCATAGTCGAGGAACCCACCTCTCCTTCTACTGCTTTTTGCCCTATCCAACCATCGCTCACATATCGCCATATATCTTGAGAAAAATCCAAAAGGATAGTATTTATTCGCCGGAGGTTATCGAAGAGTTCTGCATAGGTATCGTGTGGCTCAATTTGAGTAGTAAACACATTCGGTTCTAATTTTATTTTTCTCCTTCCATTCAATCTATTTACAAACTTTTCAGTAACTTTTACCCAATTCACTTTAGGAAATGCTGCTACGTGCGCATTGTAGTTACCCGTTGCTCCATTTAATTTTACGAGAATCGGGCGATTACACAATATTTTACATTGCCGCTCCAGTCGCGCGCTAAATACTCTGAATTCTTTTCCGAACGTAGTGGGAGAAGCCGGCTGTCCATGGGTACGTGCAAGCATGGGCACATTGCCGTACATTTTTGCGAAGTGCTGCAATTCTTTTTGAATTTGCTCCAATGCCGGGAGTATTTCCTGCTCCAGCGCATCCCGGAGCATGAGCCCATATGCCACATTATTTACATCTTCTGAAGTTAAGCTGAAGTGAATCCATTCCAACACATCTCGCAAGGATGTTCTCTCAAGCTTCTCCTTTAAAAAGTATTCCACTGCCTTCATGTCGTGGTTGGTCGCAGGAATTTTCTTGTAGCCTCTCCACTCGATTACATTTACAACTTTTGCATCAGCAAGAGAAATTTCAGTAGTTTTTTTGAGAAGTTGTATTTCTTTCTTACTCAACCGGCGAACACCAACTCTTTGCCGAGAAAGCTCGAGAAGATATTGCATTTCCACCTCCACTCGGTAATGAATAAGTGCGACTTGATTAAAATATTTCGCAAGCGTTTGTGTATGTTTCCTGTAGCGGCCGTCTATAGGATTTATTGTTTCTAATGGGTTCATAATTATATGTTACCAGACATAAATTCAGCACTACATATACCGGATTGTTCCCGGAGGTTTTTGTGTAACATCATACAACACGCGCGTCACCCCGCGCACTTCATTTATAATTCGATTTGCCACGTGACCCAAAAATTGCGACTCGAAGGGGAACCAATCCGCAGTCATAAAATCAGTAGTGGTAATTGCGCGAAGAAGAATCATATATCCATATTCTCGTTCATCTCCTTTCACTCCTACTGCGCGGCTCGCATCCAGTGCGGCAAACGCTTCGGTAACCTTATTATAAAGCTTTGCGCTTCGGATTTCTTCCATAAAAATTGCATCTGCCTCACGGAGAATATGGAGCCGCTCGTCGGTAATTTCCCCTAAAATACCAATCGCAAGCCCAGGTCCAGGGAAAGGATGCCGCCACACGAGCTCCTTGGGCATTCCTAGCTCTTTACCAATTTCCCTCACTTCGTCTTTAAAAAATCCCTTGAGGGGTTCTACTACTCTCCCTTCACGAATCAATGCGAGGACTTCCGGGGCGCGGTTATGATGCATTTTTATTTTGTCCGATGGGCCTCGCACCTGCACACTTTCGATTACATCCGGATAGAGTGTCCCCTGGCTTAAGACATTCTCGGTTTGCACATTACCCATGAGGATTTCCACAAATTTTTTGCCAATAATTTTACGCTTTTTTTCAGGATCAGTTACTCCTCGAAGCGGTCGAAGGAACTTCTGTGAAGCATCAATATGCTGCACGCACAACCCGAGACTCTTCATATTTTGCATCACTTCTTTTGCTTCCTGGAGACGCAGAAGTCCATTATCAATAAATACATTTTTTACCTGGCGCGCAGGAAGAGCCTTTTTAAGAAGCAGCGCCACCACTGTCGAGTCCACACCGCCGGAGAGCGCATGTATCACTTGCCTTTTTCCTACGTGCGTCTGAATTTCATGGATGGCGTCCTTGATGCGGTGTTGCATCGTCCATTCCGCGCGGGCATTGCAAATATTTTTAGCAAAATTTTCCAGGATTTTGGTTCCATATTCTGTGTGCCATACTTCTGGATGAAACTGCACCCCATATCTTTTATTTTTTCTGTTCTCAATCGCTGCATACGGAGAATGTGTAGAAACTCCACATACTCGGAATCCTTTGGGAATTCGCTTTACCGCATCTCCATGACTCATCCATACGATCTGTTCCGCGGGAGTGCTATAAAAAAGACTCTGTTTATCCCCTGCTCTTTGTTCCTTATTCCTTGTTACATGGAGTTCTGCTCTCCCATATTCACGCCGTTCACCGCGTTCGACGCTTCCCCCGAGTGCATGCGCAAGGAGCTGCAGCCCATAGCAAATTCCGAGAATGGGGACAGTAAGAGTAAAAACCCGCGGATTGACGCGGGGAGATCCCTTCATGTATACACTTGCCGGCCCTCCTGAAAAAATAATTCCTCTTACTGTGGGATTTACAAGCCGAGAGAAGTCAACATTCCACGGCACGATCTCGGCATACACATTGCGCGCACGGAGCCGCCGCGCGATAAGTTGGGTTACTTGAGAACCAAAATCCAAAATAAGAATCGTATCGAGTTTTGTGTCCTTCATTGCTCAAGAATCCACTTCGAAAATATCATCAAGCCGCGCGGCCGACCGTTTTTCAATTCCGCAAGGCTTGCCGACAAAAGCGCACTCGGAGAGTACCCTGAGAAGATATAACGCCGCGAGATGGGAAAACGACGAAAATCCTTCGGGATGCGGCAAATCTATACGATCTCGGCATCGCCGCGGACTCGGAGCACCATCAAGGCATACCTTCGTCCTTACCTCTTGAACCCGCCTAAATTTGCCAGCATCGCGGCTCATGATATTTTCGAAGTGGGTTCCAGATTCTTCCGAATTCGGTCGAGAATCAACATATCAAAATCTGCCTCAAAATTTTTCCCTAAAAGCTGCTCATAGATACGCACATATCTGCTCGCGAGTTCCACTATTTTTTCTTTGGGCGCCGGCGGAAGCGTGGCATCTTTATACGGATCCGAGTGCTCTTTGAACCAAAGCCTCAAAAATTCTTTATCGAAATATTCCGGCTCTTCCTCTTTCGCGAACCGCTCTTCATAACTTCCCAGCTGCCAATAACGAGAAGAGTCTGGCGTGTGTATCTCATCAATCAATATAAGCCTTCCTAACGGATCTACCCCGAACTCATATTTGGTGTCTACAAGAATAAGTCCTTGTGCGGCTGCCACTTCTTGCCCTCGCTTGAAAAGCGCGAATGCGGTTTGTTCTACTTGCTCCCAAAGTTTTTTCTCTACCATTCCTCGTTTCACAATTTCACGCGGTGCGATCGCCTCATCATGCACATCCGATTTTGTCGTGGGCGTCATCACTGGCTGTGCGAGCTTTTGATTTTTCTTTAACCCCTCCGGCAAGGTGAAACTTCCAAAATCTCGCTCTCCTGTCTGATATTTTGTCCAGAGAGAAGTACTCGTCACTCCCGTGATGTAGCCCCGCACCACCACTTCAATCGGAACCATGGTGCATTTCTTTGCCACTATTACATTAGGATCGGGAATCGAAAGTACGTGATTCTGAATAATATCCTTCGTCCTTTCAAACCAAAATGAAGTGATCCCCGTGAGTGCTTGTCCTTTCAAGGGGATAAACGCGAGATTGCGATCGAAGGCGGAGTAACGGTCGGTCGCAATGAGCACGAGTTTATCTCCCCCATCGTACACATCGCGCACTTTTCCCTGGCGCCGTGTGCCCAACTTCGGGAAGTCAGTTTTCTCGAGTACAAAATCGCTATGCGCTGCGATGGTTTCGCGATCCATAATTAGAAATATCGTATCATAGAATCTTGCCGAATCAAAAACGCCCAGGAGTGTAAGTCCTGAAGCGTTTTTTGAATTAGGCAGACACAATCGATCCTCCTATGTTATGGAGCGCCTTCAATTGCGAACGCCTCAAACTTATGCAAATGGCCGATCGCGGACAAAATGTCTTGAGAGGAAAACGTTTTCCTCTCAATCTTCACCTCGACGTGGACATGACAAGAGTTATCACCCCTCCTCCACCTCACTAAAGCAAAGAAAACTCCCTCCTGCTCCGTGCCGCGCTGATCGACAGTACATGCACCGACACCACAGGTAATTCTCTTCACTACCCTTACCTCCAACCGTGTGGGAATCAAAAGCACCTGCCTTACATATTCTTCCTCGCTCATAGTTTCTGGCGAAGATGGAGATTCCGGAGACTTTCTCTCTCTGTGTTCTGTAACATACATAGCCATAATCTACCTACCTTTTTTTAAATTGTTTCTTCCCCGTCTTCCTGGAATTCTATTATAACCGGAATAGCACTCTCCCACAAATAATGCTACCGAGTAGGGACAGGCCTCGTCGGAGGAGATATGGAAGTTTTCAGATTAGGAGGATACCGCTCCGCATCAATTGTGCGTGGGAAACACACGCGTCCAGCCGAGTGTTGCCAATTGTCGCCAGTCGCAGGTCCGTATGCAGTTCCAGCCACAGGATTCCCAAACACATCAGTTTGAATAGGTGACGCAAACGTGGCACAAAGCAAGAAAGCTTGAGTACCTGTCACTGAATAGTCATACGCCGCTCCGGTTTGAGGATCCACTGGAGGTACATATCCACCAATAGGATCCCGAAGATCAGAAAGCGATGCAGGCAAAGCATTCTTTGTTTGCCAATAACTCACTATCTGCCACTGAATATTCTGGAGGTCTGATACACGCTGCTCATCGAATCGGATATCGCGCACCTTCATAGGCGATCCACTTACAATAAATCCTCCCACCACCGCCGCAAGCACAATCGCTCCCGAGAAAATATGCCACACGCGCGTAAGCGATCCTGGAGTTTCAGATCGAAGTTCTCGAAGGTAATACCAGAATACACTCCCTGCGATGATGAGAATTGTGAGCGCCTTCAAAATAAACCGCATAGTAATTTCTCCTTGTAAAAAAGTATTCAACACGGCAACCAAATCCCCCGCCACAATCGCCGCAGCAAGGAACAGCGTGAAATAGAAAAGCCACTTGCGCACCGAAAGATTGCGTTTTTCTGGAACTCGCTCGATATCTCGCGCGAGAAGCCAGTTAAGATAAAGATACAAAGGAAACACGATAATGAGCGCGGCGAGCTCAAAGCGAACACTTGAGGAATAATAAGAAGAAATCATCCCTGAAAGCCGATCTGGGAATTCTATATTGATGAGATCGAAAATAAGTGCGATGAGGTTTCCTGTGGCAAAGTAAAGCGTTGCAATTACTCCCAAATGCAAGAAAAAATCTCCCGCAGTGGTTTTCGGCCGATCAGAAACATTCAACATTGTATCCATACAAGAAGTATACCACTCTGAATGAAAGTTTTCTTAACATACTCTTGCGATGTCCCGAAATTTCTCCCATATGTTTAGACATCGCAAGATAAGTTGGAATCTGCTATTATCGTTTCAATGACTGCGCATACTCCAGAAACGATAGAAAAACTCAAGAAGGATACTGTATTTTCTTCCACATTACGCGAAATTCCACTCACATTTCACTCCACCTGGGGACTTTTTAGCCCCACCGCGATAGATGAGGGCTCTCGCCTCCTCATCGAGGAAATGGAAATCAAACCTACAGACACGATTCTCGATATAGGATGCGGCTACGGCGCCCTAGGCCTCTTCGCCGCGGTACTAGCCCCACGGGGCACGGCGGACCTTGTCGACAAAGATTTTGTTGCGGTAAATTATGCCAAGAAAAATGCCGCTACAAACAACCTTACAAACGTTACTCCCTATTTGAGTAATCTTTTGAGTCACGTGCCACCCATGAAACAATTTGACGTGATTCTCTCAAATCCTCCCGCCCAAAGCGGCCGCGAACTCCTCTCGATTTTATTACATGACGCAAAAAAACATATGAACCCCGGCGGAAAAATATATCTCGTCACCGTGTCGGGACTCAAAGAATTCGTAAAACGGAACTTTAAAGAAGTGTTCGGCAACTATGAAAAAGTGCGCCAAGGGAAAACATATACCGTGGCAAAAGCAGTAAAAAGCTAACTTTACAATATTCCAATATTCTGCAGCATGTTGGAATATCCTAAAAAATAATGCCAGCACAACGAATAAGTCTTAAGCACGCGAAAGAGGACAAACTCTTTTATTTCGTGGCGAACGTAGTCATTTACCGAGAAAGCGATGGGAGATGCCTCATCTTAAAGCGCAGCGAGAAAGAACGGATCCATCCGGGAAAGTACTGCGTGCCGGGAGGCAAACTTGAATGGAACGATTTTGATCTCGCGCGTCCCACACGGCGCAACGGAGATATTTTGGATTTCGAAGACGCAGTGGAAAATCTTCTCACACGAGAGGTACAAGAAGAAGCAGGAGTAGAAATAGAAAAGGAGCTACACCATATAATAAATAGCATGGTATTCGTGCGTCCCGACGGAATCCCGGTGGTATTTCTCAAGCTCGCTGGGAAATATAAATCGGGAGAGGTAGTAATAGAAAAAGAATCCTTTTCGGAGCATGCCTGGGTAAATGCCGAGGAGGTGAAAAAATATGACTGCATCCAAGGAATCCCCAGAGAAATCGCGAAAACAATCAAAATTTTTGAAGAAGAAAAAGAATAATGCTATTCCAATGTTCTCAAGAACATTGGAATAAGAAAATCATGCGTTGGAATAAAAAAGAAATTGATCGACACACGCACGCAGGAGAATTACTCACACAGATCACGGGCGAGGTATGGAATTATATCCGCTCCCATCCAGACACAAACGAACACGAAATCGAGCAATTTGTGCAGAAAGAATTTAAAAAAGCAGGACTCATCTCTCCCAAGCCGTTCAATGTACAAATCGTGGGATTCAATGCGCACACCGCGATTCCCCATTATTTTCCTCCGCGCACAAAAAGCTCAAAGCTCAAACCTAACACGCTCATTCTCCTCGATATTTGGGCTAAATTAAACAAAACTCGCTCTCCATTCGCTGACATCACTTGGATTGCATATCACGGCAAAAAAGTACCACAAAAAATTCAAAAGGTATTCAATATTGTCCTCCGCGCCCGTGATTCCTGCCTTAATCATCTTCAAAAATCTCTACAGAAAGGGAAAATCCCTACAGGCGCGGAAATGGACAAAGTGACGCGAGACGTGATCATAAATGCCGGCTACGGCAAAAAATTTATCCACGGCACAGGGCATTGCCTCGGCTTCACCTCTCCGCACGGGAAAGGAGTAAACCTCACACGCCGTTTCCGCCACCCGCTCGAAAAAAATGTGGGCTACACGATCGAACCCGGGATTTATCTCAAAAACAAATTCGGCATCCGTAGCGAAATCAATTTCTACATCAACTCGGTAAATAAAGTAATAATTACTACTCCGCCTCAGCGAAAGATTGTCTCTATATAAAACCTGTGTTATGAAAATTGCAGCTCTCCCAAAAAGCGGTAAATAACGCTTGCTTGCAGTGTTGCAGGTATTTAGATTGCCAGTCCATGAAAGTGGATCGAGTCGTATTGCGGTTCAACACCGCACAACCCGACCATGGTAAAGTTTCTGCGCGAGGTAAATACCCGACTGCGTGGGTAATGGCGCGCGAAGGAATTCCCGCTAATCCCATCCGCCTGAGCTAACTGCGCCAACGACTTGTCCGGACTCGTCGCTGGCGCTTTTTATACTCCAAATATCCGTTTCGCGTTCGCCACAGTGATAGTGGCCATTTCTTCTGGAGAAATCCCTTTGAGTGCTGCAAGACGCTTCACGACCTCCACTACATACGCCGGCTCGTTGCGCTTACCACGGTAAGGAACTGGCGCCACATACGGCGCATCGGTTTCGGAGAGAATTCGATCGAGCGGGAGCATACGAATCACTGCATCGTAGGAACCCTCGGACTGATTTTTCTTCGGCGGGAAAGTAATCGCTCCCCCAAAGGTAAACGCAAATCCCATTTCGAGAAGTTGCTTTGCCTCTTTGAGCGTGCCGGTGAAGAAGTGAATTACTCCAGGCGGAGAAGGTAAAAGTGATAAGTGAGAAGTGAGGAGTGCAATCAAATCCGGAAACGCATCGCGGCAGTGAATCATAAGCGGCTTTCCTACTTTTTTCGCAAGCTCAATTTGCCCTACAAAGGCTTCCTGCTGTTTAACTTTCGTCTCCTCGCTCAATCGGAAATAATCTAGTCCGCATTCGCCTATCGCCACCGTTTTAGGATGTTCGGCAAGTGCAAGATAATTATCGAAAGAAAATATCTCTCCTCGGCTCGTGAACCCCTTGGAATCCTCCGACCCACCAAGCTCGTCTACATCATGGAAGGACTTCTCAGTATGAATCGGATGAAGCCCAATTGCCGCATAAAGCCCTGGGTATTGCTCCGCAAGCTTTACCGCTCGCTTTGACGTGTCCTGCTGCGTGCCAACATTAATCATGCCCACTTCGGCATCGACGGCACGTTCAATTACCACTTCTCGGTCAGCATCATACGCAGCAAACTGGACGTGGGTATGTGAGTCAAAAAACTTCATAATAAAAAATTAAATCCCTCACCACAAAGCGGTCCCCTCCCTTTACGAAAGGGAGAATAATTCCTCCTTTTTTAAAGGAGGTGTCCCGCCATGATGGGACGGCCGTGCGTCGCCAAAGGCTTTGCCAGCGGCACGAGGATTTCGAAAAAGATGAGCGACGCATCGATTTTATTCCATCCTCGGAAACAGCGCCGGGCCTCGATTGATTTGTATCGTATCAGTGTCACTATTCCACTCCATGGAATTCAAAATTTTCTCTGCAGTAGCCGGGAGAAATGGCGCAAGCATCTCCCCCACTTCGCTCAAAAGAGAAAGGAGCGCAAATACCACCTCGCCCCGCTGCGCTTTGTCTTCAATCTTCCAGGGTTCTTTCGCGTTCACATATTCGTCGCCGAATGCAATGAGCTCCCAAAGCGCCGCAAGCGCTTCATGAAAACGAAACGAATCAATTTTCAAAGCCACTTCTTTGCGAGTTTCTTGTACACGGGCAAAAATCTCCCTCGGCACATCATGCGCGCGCCGGATCTTCTTTTCCCGAGCCGCAAGCGCGATCACCCGCGCCGCAAAATTACCAAGCCCATTCGCAAGATCGGCATTGTACCGTTCCTTAAATTTCGCCTCGCTCCAATCACCATCCTCTCCTGTGGGAATTTCGCGAAGAAGATAGTATCGTACCGGGTCCGTGCCGCGTCTCTCTACTAACGCCTTCGGATCAATCACGTTGCCAAGCGTCTTGGACATTTTCTGACCCTCCACGGTGATAAATCCATGTACAAAAAGCTTCTTGGGGAGTGGAAGCCCAGCGGAAAGAAGCATCCCGGGCCAAATCGCCGCGTGGAAACGCAAAATGTCCTTTCCTATAACCTGCGCATCCGGAGGCCAATATTCTTTATATCGTTCATCGGGATATCCTGCGCCAGAAAGATAATTCGTCAGCGCATCCGCCCACACATAAATGGTCTGCGTACCATCGTGCGGCACCGGAATTCCCCACGCAAGATCTTTCCTGGGCCGGGAAAAACTCACATCCTCGAGCC
>CAZKRG010000005.1:0-33945 GCA_964555255.1 uncultured Candidatus Saccharibacteria bacterium
GTTCGATCAATGTAAAACCTTCTTCGGAGGGCACGTTGCACGGGAGGGTGGAGCCTCCTCGGGAGGGCATGAGGTACGGGAGGGGGGAACCCTCTTTCGAAGAAGGATTGGGAGATTTCATAATACTGAATCTATGAAATCAGTATATCAAAAAGAGCGCCGAAAACAGAAAATTGTGACTTATTCCACCTTCCTGATCTCGAACTTCGATTTTCCTGATGGCGTAAATACCATCACTTCTTCTCCTTCTTTATGCCCTAAAAATGCCTGCCCCAGCGGAGATTGATCGGAGATTTTTCCCTCCTCGGGTTTTGCATCGTAGGGACCCACAATCACATACTTCATTTCTTTCCCGCTCTTTGCCACTGTGACCGTGCATCCCACACGTACCACGTCGCCTCCTTTTGCTCCTTCTTCGGAAAGAATAATTGCCTTCTTTAAAAGTTCCTCTAACTCAAAAATTCGGTTCTCGATCAAATTCTGTTCTTCGCGCGCTTCCGCATACTCGGCATTCTCCGAAAGATCTCCGTACTCTTTCGCTCGCTTTAACTTCTCTGCCACATCAGTACGTCCTTCACCTTTCAAATTTTCTAGTTCTTTTTTTAACTCTTCGTATCGCCCTTTGGAGAGGTGATATTGGATGGGCATGATAATGATGTATGCTCGGCACGGATATGATATGTGTCCGTCCAAAGCCTTACGCGGATTGTAATCGCCTCGGCAATAAAACGCAAGCCTGCGGAGAGAGGCACGTGGGTAGCAGCATCGTTTTTCCAATATGCCGGCACTTGCCCTATATGTAAACCAAGGGCCCGGGCAAGTGCCAATATCTCTACATCGAATGCCCAACCATTTATTTCTGCGCGGGAGAATATTGCTTCCGCCGCCGGAGCAGTAAAGGTTTTAAAACCGCATTGGGTATCCCATATTCCGGGGAGGAGAAGCATTTGGGCAAAAAGGTTTAATCCTTTTCCTGCAAGCTGGCGATAGAACGGTTGGGGAGGATCGAGGAGTGCGCCAGGAATCGCCCGCGAGGCAATTACTACATCATATTTTCTGTTTTTCTTTTTGAAAAGCGGGAGTATCCTGTCAAGGTGATCGACGGATGTCGAGTTGTCCGCGTCCATAAAAAGTCTTATTTCTCCTTTTGCCGCAAGCATCCCCTGCCGCACCACTGCGCCCTTCCCTCGGTTCTGCACATTGTCGAGAAGTTGAAGAGAAGGCACTGCCCGCGCCATTTCCTCCACATAGGCAGTGGTAGTGTCGCGTGAACCGTCATTTACTACCAATATTTCGTACGAAAACCTTTTTGTACGCAGCCATTCAGCAACCGCGCTCAGAGTACGCGGCAACCGCTTAGCTTCGTTATATGCCGGAATGATTATAGAGAGAAAAGGGGACATGAGAGTAATTCTCGAGTATCAAGTATCACGTACCAAAGTTGTGATTTTAATGAAGAACCCCTCTCATACATTACCTCTCGAAACTTAAAAATGAGGATCACTGTGTAAGCACCTTCGGCCCCTTTTTTGTGATCGCCACCGTATGCTCAAAATGAGCGGAGAGGCTCCCGTCGGCGACTGTCACGCTTCCGTCAGGGAGTTGCCGCACTCTCCCCGACCCTATCGCCACCATCGGCTCGATTGCCAACACCATTCCTTCAATAAGTTCCTCCCCTTTTCCTGGGACACCTACATTTAATACGGAAGGATCCTCATGGAGCGCCCGACCGATGCCATGCCCACACAGCTTTTCTACCACTGAAAAACCTGCGTGGTGTACTCGTTTTGCAATCGCAGCACCCACATCTCCTAAAGTATTTCCTGAACGCGCAGCGCGAATCCCCTCATGGAGCGCTTCTTCGGTCACTTTCAAGAGTCGCTTTGCTTCTTCTGTGCCCTCCCCCGCAATTACTGTCCGGGCCGCATCCACATACCACCCCCCCCACTTGAGGCCCGCATCAATTTTCACCACATCTCCTTCTTGGATGGAATATGTGGAAGGGATTCCATGCACCACTGTTTCGTTTATTGATATACACAACACTGCTGGATATTTTATATCACTCCCCGGAACTCGGTATCCCAAAAACGCTGAAGTCGCTCCTGCTTTTTCTAGACATTCCCGCGCCTGATACTCAAGCTCCTCGGTGTGCATCCCTATATGTACATTCTTTCCAAGCTCTCTCAACATGTTGCCGAGGATTTTTCCTCCCTCCGCCATTATTTCTATCTCTGCGGGCGTTTTAAGCATGATGCCAATAAACAAATGATACAAATTGTACGAATAAAGAGTTTTTATACATATGAAATTTTTTCAATATCTGTATGATTCGTATCATTCGCATGTATGTGCATGCTAGTATCACGACTTGAGTTCCTTTTTAATATGAGTAATCAATCGCTTATACACTTCTGCGCGCGTACCAAGCCCGGAAATTTTTTTAAAAGAATAATGTTTTTTAAAAAAGCGCACCACTGCGGGAATATCTCTCGCATAATATTTGAGACGGTTTTTCAGCGATTGCAGCCGATCGTCCGCTCGTCCCTCGTTTGCCTCTCGGATCCCCAAACGTTTTAATATCTCTCGTCGCGGAATTGAGAGGTATATCACGAGCGGATCAGTACGTTTCGCCTCTTTCATCCACTTGTAGATAAGTTTTGCTTCGCCCAGCATTTTTGGGTTCCCATCGAAAAAGATACCTTTTGAAGGAGGGGTGGAAAAGATTACTTCCTTGAATTTTGCACGCGCAAATTGTGTGGGAACAAGGATTCCCTTTCCGGTGATCATTTTAATTCTCTGCTCTTCGACCTTATCCGTCTTTAAGCTGCGCAACCATGCCCCCAAATCAAACTCCTGGAGAAACGAATATTCCTTCAATAGTCGCACCGCTTGAGTAGCTTTCCCCGCAGTGGGATCTCCCAAGAGAATTAAATTGAATACGGGTTTCTTAGGCATTTTCTAAACCCAACGCTTTATCGATGAGACATGTCACCTCTGAAATTGGCGGGCGGCCATCAATCTCTATGAACGTGGTGTATTTTTTAAGATACTCGAGTGTGGGAAGAATCACTTCCTCGTACCATTGCAACCGACGATTAATTCCTTCTGGAGTGTCATCGGCTCTTTTTTCTTTTGTCGCCCGAAGTAAAAGCCGCTTCACAGACTCTTCTCTGGGCAACGTGAGAAACATCGTAAGGAAATTTCTTACTCCTCTCTTTTTCATGAGGTTCAGCATAAATTCGGCTTGGCCGATGCTTCGGGGCACTCCATCAAAAATCACCCCTTGGTATTCTGGGAGTTCTCCGATTCTTTTTTCTATTATCTGAAACAACTGGGCGTCATTCAAATAGCTTCCTGGGTCTACAATGCTCCCCACTGTTTTCCCATCAGCGAGCACGAACTCCCGCTCTGCTCGCAAGATAGCGCCCATATCCCAGTAAAAAAATCCCAGCTTCTGCGCTAAAAGCTGAGATTGAGTTCCCTTCCCTGAACCCTGTGGCCCAAATATAAAAATCACATCGTAGTTCATAATAATAATACTAATACGAATTGTACTAATGCTACAAATAATACGAATTGAAAAATATTCGCACTATTCGTATCATTCGCATGCTACATTAGTATTACACTTATTGTATCCTTTCGTACTCGCGTATGGTGAGCTGCGAATCAATCTGCCGCATCGTCTCGAGCGCCACTGCCACCACAATAAGAAGCGCCGTGCCGCTTACGGTAAGCACCGCAACTCCCGTCATCGCTTGGATAATAATGGGAAGCACCGCAATCAATCCCAAAAATATTGCTCCAAAAAACGTTACCCGACTCACTGTTTTTGAGAAATATTCTTCCGTCATTTGCCCTGGCCGCATCCCTGGAATAAACCCTCCTCCCCGTTGGAGATTCTTGGCTACCTCAGAAGGATTGAATGTAATCGAGGTATAAAAATAGGTAAATGCAAACACTAAGAAGAAATAGATAATTCCGTAAAGGAGTTGATTACTCAAAACTTGCGTGACGAGCCCATTTAATTTTACTCCAATGCTCGGCGCAAACGCAGTCGTCACCTGTGCAATAAATTGTGGGAAAAGTAACACTGAAATTGCGAAAATCAGTGGGATCATACCTGCTTGATTCACTTTAAGCGGCAAGTAACTTGATACTCCCCCGAACATCTTCATTCCCCGTACCCGACGGGCATAAGCCACTGGTACTTTTCTTTCCCCCTCATTCAGATATACCACTCCAAAGATAACGAGAAGAAACACGAGAAGGAATCCTATATACGTCACAAGCTTCGCAGGGGTGTATGAAAGTAATGCGAGTCTTGCATTCCGCGGTAATCCGCTCACAATACCCGCAAGGATGATGAGCGAGATACCATTCCCTACTTTTTCTTCAGTGATGAGCTCTCCTAACCAAAGCGCAATCATTGAACCTGCAGTAATTGCCACTACATTGGTAAGTAAATTCCACGGATTTGGCCGATCGAGCACTCCTTGACTTATAAGGAGCGTTAAAAAACCATACGCTTGGAACATCGCGAGTGGAACCGTGAGCATCCGGGAATATTGGTTGAATTTCGCCCGTCCCTGAGCTCCTTCTTCATAATACAGTTCTTTAAATTTCGGGAAGATGAGTGTCAAAAGTTGCATAATGATTGTTGCAGTGATATACGGACCCACTCCCAACATCATAACCGAGAGACGCTCTAACCCCCCCCCTGAAAAGAAATTGAGGAATCCCAAAAGCTGGTTCGAGTTGAAATAACTCTCAAGACGAGCAGCGTCTACACCAGGAATGGGAATCGAGGCAAGGAACCGATATGCCACGAGCAGTCCCAGCACAAGCAACACTTTCTTGCGAATGTCGGGCACACGGAATATTTGTAAGAATCTATTCATTACTGTACCTTTCCTCCTGCCTTTTCGATTTCCGCCTTCGCAGATTTGGAAGCTTCAATTCCCTGAAGTTCTATCGCAAATGAAATCACCCCTCCTCCCAATACTTTTATCCTTTCTCGGTATCCTTCTTTAAGAATTCCTGCACTTTGCAACACTTCCCGCGTCACTACGAGCGGCGATTGATTCCCACGAAGTGGAGTAAGCACATGAACCATATCTCCAAGTTGTATTAGAAATGGCTTGGTAGCGATGGATTTATTCCGGAATCCTCTGCGCTTTGGAATCCGGATGATGAGATCCCGCACCGCGGGGCGCAAACGGCGTCCTGCCCTCGATTTCTGCCCTTTTATTCCTCGACCAGAATAGCTTCCTCGTTTTCCCCCCCGGCCGATACGTTGGCTCCGTTTTCTGTTTGGATTTTTTTGGATTTTATGGAGTTGCATGAGACTAAGATTTAGGTTCTACTTCGCTCTTCACTCGCGAAGGTTTAAGCTGGCGGAGCGCCTGTATTGTAGCCAAGGCATTTGTAAGTTTATTCGGCGTTCGGCCCAACACTTTTGACGTAGCATCTTTCACTCCCGCGAGGGTAAGTACGGCACGTACTGCCCCTCCTGCTCGGATTCCATGCCCAGGAGGAGCTGGCTTCACTAACACTTTTGCGGCGCTGTACTTCGCAGCAACCTCGTGTGGCACTGTTCTTCCCTCATGCAAAGGCACTGTGAACAATGCTTTCTTTGCCACCGCTTTTGCTTTCGCCACTGCTTGGGCTACATCTACTCCTTTTGCAATTCCAATTCCCACCTGTCCCCGCATATCTCCCAAAACAAGCGTAGCACGAAAACGGAATCTCTTTCCCCCCGCTACAACACGCGTTACCCGCCGAAGATCGAGCATCTTTTCCTTATATATATCATCTCTCTTCATTTGTGTTATATTTCTCGCCATAGCAGTGTATGTTTAAAATTGCAATCCTCCCGCGCGGGCGCTTTCTGCCAACGCTTTTACCCGACCGTGGTATCGGTATGCTCCACGATCAAATATCACCTTCCGCACCCCTGCTTCTGTAGCGCGTTTTGCAACCAATGTTCCTACCTGTTTTGCCACCTCTGTTTTTCCAGTTTTTGCTGACACCTCTTTGCTCGAAGCGTGCGCAAGGGTGACTCCTTTTGTGTCATCAATAAGTTGCACGTAAATACTTTTATTACTACGAAATATCGAGAGGCGGGGACGCTCTGCACTTCCCTTTGACCGGAGGTGTACACGATGCGCTCGTTGCACCCGGACTCTATTGTGGCGTGATGTTCGTGTTGCCATGTTATACGGCTCCTGCTGTAGCAGCAGCTTTCTTTCCTGCCTTCCGACGAATTACCTCTCCTTGATATCGAATTCCCTTACCCTTATAAGGCTCTGGGGCCTTTAGCGCACGGATTTGCGCAGCTACTCCCCCTACAATATCTTTATTCACTCCACTAATTTTAATACTTCCCTTTTCTACTCCGATGGTAATCCCCTCGGGAACTGGGAAACGTATTGGATTTATAAATCCAAGGTTTAACACAAGTATTTTATCCTCTAGTGCAGCTTTAAAGCCAACACCCTCAATTTCCAGAATCTTTATAAATCCTTTCGACACTCCTTCTGCAGCGTTTCTTGCGTGCGCCCACACAGTACCGCACAACGCGGGAGAGGCTCCGGAAAAGAAAAGATTATTCCCTTCCTGTTTTACTGAGACACCCTCAAGCATCAAAACCGTTACTACTCCTTTAGGTCCTTGTATTATAATCCGATCTCCTTCCTCTCGGAAGCTGACTCCCTCAGGGAGAACTATTGGCTTTTTCACAAGACGAGACATGGATTACCAGATTTCAAATAAATATTCCCCTCCGACTTTTCTCTTATACGCTTCTCCATTACTCATAATACCCTCTGAAGTAGACAGAACAGCAATCCCGAATCCTTGACGGACCGGCTTCAACTCTGCATACGGTTTGTACATGCGCCGGCTGGGTTTACTCACAATTTTTACTCCTTCAATCTTTTGCTTGCCGCTTTCATACTTCAACTTCACTTCGAGCATATTTCTCCGGCCGATTGTCTTTCGCTGTACATCTTTCACAAAGCGCCTGTCCGCAAGCACGCGGAAGATTGCATAATCCATTCGGGAATATGGAACCAGCACGGATTCTTTTCCGGCCATTTGCGCATTTTTTACTTTAATAATTGCGTCGTAATACATATAAAAAAGATGCTACTATGTGAATTGGTACGAATGACACCAATAATGCCAATTTTGAGAATTGGATCCTTGCATCTCCTTATTCATACTATTTATATCATTCGCATGCATTTGTATATTGGTATCGCGTTTTACCAAGAGGCTTTTTTTACTCCGGGAATTTCGCCGCGGGTTGCCATTTCGCGGAAACAAATTCTGCATAGCTGAAACGCACGCATATATCCCCGCTTTCGCCCACATCGAAAACAGCGCCGCACAACGCGAGTGCTGTATCTTGGAACCTTGCGGCTCCTTGCTATAACAGAAGTCTTTGGCATTATCTTTTACGCGGAGTTTCCTTCATAAAAGGAACTCCGAGCGTGCGATACGACCCCTCTGCCTTCGTGCGATCTTTCTTCTTTGGCACAATATTCATCCCAAGAGAAAAGGAAAAAGGAGAAATCTCCTGATTGACTTCCGGGAACACCAAATGCTCCCGGATACCGATATTCAATATCCCCTTTTGATCAATAGACTGGGGAGAAATGCCATGAAAGTCACGGACGCGAGGCAATACTATGGTAATTAACTTCGTGAAAAAATCAATCATCCGTGCCCGACGGAGGGTTACGCGAAGACCTACTACCTGTCCTTCTCTCACCTTAAATCCAGCGATAGAACGCTTCGCTTTTCGAACCTCTGGTTTCTGTCCCGAAATACTCATGAGATCTTGCATGATCTGCGGCAAGATTTTTTCTTCAAACTGTGGCTGGCTGCTTAATCTCCCTACACCTGCATTCACCACAATCTTTTCAAGCGCTGTGCGCGCCCCGTTCTGTATATTTATGAGTCCTTCTTTTTTCATTCCATTAGAAATTTAACCCACTCGCCTTTTCATAAGGCGTTATTGTAGCTCGAAAAGTATAAAGAGGGAAATGGGCCATATTCATAATAATTTCTAACGGGGTGAATGATTCAAATTAAAAAGATGATTTGCACTTTTTACACATACGAATGGATTTGCGCTCTGCAGTCACCATGTGCCCCACTCGCGTAGGATGTTTGCAGTTAGGACATACCACCATTACATTGCCGACAGGAACAGGGCGTGGCAGAGAAACCATTTCTCCCTTTGTTTCTGCGGTACGTGGACGCGCTTTTTTTATATAGAGGTTTAAACCTTCAATCACTACGCGAGCTTCTTTTGGCGCCACGCGAAGCACAATTCCGGTTTTTCCTCGATCTTTACCTTTGAACATTTTTACTTGATCTCCTTTTTTGATATTCATCTCCTTAGAAATTAAATCAGTTCGCTTTTCCGTAAAGCATTATTATACTGGAAAACTTTTTCAGAACAGAATTCATTGCGTTGTAAGTTTTACGAGATCCATAAATGTTATACAATTTCTTCTGCCATTGTCATCAACTTTTCAAATCCTTGATCCTTAAGCTCCCGAGGCATTGGACCAAATACTCGAGTAGCAAGAGGCTCTTTCTTAGCATCAATGAGCACCACTGCATTCTCATCAAAACGGACATAGGAACCATCTGCTCTTCGGAGCGGGGCGTGTGCACGTACCACAAGTGCTTTGATCACATCTTTCTTTTTTACTGTTTTCCGAGGTTCTGCAATTTGCACAGAGGCAACAATAATATCGCCAATGCGGGCATAATGGTGGCGCGTACCTCCTAAGATACGAAAACAGCGAACTGTTTTTGCGCCGCTATTGTCTGCAACTTTTAGTATGGACCTCTCTTGTATCATGTTACGTTATTCACTCTTCATCCCTTGCTCCTTGTTGCTTTTTCCAATAATTATCCACCGCTTATCTTTCGAGAGTGGGCGGGCTTCTTCAATATATACTCGATCACCCTCTCTATATTCATTCCGCTCATCGTGCGCTTTGATGCGCGTAGAAATTTTGTAGTATTTAAGATATTTGTGGTGCTTCCGCATACGCGAAATCACCACGACGCGCGTTTTTTGCATCTTATCGGAAATAACTACCCCTTCTCGAACTCTCTTTTTAGATTTAGATGTAAGCATGGGGTAATTTATTGGAAGTTCTTCGTTGCACGTACTTGCTCTCCCACAAACGTGTGCATACGGGCAATGGCTTTCCGCGTTGCCCGAAGCTCAGCCACATTCTTCACTTTTCCGGCGGCTAAGTCAAATTTTAATTTTCGCAATCGTTCCTCCGCTTCTCGGATAAGCTTTGCAAGTTCAGCAACTTGTTTTGTTTTTAATTGTTCCACTTCTCTTTTTTTCATCCCGTTAGAAATTAAAATCTTTCGCTTTTTCGCGAAGTGTTATTATACTTGAAAATCGTTTTGGAAGGAAATTCATCGTTCTGTAAATTTCTAACGGGATTCATGGTTGTTGTTTATCGATAACCTTGTATTTAAAAGGCATTTTGTACCCAGCAAACTTTAAGGCCTCACGCGCCACCGCGGGTTCCACGCCATCTACTTCAAAGATAATCCTGCCCGGCAGCACCTTCGCCACATAATGATCCACACTTCCCTTCCCTCCTCCCATGGTAGTCTCGGGGGGACGTACTGTGATGGGCTTATCTGGAAACACACGAATCCAAAATCTGCCGCGCCGTTGCATGTGTCCGGTGATTGCCTTTCTCCCCGCTTCAATCTGCCGGGACGTAAGCCATGCCGATTCAAGCGCTTTAAGACCATACTGCCCGTATGCAAGGAATAATCCGCGCGTTTCTATTTTCCGGTTGCGCGAACGGCCCTTTTGCCACTTCCTGTGTTTTACTTTCTTTGGGATAAGCATAATAGTTATACCCGAATTCCTCCTCGTTGTTCCTTCTGATCTTTGCCGTTTGCAAACTGCCCTTTCTCATTAAAAATTTCTCCCTTATAAATCCATACCTTAACACCCACCGTTCCATAACTTGTGAACGCAGTGCTTTTGCCGTAATCAATATCCGCACGGAGTGTCTGAAGAGGGAGCGAACCCTTCGCAAGCCATTCCCGACGGGCAATTTCGTTTCCATCCAACCTGCCGCTCAAGAAAATTTTTGCCCCTTTCACTTCGCGATTCTGCATAATTTGCTCAAGATATTTTTTCATTGTACGGCGGAACGCGAATCGCTTTTCCAGATCCCAGGCGATTTGTTGCGCCACATACGGAGCCGCGATTTGCGAACGCTTCAACTCTTCCACATTCACGCTTAATCCTTGAGGAGATTTTCCCCCCGTTTTTCCCCGACGGAGACGCACCGCACGAAGAGCTTTCTCAATTACTTTCGTGAGGTCTTCAATTCCCTTCCCTCCTCTGCCGATGATAAACCCAGGGCGAGCTGCTTGAATCGAAATCCGGAGGTTGTTCGAGGTACGCTCAATTTCCAAAGAGGAAACCCCTGCTTGACTAATCTTTTCCTTCACCACACGTCGAATAGCCTCGTCCTCTTCTAAGAACTGCCCGTGATTGCCCTTGAGAAGCCACCTCGCCGGCCAATTTTTTACCACCCCCATACGGAGTGAGATTGGATTAATTTTCTGTCCCATAGAATTTAACGTATAACGTATGATTTATAACGCATAACGAAACACTTGTCATCAGCCACATGTTAGTTATTAGTCTACTAGACCGATTTGCGTCTAAACATTTTTTTCCAGAAGCCTTTATCACGCTTAGATGTTTTTGTTTCTTCCAAAACCGTTTCTTGCTTTTCTTTCCCTTTTTCTTTTTTGAGACGATGCAGGTGCGACGGAGCTTTAGACTTCTTCTCTACCACGATTGAGAATCGAGGTGCACGTACTTCTTTCTCTTCAACCACAAGCAGTACATGACTCATTTTCTTTTGAATGGGGGTTGCCATTCCTCTCGCGCGCGGTAAGAATCGCTTTAACATTGTTCCTTGATCGACACGGATTTCAGAAACCACTAACTTCGCCTGATCCATTTTTTGCTGTTTTGCATTTGCCACTGCAGACCGTAAGAGCTTGAGGAGTGGTTTTGCTGCCCGTCTTGGATGTAATAACAATTCTGCTTCCGCTTCGTTTACTGTGCGGCCTCGAAGAAGGTTTGCCACAAAGCGGACCTTACGGGGGGTCATATGAACGAATTTAAGTTGTGCAGAAGCGCGCGGCATAAAAATGATTAGTGGCTAATGATCATTGATTATTTTTAGGCACCGGAGCGGCAGGCGCAGCGGCAATTTGCGAAGCCTCTAATTCGCGCTGCATCTTTCCTCCATGTTTCGTAAATTTCCGTGTGGGGGAAAACTCTCCAAGACGGTGCCCTACCATCTCTTCGCTCACCCGTACTTCTATAAAATCTTTTCCATTATGCACTGCGAATGAAAAGCCCACCATCTCTGGAGCGATTTCGGAATCGCGAGACCAAGTCTTAATAGGCGCCCCCCCCGGCTTCAATGCAAAAATCTTTTTAAGTAATTTTTGATCCACATAGGGCCCTTTCTTAGAAGAACGTGCCATAGCTTTTATGTTTAAGATTATTAGCTTTTAGTATTCACTGCTTAAAGCTCGAGACTTAAAGCTATTTCCTGCTCGGCCGACGCGACACGATGAATGAATTCGACCACTTCTTCTTGTTGCGCGTCTTGTGTCCCCCGGTCACCTTCCCCCAGAGCGTCTTCGGTTTTCGCGTACCTCGGGGTTGGCGGCCTTCACCTCCTCCATAGGGATGATCCACTGGATTCATTACCATTCCTCGGACCGTGGGACGAATCCCCATCCACCGTGAGCGGCCTGCTTTCCCAATCACCATAAGATTATGTTCGGGGTTCGAAACCTGTCCAAGTGAAGCAAAACATTCCCATGACACTCGGCGCACTGCCCCCGAAGAAAGTTTGATATCAGTATAACCATCCGTATTCGCAAGTACTTCCCCATAGGAACCTGCCGACCGTGCGAGAAGTCCTCCTGTTCCGGGCCGCGTTTCCGCATTATAGATCTGGTATCCCACGGGGATATTTTTTAATTTCATTCTGTTCCCTGTTTTGAGCGGTACTGCTTCTCCTGACATAATTTCTTCTCCCACACGAAGTCCATGGGGAGCAAGCATATATGCGAGTACTCCATCGGGATATTGCACACGAGCGATAAACGCGGTGCGATACGGATCGTATTCGAGAGCGAGCACTTTTGCAGGTTCCCTTCGGGCCTGTACAAAATCCACCAACCGATACCGGCGTTTTACTCCTCCTCCCTGGTGCCGCATGGTAATCCGTCCCGCAGAATTTCTTCCTGCGTGCGACTTCAACGTCACCAGTAACCTTTTTACTGGTTTTTCCTTACTTAATTCTCCGTAGTCTACAGTTGTGATAAATCGCCGCGAAGGCGTGTATGGCCTAAAAGATTTCATAAAAGTATCTGCAAACATATGAAATGCAACTGTTTGATTTTTTTGGCATTTTCGTACATGTTCGTATTTTCGTAGGCGTTGTATTACTTGGCAATATCGATAGTTTCCCCTTTGTGCACCGTTACCACCGCTTTGGAATATGCTCCCCGTTTACTCCAAAGTGCTCCCATCCGCTTGGGTTTGGGAGGCCGGTTTACGATATTCACTTTCGCTACGTGCACGCCATAAAGACGCTCCACCGCTTTCCGGATCTCCGGCTTCGTGGCTTCAGGTTGCACCATAAAAACATACTTTCCTTGACCTGTGAAAGAAAAAGCTTTTTCGGAAATGATTGGTCTTTTAATCGGAAATTGCTGCATTTCAGTTATATATTATTAGTTACCAGTTTCCAGTTTACTTATGAGAGATGGTAATGCCGCATCATAAACGCGACCGCGTCTTTGTCGATCAGAACCTGTTTATAATTCAAAAGATCATACACGTTGAGTGCGGAAGGATGAAGCGTTTTCACTTTGGGTAAGTTCCGCGCACCCCGGAACAAGGTTTTTGCCTCCGCAGCGGGAATGAGCAGAGAGTCAAACTTTTTGGTTTTGGGCACGCCGATGATTGCGGCAAGTGTCAAAGCCACCAACTTTGTCTTGGGTTCTTTGGGAGAAAGATTTTCGATCACCTTTACTTCTCCATCCCGAAACTTTTTCCCGAGCGCCGAAAAAATAGCCGCGCGATTCATCTTTTTATTGATTTTTTGCTCGTACGAACGAGCCTTCACAGGACCATGAGATTTACCTCCTCCTATCCAAATCGGGGAACGAATAGACCCATGCCGCGCTCGCCCGGTCCCCTTTTGCCGCCACGGTTTTTTACCTCCTCCACGCACTTCGCCACGGCCCTTCGCATGCGCCCACGGGCGCCGCTGATTCGCGCGAAACGCGGTGAGCACTTGGGAAACAAGCGCTGCATTCCAGCGCGCTCCAAAAAGACTTTCTGGAGCCTCCACGGTTCCCACTACTTTATTTTCGACATTATAAACATCTACTTTCATCCCATTAGAAATTTAACCAATGCAGCCTCTTGCAAAGCATCACTATAGAAAAAATTATGAGAAAAGTGGATCATATTCATATAATTCTTAATAGGATTCATGATTAGTTATTAAGTTCTATTTCTACCAATCCACCTCTTGCGCCGGGCACGGCACCTTTCACTAATAAAAGATTTTGCTCTTTATCTACTCCTGCAATTTTCAAATTCTTGATGGTTACCCGATCCACGCCCATGTGCCCCGCCATGCGTCGGCCAGGGATTACCCGCTGCGGAGTGGTATTGCCGATCGAACCCGGAGCCCGATGCCGGTTCTTTTGACCGTGCGTTTTAGGACCTCCACTGAATCCGTGGCGCTTTACCACTCCTTGGTAGCCACGTCCTTTCGTGATCGCGCTCACGCGCACCATATCCCCCTCTTTGAACACTGAGACGTCCAAGGAATCACCCCTTTTTATCTCTATTCCTTCTTTCACTCGGAATTCCTTGCAAGCATTCCCCAACTGGATTTGCGCTGCACTATATCCGTCCTTCTCGGGAATACGCACAAGGGAAACCATATTCGGTTCGGCCTTAATCACCGTGACCGGAACTACCTGGTTTTCTTTCCAAATTTGGCTCATCTTATATTTTCTCCCCAAAAGAAACGCCATTGTTTTTGCCTCTATAAAAAATCGCCCAAGGCGTAGCCCGGACGACCGGTCTATCCTTGTGAACCCCACCTAAATTGCAACTAACTTGTTTGGGGCCATTAAAGAGACTGGAATATAGTAAACCATGCCAGAAAAAGAGTCAATGTGTGGATTCGTAATTCTTTGTGGAGTAAAGTATTTAGATTCGTGCTCACCGTAGGGCCATGAGCAAAAGGACTGGATGGCCAAATCGAGGAGCGGTGTTTAGAGGAGAGAGATTTAACAATCTCGCACTGCTCACCCTATCTGATTCCGTCTCATCTACTCACAGCCCTATGGCGATCACTTTATCAGTCCACCATTTTCCGCGTAAGTCTGCGTTTAGTCCGCGTACTTCTGCGCTATGACGGACTGAATGAAGTGGGAGAGATGCCGAAGCAGAGCTCTCCCGATTGTTGTCCAGCACCAAAACCCTTTGGTGCTGGGGTTGTGGCACACCCGCATGTATACCGTTAACCCTTAAACCCATTTTCGCGCGATGCGGCGCGCGAGCACGTTTTCTGTTAAAACGCGCAAAAGTTTTACAGCTTGATTCCGTCAAGCTTGTCCCACGCGCCACCGGAGAGGAAACTATCCCTCTCTGCGGCTTTTCGGCGAGCGGCTTCGGCCGATTGGTGTTCCCGTTCGCGCGTTTGTTCCTCAGCGCGGCGGGTTTTCTCCTTCCAGCGGGCTTGCTCCCCGGCCATTTTTCGCGGCCGAGCCAACTCCTCCGCTCGTCGCTGTGCCCCCTGGATTTTTTCCAGAAGTGCCAGAGCGTCCGGGTGGTAGCCAGAACGGCCGCCGTTTCTAGCAGAGCGAGCGCGCCACGACACAGTGTCAATCGTCCGCCAGTTGCGACGGATGATTGCGATGTCGCGGAAGCGTTTTTCTTCCGCTTCCGATTCTGCCGCGCGACGAGCTTCTTCAGCCCGGAGGCCGGCGAGAATGAGCTCGGCCTCTTTACGCCGCTTGGCAGCACGAGCGCGCATTGCCTCGACGCGACGAAGGAATTCCTTTCCTTCCTCCGTCTTAGGTGTCGGCACGTGCCACGAGTGCCAACGTTCCCTCTGCCATTTGCGAATGGCAGAAATGTCGCTCGCTAAAGCGGCGCGATCTTCTTCAACGCGCGCCTGCTCGCAAGCCGCAGGAATTGCCGACAAGTCGTTGTCGGCTATTTCCAGCGCCCGCTTCGCCCACGGTTCCCAGACCCATTTTGTAACGTCCCAGTAGTCACCGCCCATCATCCCGCAGCCGATGTCTTCGTGGTCGTACCACGCGCCTTGGGACGTGACCATTTCGCCACACTTCAGAGTGCGACTAGCCGCCCACTCCTTGAGGGCGGCACCGAGACGCTCTTTCCGAAGACGCTCGAATGTTCCGGCGAGCTTGTTATCCCCGCACTGCCACCCCTCGGCGATCTCCTCGGCGGTAACACCGGCTGTTTTATTGCCGGCTTTTGTCAGAATTTCGCCAGCGATGCCAACGCGTCGAACCATTTCAACCCGGTGCGCTTCATCGTCGGCTGCCTTTTTGGCGGCCAAGGCTTCAGTTACGAGACGGTTCGTCTCGTAACTAAGTGGTCCGGAGATATCCAACACTTTCGCCTGCTGGTCGGCGGAGGTGTAAGTGAGCCACCATGGGGTGTGCGTTACTCCACCTTCCGGCCGATAGTCGTACCCGCGCGTAGCTTCTTTCAAAAGCTTCTCACGATTTGACTGGATGTTGACCGCCAGTGTTTTCTGCCATTCGGCAAACAGCCGCTCAAACCAAGATGTGATCTCGGCTCGTTTGGCATCACCGAGAACCACTTCGAGTTCGGCAAGGAATTTCCCTTTTTCCGCCTCGCCCGCGGCGCAGGCAGCCGACCACAGAGAGGAAAACTCCTCGTGACTGTAGTCAGATACCGCGCAGATGTCGCCGGGGTGGGCTTCCCTAAAGTCCACCCATCGTCGGGCGATTTCCGGTGCGAGCGCGATCATGCGTTTCTCGTCCGGCTTGCCTTCCCAGACGAGCTCGATTTCAGGTTTATCGAGGAACCGAACTACACGTTGCCCCTTCTCCGCCATTTCCACAATGGCGTGAGGGGGAACCTTCCCTTCCACCTCCCACATGAGAGGAGGAGGGATGAAGGCGTCGCCGCCTCGGTCGGCTAGCCGGGCAAACCCGAAAGTTTTTCCCGAAACAAGCCGGATCCCGTAAACGGGGACGGAAAGCGTTACCTTTTTCACGCTTTTCTCCTTTCTCCGCCATTCGGCGGAATTAAACTTAATGAACCAACCACCTCCTCGCGCATGCGAAGATGTAAAGTGACTGGCTCAATAAAGGGGAGAAGTCGCCTTCCCCCAAATTATTGTTGTGGCACACCCGCATGTATACCGTTAACCCTTAAACCCATTTTCGCGCGATGCGGCGCGCGAGGAAAGTTTTGAAGGTTCACTTACAACCTTTTGGAGATTAGAGCTCGCCTGCTCTCTCCATTGCATCGAGTTCCTCGCGCACCTCCGGCGCCAATTCGTCTCGCTTACCCCACACTTGGGACAGACGGGCGACGATCTTGAGTCGGTCCGGAGCGTCTTCCCGGCAATTCACCGTACCCCAATAAGGTACATGGGTGAGTGCCGTGAAATCTTTTGCCTCGAACAAGCGGTTGTACGCTTGCTCGTTTCCATCTGACGGGTACTTCCGGCACGCCTCGGCAACTTCCTTCGGCGTCATCGTGTACGACGCCTCGCCCCAGCCGAAGTGGAACGACTCGTTCCATTCGGGTGCCCCCTCGTAGACTTCGTGGAAGGCATTTATCATACTGCCACCTCCCGTCGTGGTCTTGCGGGTAAACCGCACACCCGTCGCCGTGAGGCAAGCAGTGAGGTAACGGCTCTGATAGAGCCGCGTGTTCGGTTTGGGCGGAGGCGGAGTGAACCGGGGAGAGTACTGCAACTCTTCTACCAACTCCTTGATATACACGAAGCTGGTGAGGTTGTTGGTTTTGGCAAATTCCCCGAGTTCGCGCTTCACTGTTGCCAGCGGCTCATCAATCACGAGCGGGATTTGCGCCCCACGGAATCCGCGGTAGTACAGGGAGAATGTGGGTCTTCCGGTTAACGCCATCCGTTGATGGATGGCGAACCATTGCCCAGCGTCTTCTCGGACTTCTCCGAGAATTTTTTCAACAATGCGGCCGCTGCTACGGATCTTCTGCGTTTTCATCTTAGGCCTTTCTTGCCTATGTCCGAGCCTGAGCTCGGACGGGTTCATTGTCTCCATTCAATCAATGGGAGAACCTGCACTGGCTATCTCACACGAGAATAGCTTGCTATGAACTTGCCTAAAAACAAGCAATTTCACACAAAGCTATTCTCGTGCATCTGACCCGGCCCTGGTATTTTAGACACAAAGGTCGAACTCACATATACTTTGCGTCATGACAAACCCAAAGAAAGGACATCGCATCGCTCCGGAAGTGAAAACCGACATCATCCGCCGCATCAAAGAAGAAGGCGTCTCGGTCCCGCAAGCCGCCAAAGACCATGGCGTCCACGAATCCACCATCTACGGATGGCTCGGCACCGGAGCGCAGTACGCCGTCATGGGCGGAATTCATTCGTCTTCAGAAGCAGCGCAAGGAACTCTACGAAGTGGTGGGCGAAGTGGTGGGCGAGCTCACCGTGAAATTGAGCCAAGCTCAAAAAAAGAACTGACAGAGGAGCGAAACAAGACCCAGCTTGCAAAAGCCGTGGGCGTCTCGCGGGCATCGCTCTACTACAAAGCAAAGAAACTGGACTTAGTACTGGGTAAAAAGCAGCATCATGCAACTCCCCCGGCTCTATGAACCGGCGAATCGCTTCTCCGGTTCAATTGAGGGGAAAATCAAGTTTTCCCTTTTAACCCTTAACCCTCAAACGCACTGCATGCGAGCCCCACCATTTGAGAACGGTGAGCAACGATAGGAGCTTCTGTAGCGAAGGTCGGCTCCATCCTTCGGGCCTTTCGGCCGGTCAGGCGCCGCAGAGCTCTTTCACCCTGCAGATTCCATCGAGCACCTCTCCCCGATTGGGGATATCGTACCCGACCCACGCTCCGTATGCGCGGAGCGAAGTAAGAATTTCCTGGCGGCTCGCCGGTTCTCCCACACAGAGTGGGATAAACTCGCGGCGGCGCAGGGATTCTTTGAGGAATCCGAGAGCGAAGTGAACGCTCGACTTCACCTGCACGGTTGAGATTCCCTCCTCGTCAAGGAGAATATCCCGACCGCCGTCGGTAAAGCCGCCGTTCATGCGTCCACCGAGGATCTCGGCGTACGCGCGCTCTAACTCGGCGCCCAAGAATACCGCGGAGGCGCTCATGACCTCCTCCTTTCTTAGGCTCTTAGGCGCATCGGCGCCTTTTTCCCGCTTTTCATTTCGGTGCGGGAGTTGCCGTTCCGGTTTGGAGGGTTGCCGGCTCCCTCTTTCCCCCGCCACAAATATTGCTTCATTCGCGGCGGGGTGAGCCGGCATCAGAACGGGAGTTCCCGTCTGATACCGGCAAGGTGCCATCCCCACTTCCCGTCGCGCGCAAGCGCGACGAGATGGAGGAGCACCCGCGCGCCGCGCGCCGACTTCTCGGCGGCGCGGAGCGCGAACCAAATTTCCAATGCCTTCATAGTGCCGTGCGCACGACCCAAATTTGAATCTTTCCTGCGCGCGCCACTATGAAGGCCTTTTCGCCTATATCCAGCCCTCGAGGGAGCGCCGGATAATTGGCGGGGCAAACGAACGTTTCCGCTGGTTGCCCCCTTCGATAACCCTTTGCGAGCGCGAATGGCTCGCAACCCATGAAGTATTTTCCGCGCGCTTCATTACCGCTGCGCCGAGGAGCTTCCCCTCGGAATTACGCGGCCTCTTGTTTCAAGTCGAGGGCCTATCTCGACCGAAGCTGGCGGCGACTACGCCGCCAGCGCAAAGCCCTTCGGCAGGGTGAATTTCACCCTGCCGAACTCCCGCTGAAAGCGGGAGTGCTCCCGACCGGCGCGGACGCGCCGGTCGGTTTCTCGCTTGGCCTCTTGCCAAGCGAGAACGTTCCTTTTTACCACTGCCGCTAACGCGGCAGTGGTAGTGGTGGTAATGTTATTCATAGCTCCCCGGCTCCGAGAAAAATTTAATCAGAACCAGAAAGCTATGAACAACACGGGGTATGACCCCTCTTCACCGGCCGTCCCTCCGCGACTTGTTAATTCGGATATTTATGGACCGCCGGATTTAAGGAATCACAATCTAAATCCATTTGCCTACTCGCACGAGATGCATTGTGCAATGCGACAGCAGGCGCACAAAGTCCAAGTGTCATAGCTCGGACGTTCCCGTATGTAAGCCGCGAACGTATAATCGCTATGCGCACTACTCTGGCTATTTAATTTTCAAGGTTCTTCCCTGATCCTCCCTTTAGGGGACTCACAAGGAGATTTCTGGAGACGAAGTGGGTTAATCCTCTTCTCCAGCCGATCTCCTTCTGAAGAGAACGGTTTCGATGTATGCGTCCGTTTATGATTCTTTCCCGTTGCCTCGACTTCCTCTTCTCTCCGCACTTTCCGGCTGCGGTGCCGTCCGGCCTCGTAATCAGTGGGGACTTTTCGGAGGGTGTTCCGGATCAGGATGTCAGAAGCGGAATCATCGGCTGCACACATCAATTATTTTTATTTGAAGAACTGCTTTCAGGTCATCCGTTCTTCGCGCTTCGAATGCGCAATTCGCGGATATTCTTGTCTCTCGGATACGTCTCTCTCCTCTTTCTGTCTTCACCCCTGCTTGCAGGGGCCGCACACGAGAAACAAGATATATTACAAAGAGCTAATTCCCTCCAGCGGGAGCCGGAGAGAATGATGGAAAAGAGTTTTTAGAAGTTCCGGCGGGCGAATAACAATGTTATTAAGTGCCCCGTTGCTTCATTTCTCTCTCCCCTCCATCATTCTCGCCATCTCTCACAATTCCTCGACAAGCTCGGAACAAGAAAAGGCGACTGGGAATCTGTTTCTTAAGAAGAGAAGAGATTCACAATCGCCTTTTCAGGAAGATTTCGGGCTCTTCCTCGCCCTCCCGCTCTCGCGGGTTCCCCGCCTTTCGGCGGAACTCTCTCCTCTAAAGAAAGTTTTTTGTTAGCTGCCTTTCCAAAGAACTACTTACCCAACCTTCATTCTAACGTCCATATTATACACCTTACAATCTATTCTGTCAATACCTCTCCGTACCCACTTTCATCTCATTCCATCTTAACGTTTATATGTTACCATGTATAATTACTTTTGTCAATAGTTAACAAGTATCATAAGCCCTTTATTTACTTGGCTTCGGGGAACTATGTAAGATTATCTAATCAGATCAATCCTACCCTTGCTTAATCTTATGTAATCTTATACAGTTGAACCATAAGATTCCTATGGAAGAACTACTCCTCCAAAATCCAGAAAAGAACCGCCTCGACCTCCGATTGGAAGGGCTGCCTTCGGATGTCCTTTCAAAAATCGCCCAGATAGATGAATTCAAGGGGCAATGGACCGCCGGAGCCCGGCTCTCCCCTCAAGTTTTGGGCCGGCTTAAACGGTCAACGTTGATTACCTCTACCGGCGCCTCTACTCGTATTGAGGGCGCCAAACTTTCAGACGAAGACATTGAAAAATTGATGCGCGGCATTAATATCCAAACCTTTGCTGATCGCGACAAGCAGGAAGTGAAAGGTTATTTTGAACTCTTGGAAAACGTCTTTAATTCCTGGAAGGGGCTAACCTTCTCAGAGAGTACAATCAAGCACTTCCACAAGGAACTTCTGAAGTACGTCGAGAAGGACGAGACACATCGGGGCGAGTACAAAAAACAAGAGAATCAGGTGCGGATGATAAACGAGGCCGGCGAATCGGTTGGCGTGCTTTTTGATACCACAAAGGCATATCTTACCCCTAAAGAAATGCAGGAACTCGTGGAATGGACGCAGAGAACGCTCACCGAGAAAAAATATCATCCGCTGCTTATCATCGCCAACTTTCTGGTTGAGTTTTTGCAGATTCATCCGTTTCAAGACGGCAACGGTCGGCTCTCGCGCGTACTCACAAATTTCCTTCTCTTAAAAGAAGGGTATTTGTACATGTCCTATGTCTCCCATGAGAAGCTCGTGGAAGATAACAAGCCGGATTACTATGTCGCTCTGCGGCAAAGCCAAAATACATTCCGCACTGAACATGAGGATATCATGCCCTGGCTCAATTTCTTTTTGAGCGTTGTGCTCACACAGGCGAAGATGGCCGTCGATCTGCTCTCCAAAGAGAACATCGAGAAACTGCTCTCGCCCAAGCAACTCAAAATTTGGGAATTTTTGCAGACCATACCGGAGGCATCACCGGGAGCAATGGCGAAAGCCACCAGTATTGCACGGCCCACCATTAATCAGGCGCTCAGCAAATTACTTCGACTCAAAAAAATAGAGCGGATCGGACTTGGACGCACGACACGGTACAAGAAAATCTGATTATCTGTGAATAACGAAACTCCTCAACCACCACGGATTTGATTGATGAACAACAGCTCCGGCGACTTGGCTCGGAGCTGTTGTTAGTTTATCAGATTTGAGGAGTTTCGTAATTCAAAGTAAAAAATAATATTCTCCACGCTCTCTACTAAAATAAAGTAGCTATTTAATTAACCGATAGTATGCAATTTTCAAAGAACATCTGTTTCGTCCTTTCGGACTCATCAGCAAAGATACACATCTCTGAACAGAGAGAGGTTTTTGGTGAGAACCTCTCGGAAACTCGGTTTTACCCTTTTGCCAGTAACCCTACTGGCGAGTGCGATCTCTGTTGACCTCCACAGTGATCAGTGAGGAGCCTTCTTATTTCTTTTCTCTTGCGAGAAGGGAAAGGCACAAACCCTACGAGAACCGACTACACGAGAGAGGCGTTGATAACCTTCGCGGCCTCGAGCGCCTGCTCGCGGGTCAGTTTCTGACCGCGCGGGCTGCCGCCGATCGCCTCGCGTCCGCCCCAGCCCTGCGGCTCGATCTTGGCGAAGACGTTCTTGAGACCACCCTTGCCGAAGAACTTTTCGGCCTTTGATGCAACTAAAAACCAGTCATTTCTGACCGGTTTTTGCCGAGGCACCCAATGATAATTTTTAGGAAAACCTCGCTTTTACTGGATTTTTAGAAGATGCTAGTCGGTAACCTCAATTCCCATACTTCTCGCCGTTCCTCGGATAATTTTCTCCGCAGCTTCAATATCATGCGCATTCAAATCGGGCATTTTCTTTTCCGCAATCGCATGTACATCCGCTTTCGTTACTTTGCCCACCTTCGCTTTAAGAGGATCCGCAGCTCCCTTCTCAACCTTCGCGGCTTTTTTCAAAAGTGCAGATGCCGGAGGAGTTTTCAAAATAAAGCCGAAGCTCCGGTCTTCGTAAATCGTGATTTCGGCGGGCACCACATCCCCCATCATTTCACGGGTTTTGTCATTAAACTGTTTACAAAACTCGGCGATGTTAATCCCATGCGGTCCCAATGCCGTCCCCACCGGAGGCGCAGGATTAGCTTTCCCAGCCTCAAGTTGTAACTTCAAGGTTGCCTTAATCTTCTTTTTTGCCATATATATACAATACTAATAATATACTCATGCATGCGAATGATACCAACAAATACAAATATAAACAAGGGAGATAACATCATACGCCTACCAGCTCGTTGATTAAAACGGCAAATCACTTTCTTTTATTTCGCTTCCTCCTTCTTCATCAAGGTTCACTATTGGGATCTCCTCGGGCATGGATGCTGCATTCGAAGAATTTCCTGCCGCCGATCCGCCCTGCTGCACAGTTCCACCACCTCCCATGGGCCGTGCTCCAAGCTGAAGACGTTCCACAACAATTTCGGTGGATTTGCGTGACTGCCCTTGTTTGTCTTGCCAGCTCCGCGTCTGGAGCCTTCCCTCTATATAGGCTTCACTTCCCTTCTTTAAATATTGCGCGGCAACTTCCGCAGTCCTTCCCCACGCGACTAAATTATGGAATTCCGTTTCATTTTGCTTTGCACCGGACTTATCAGTCCACATTCGGTTCGTAGCCAGACTAAAACTCGTCACCGACGTTCCCCCAGGAGTCGTCCGCAATTGAGGATCGGCGGTTACGCGCCCGATAATAAAAACCTTGTTGAGATTCATAGATTAAAAGATTGAAGGCGAGAAGATTATAAGAATACTATACCACTTTCTATATATTAAAATCAGGACTTTCACCTTATCAACTTCTCACCTATTGAAGGATTTCCTCAATCTTCTTTTCTAATGCCTCATTTGTAAGCACCCCTACGGGAGCTGCTTCCGTACGTGAGATCGGACGTACCACTTTTTTCATCTTCTGAGCATGTGAAGTTTCATCCGTTTTTTCTTCTGAAAGACGAATCACGAGCAACCGAAGCACCGGCTCAAAAATAATAAAATCTTTTTCAAGCCGCTGCACTGTTTCGGGAAGTGTTCGAAGACGAATGAACCCAAAATATCCAGAAGTCTCCTTCTTAACAGGATATGCAAACGCGAGCCGTTTCAATGCTCCCCGGGTTATCACCACTCCATATTGTCCCACCCGACTGACAACCCGCTCCGCCGCTTCCTCATCACGTACAAGGAATGCCACTTCGTATTCTCTTGCTTCTTTAAGTTCATCCATAGCACAAAAAGAGTACTTGAAGGTTACATCTTCGTCAAGAATTATTCTCGCATTATTATCCCTCGGACGGGGCCTTCGTCAGATTTTTCTTTCGATTCTCCCTTCTCCTCCACGGGAGCAATACTTGTTGCAGGGATCGTTTCGGTTTCTTCTCCTACCTCTTCATCCAAAAATTGCTCGTGCTGTGTTCCTCTTTTCCCTACCGGAATCAATCGACCAATAATAACATTTTCCTTAAGCCCGCGAAGTCGGTCCACACGTCCCTCAACCGCTGCCCGCACAAGTACACGGGCAGTGTCTTGGAAAGAAGCGGCAGAGAGAAAGCTTTCAGTGGTAAGAGCAATTTGCGTAATTCCCATAAGTATTTGCTCCGCTTTTGCGGAAATATGTCCTGCTCGCTTCAACTCACGATTCACTTCTAAAAACCGAGGTTTCTCAATAACTTCTCCTGCCACAAAATCAGGAGCATCGCCCGCATCCTTAATACGAACTCGAGAAAACATCTGTTTTACAATAATTTCAATATGTTTATTGTTGATGTACGCTCCTTCCGAGATATATATCTTCTGCACTTCATTGGCAATATACCGCTCCACTTCCGAAATCCCTTTAAGTTCCAAGAGTTCGCGGAGATCAATGTTTCCTTCGGAAATTTTATCGCCGCGATGTACTTCCTTTCCACTCTCTACAAAAAGAAGTGCGGATCGCGGCACCGAAAGTTCTATTTCTTTCTTCTTCCCTTCAATCTTTAAGAAAACCGATTTGAGATTGCCACGCTCTTCAATCTTTGTCACCATCCCATCATCGGGCGCAAGGAACGCCCGCCCCTTAGGAGGTCGCGCCTCGAAAATTTCCTCAATTCGAGGAAGCCCGTGAGTGATATCCACTCCCGCGACGCCTCCGGTATGGAAGGTCCGCATAGTAAGCTGTGTACCCGGTTCTCCAATCGACTGTGCTGCCACCACTCCCACTGCTGCTCCCAACTGCACCGGTTTATTGTCTCCTAAATCATAGCCATAACACTTCGCGCACACCCCATAGAGCGTCTTACACGAAATGGGAGAACGCACCTTTATCGCATCCACTTCTGACTTCTCAATAAGATCAGCCACTAATCGATCTACTATTTCTCCTGCTTTTACCACTACCCGCCGACCTACTTTTACATCTTCTAACACTGTCCTTGAAAAAAGGCGCGTACCGAAGTTGAGATTAAGTTCTCTGCCGTCTGCGCGGCGGATTATTACCCCCTCTTTCGTCCTACAATCTTCCTCCGCCACCGTGATGTCCTGCGCCACGTCTACCAATCGGCGGGTGAGGTATCCTGCTTGCGCGGTTTTGAGTGCAGTGTCGGTAGTCCCTTTCCGGGCACCGTGTGTAGAAATGAAGTATTCGAGCACCGAAAGTCCCTCCTTCAATGAGGATTTAAGTGGTAATTCAATAATTTCCCCCTTGGGATTCTGCACCAATCCTTTCATCCCCATCATCTGAATAGGCTGCGACCAGGAACCTCGAGAACCCGAATCAACAATCTGATAAATAGGATTGTTTTTGGGAAGCACAACGGAAACGAGTTTTGCAATTTCTGCTTTTGCACTTTCCCACACACTGATTACTCGCGTGCGGCGCTCTGCTGCGGTAAGTAATCCTTCTTGATATTGTTCCCGAATACGAGCCACTGTCTTCTCAGATCGAGCGAGTACCTCCGCCTTTTCTTTTGGAATCACGAGATCAGACATCGCCCACGTGATTCCCGAACGCATCGCCATCTCAAACCCCAAAAGTTTCACTCGATCAAGCACCTCTCGTGCCACTTCCGTGCCATGGGCGTGGAGTACTGACTCGATAAGATGGGAAAGCTTCTTCTTATTTAAGGTTTCATTGACATAGGGAACGGTACCTTGGAGCGCTTCGTTTAAAATAAGCCTGCCCAGAGTAGTATCGAGATCATTCACTCGAAGTGGAGTGTGGAGAGTAATTATACCTTCTTCATACGCGAGGAGCGCTTCTTTCACGTCTATCACTGTTTTAGGTGCTCCTTCATAATTCGAGTCTTGGCGAGAAAGATAATACATTCCGAGTACCATATCTTGCGTAGGATTCACAATAAGTTCTCCTGTCGCGGGTTTTAAAAGATTTTTTGCCGCAGACATCACCTCCTTCGCCTCTTGCTGTGCTACCTCAGAAAGTGGCAAATGTACCGCCATTTGGTCTCCATCAAAATCCGCATTGAACGCTACACACACGAGCGGCGGAAGTTGGATTGCTAATCCCTCAACAAGCAAAGGTCGAAACGCTTGCACGGAAAGTCGGTGAAGCGTAGGCGCGCGGTTTAAAAGCACATATCGGGTCTTAATAATTTCCTCGAGAATCGCCCATACTTCGTCGCCCCCCTCCTCAATAACCCGGGAAGCTCCGCGTATATTATGCGCGAGCCCCTGCCTCACAATTTCCGAAACAACGAACGGCCGGAAAAGCTCCAATGCCATCCGTTTGGGTAATCCACATTGATCCAGCTGTAACTTCGGACCCACCACGATCACCGACCGTCCTGAATAGTCTACGCGCTTCCCAAGAAGGTTTTGGCGGAACCGCCCCTGTTTGCCCTTGAGCATATCCGCGAGCGAGCGGAGCGGCCGGCGCTGTACCGAGAGCTGTTGCGTCCCAAAACGAGCCGAATTATCAATTAAGGCATCCACCGCTTCCTGGAGCATTCGCTTCTCGTTCTGCACAATCACATCAGGAGCTTTGATTTCCAAAAGTTTCTTAAGTCGGTTGTTGCGGTTAATAACACGACGATAGAGATCATTCAAATCGGAAGTAGCATAACGGCCGCCGTCTAATGCCACCATCGGCCGCAAATCTGGTGGCAACACGGGAAGAGTTGTCATCACCATCCACTCGGGGCGAATACCGTTCTTCTGCATGGATTTGAGCATCTTGAGCCGTCGGAGTTGTTTTAAATCAGCAACTTTCCCCCTCGAGGATTCAATTTCTTTCTCGAGCGCCTGAATTTCTTTACGCAAATCCATCCGCTCCAAAATCTTCCGGATAGCAGCCGCCCCAGTTCCAGCCGTAAATACACCTCCAAATCGCCGCGCGAGGTTGAAATATTCAGCTTCAGAAAGAACTTGTCCCACTCGCAAATTTTCAAGCGTCTCACGCACCTCCGCTGCTGCCGAAGACACCTCTCCTTTCACCTCCTTATCTTTTGCAACCACCTTGAGCTTACCCTTAAGCTCGCGCTCTAACTCCATAAGCGCCTCCTGTTTTTTCATAAGATCCACCTCCGTCACCACATATGCCGAGTAATACACCACGCGCTCCAATTTCACGGAGGACACGTCGAGGACAAGGCTCAACCGCGAGGGAACACTCTTTAAAAACCAAATATGTGCGACGGGCACCGCAAGCGAAATATGCCCCAAGCGCTCACGACGAACCGCGGCTCGAGTCACTTCCACTCCACATTTATCGCACACCACCCCTTTATAACGAATGCGGCGATACTTACCACAATAACATTCATAATCTTTTGTAGGCCCGAAAATTCTCTCCGAAAAAAGCCCATCCTTCTCCGGCCGTTGGGTACGATAATTAATCGTCTCTGGCTTGGTCACTTCTCCATAGGACCACGCAAGAATATTATCTGAGGAAGCAATACTGATACGTAACGCAACAAAATTCTCCCTCCGAGATCCTCGAGTATCCTCTCTCGCTCCCATACCACCCTCCCCTGACCCCTCGTCGTAAAGTGGTTCCACGTTAAAACCGAGAGACTTAAGCTCGTTAATGAGCACATTAAAAGACGCAGGGATATTAGGTCCCTTTATAATTTCTCCGCGGATGATGGATTCATACGCCGCCGCTCGTCCTATCACGTCATCAGATTTAATCGTAAGCATTTCTTGAAGCACATGCTTTGCCCCATATCCCTCAAGTGCCCACACTTCCATTTCTCCAAACCGCTGCCCTCCAAACTGTGCTTTTCCTCCCAGTGGTTGCTGAGTAATCAAGGAATAAGGTCCGATGGACCGTACATGCGCCTTGTCTTCCACGAGATGATTCAACTTCAACATATATACCACGCCCACGTTCACCCGGTTTTCAAACGGCTTTCCAGTCCGTCCATCATAGAGCATCATTTTCCCATCTTCCGGTACCCCCGCTGCTCGGAGTTCATTTCGAATTGCCTCTTCAGAAGCTGAGTCTAATCCAGGAGTAATCGCGCGATAGCCCAATCTCGCCGCTGCAAGCCCCAAGTGTGTCTCCAGTACTTGTCCTAAATTCATACGCGAAGCCACACCTAAGGGATTCAAAATAATATCTACGGGAGTTCCGTCGGGAAGATACGGCATATCCTCCACTGCCCGCACTTGGGAAATAACTCCCTTGTTGCCATGCCGACCCGCCAGTTTATCTCCTGCTTGTACTTTCCGAAGCTGGGCCACTTCCACCTGAATTCGCTTGATAATGCCGGGCTCAAGCTTATCTCCTTGCTCTCGGTCGAATACTTTGATACTCACAATACGCCCACGCTTTCCATGAGGAAGCGTAAGAGAAGTATCTTTCACATCGCGGGCTTTTTCACCAAAAATAGCGCGGAGGAGCCGCTCCTCTGCAGTAAGTTCTGCCTCTCCCTTTGGAGAAATTTTTCCTACAAGAATGTCTCCTGCCTTTACTTCGGCACCCACCCGCACGACTCCCTCTTCATCTAAATTACGAAGCTTCTCCTCAGAAACATTCGGGATATCGGGGGTAGTAAGTTCAGATCCTAACTTCGTATCACGTACATCACAGTAATAATCTTCGATATGAATGGAAGAGAAATTATCATTCTGCACCACACGCTCGGACATAATAATGGCATCCTCAAAGTTTGCCCCCTCCCACAGCATAAATGCAACAAGAAGATTCTGCCCCAGCGCAAGCACGCCATTCTCAGTAGAAGGACCATCGGCAAGCACATCCCCTTTCTCCACGGTGGCGCCGCTCACGACAAGCGGTCGCTGTGAGATACATGTAAACTGATTAGAGCGCTTAAATTTCTGAAGAGCATACGTCTTTGTATTATTTTTATATTTCACTTTAATATGTGTCGCATCCGCCTCGAGCACCTTCCCATTCTCTTCTGCAAGAATCACATATCCAGAATGCTCCGCCACCCTTTGCTCTTCTCCCGTTCCCACATACGGTGCCTGCGGCCGCACGGAGCCAACTGCCTGCCGTTGCATGTTTGAACCCATGAGAGCGCGGTTCGCATCATCATGCTGGAGGAAAGGAATGAGCGAAGTCGCCACACTGATAAATTCATGGGGAGCCACATCAATAAAATCAACCTCTTCCGCAGCCACGGTTCCCGGTGAACCTTTCACGCGAGCCTCTACCATAGGAACCGTGATATACCCTTCAGCGTCTCGGGGCACTCCTGCATGAGTAATCTTATAGCGCTCTTCTTCGAGCGCATCAAGCCACACTATCTCTCCTATCACACGTCCGTTCTTAACTCGCACATAGGGAGCTTCCAAAAATCCGAACTCGTTGATCCGGGAAAAACTCGCAAGATAGTTAATAAGTCCAATGTTCGCCCCTTCCGGAGTTTGAATCGGACAAATACGCCCGTAGTGTGAACGATGCACGTCCCGCACTTCGAAACTTGCGCGTTCACGCGTAAGTCCTCCCGGACCCAACGCCGAAATGCGTCGCTTATGTTCGAGCTCCGCGAGCGGGTTCACTTGGTCCATGAATTGTGAAAGTTGAGACGAAGCAAAAAACTCCTTCACCACCGCTACAATGGGACGGAAGTTAATAAGCTGCGCAGGTAAAAGTCCCTCGCGCACCTGCGTAGACATCCGATCCTGCACAATGCGCTTCAATCGAGCAAGTCCTATCCGCAATCGTCCCTGTAAAAGTTCCCCCACTGCCTTAAGACGACGATTCCCCAAATGATCAATGTCGTCGGGTTCAGCATCAAGGGTATTATTGAGTACAATAATTTCTCGCAAGATAGCGATCACATCCACTTGTTCCAACAACCGATTCTTATTATCCTTCGGAAGCATAAGCCGCTGGTTCATTTTGAACCGTCCCACTTCTCCTAGATCATACCGGTCAAAACGCTGGAAAAGTCCATCGATCAACCCTTTCGCGGTCTGTGGTGTAGCAGGATCGCCGGGACGAAGCCGCCGATAAATCTCCATGTAAGATTCATCTTTATCCTTTGCTGCATCTTTTTTAAGAGTAGCTTCGATATATCGTATCGCTCCGGTATCCTTATCTTCAAACGTTTTTAAAATCTCCTCATTTGACATACCAAACACACGCAAGAGATCAGTAACCGGCGCCTTTCGATGTCTATCAATTTTTACTCCTATAACTCCATCAATATCCGTCTCAAACTCCAACCACGCGCCGCGGTTAGGAATGATCTTTGCTCCAAAAAGGTTATGTCCTCGCCACGGAATTGCCGTAAAATACACTCCCGCAGACCGAATGAGCTGAGAAACCACCACCCGCTCCACACCATTAATCACAAACGTCCCACGATCGGTCATCACGGGAAAATCTCCAAAATAAATTTCCTGCTCTTCTTTCTTTTTTGTTTTAAGCTCTTCAAGCGACACCTTCACTCGAAGCGTTGCCTCATACGAAACATCTTTATAGCGAGCAATCGTTTCATCATATTTTGGTTCATCAAAACGATACCCCTCAAAAGAAAGTGCAAGTTCCTTTCCAGTATGGTCTAAAATAGGAGACACTTCCCTGAAAAGTTCACTGAGCCCTTTTTCGAGAAACCAGCGGTAAGACTCCAGCTGCACCTCATTTAAATTCACGGGCGCGACCAAAGACTTCGACCGAGAGAAATCCTTCGTGGGTAATTTTGTATTCATACAAATGAATAGGCCTTCCAAGGCGTGAGAACTATCCCACACCTGCGATGAATAAAATTTAATATTCAGTACGTATATGACACTCCCCGCGAGAACAGCCCCGACAAACCGTTCTCCCACATTTTTTCCAAACACTCATCTCGCACACGCCACTACGAAAATGAGTTTTTCTAAACATAAAAAATAAATTGGGGCAACGTTAGTTAAAAGAAAAACTTGCGAAAACGCATGAAGGAAGGCTCCCAGAAAAGGGGTTCTTCCTCTTTATTGCGTCTTGAGATATTTAATCCTATTTTCCTCCTGTTCGTCAAGTGTCTGACTAAACACGGTCTTTCCAGTCTTAGGATCACTTAAGTAATACCAGTATTGGGAAGAACGAGGATTAAGAACTGCAGTAATCGCGCTTACACCAGGACTACCGATCGGCTCCGATGGCAGCCCAGCACGCAGATATGTATTGTAAGGGGAGTCTATTGTGAAGTCAAGCGGCGAAAGTGGGTAGCAATCAGTAGAAGCTTCCGCTATTATTTTTTTGATGTAACAAATCGTAGCATCCACTTGGAGTGGCATTCCAGCCGCAAGTCTTTTCTTTAAAATTCCAGCAACCACGCGAGCGTCGACAGAATCGGTGACTTCCCGTTCCAAAAGTGAAGCCAAAATCAAATTTCCTTGTGCATGAGCTTGATCTTTTTGAAGAAGCGGCTTGGCTTTGAGCGCAAAGGCTGCGAGAAATTTTTGTACAACTTCTTCTACCGAGGCCCCCAAAAAAAATTTATATGTATCCGGAAAAAGATACCCTTCAAGATGCCGGGCACCGGCATATGCAAGTAATCTATTCGATTCTAATACTCCGGCGTCACTCAAAATTTTATCCACTTCATAAAGAGAACTACCTTCTGGAATGGTAACTTGAACTGCACTCCGAGCCCCGGTTGCAAGAAGAGCGAGAATTCTCGGCCCACTCATGGAAGGTGCAAGGGTATATAATCCTGGCTTCAAAACAGGAATTGCTCCTGTAATCGTCCCATAAAGAGTAAGAATGGATGAGGAACGAATAAAACCTTCTTGTTGTAAGTTGCGCACGATAACACGAAACCCTTCCCCAGGAGAAACTTTAAACTCCCGCGGCGGCACCTTTCCCCAAACCATCGGCAACAATCCTCCAATAAAAATAATGCCCCCCAGCGTCACAAATGTAGCTGCCCCGAGTTGGATACGCCTGTCTCGAAAAAAAGAGTGTTCCATATACCGGTGATCATGAGGAACGCATTCGAATCGAATTTACAATAGCAATCAGAACAAAATTAGCAACCAAGCTCGATCCTCCATAGCTTACAAAAGGGAAAGTAAGCCCCACCACCGGCATAAGTCCTAAGGTGGAACCTACATTCACTAAAAATTGTACTGCGAACATGGAAGCGGTACCGAGGCAAATGAACGTTTCAAAATTACGATCGGCGATCATCCCTACTCGGATAATCCAAAGCTCCAAAAAGAGGAAGGAGAGAAGAACCACAAATCCACCTACCATCCCCCACTCCTCAATGAATGTGGCGAGGATAAAATCGCTCTCTGGCTCTGCGAGAAATCCCAACTGGACTTGTGTTCCTTGCCGAAAACCTTTTCCCCAAAATCCCGCCGAACCTACCGCAATTTTTGATTGGGTTTGCTGGTAATTAATGCCGAGTACATTCTGTTCCGGATAAAATATGTTAATGATACGAGCCCGCTGGTATCCGTAGAGAAAATGAAACCAACCATACACCCCCACAACAAGGAAAATGATACCAGTAATAAAAATACGGCGAAGGGGGAGACCTGCAATAAAGATGAACGCAAACCAGAGCGACACGAGGATGAAACTCGATCCCAAGTTAGGTTGCAATGCCACAAGAACTGCGGGAAACACCGCCAACAAAAAGGAAGTAATTATGGTACTCCAACGCGCCACTTGCACATGACGCCGACTGAAATAACTTGCATAAAGGAGCACTAAAGCTACTTTCATAAGTTCCACCGGCTGGAAACTCACAGGCCCGAGTATTAACCAACTTCGTGCCTGCCGTACCACTGGCCCGAAGAAAGTGACATACACCAAAAGAGACAATCCAACGCCATAAATCGCGGGGACAATCCAAGAATAATTGAATATTTCTCGCCAATCAAAAAAGTAGAAGAAAGCAAACACTCCAATCCCAATCGCACTCCACCCAAGCTGTAATAATGCAAGATGCCCCGATACGCTCCCAATTGCCAAAAATCCCCCAAGAAGAAGAATCCCGAGAGGAATGAGGAGCCGGAAATCGAGCGCGCGCATAAAAAATTATGGACGGGCGGTATTCAAAAACACGCTCGTCCGGCTTAAGTCCGCGCGAGGAATGTCGGGATGGAGTATCTGAAAATTTCCCACACTTGCAGGAACCACCTGTTGCACCTCTGTGCGAGACGCTCCGAGAAGCGCTCCGGACGCATCTCTGAAAATCGCTCCTACTTCCACAACAGGAAAAGTGTTCACATCTTCATTGCGAAACACTCCTTCTACCACAATGCCACCCGTCCGAGGATCTCGCCGCGCTCCCACATTCTGCACCGTGAGCTGAGGCCGCTTCCAGGAATCCGCAGGAACCCACTGAATATTAGAAAATTGGATCGAAACATTATTAATACGCGCATCCTTCACCGCGCGATTAGGAAACACAAACATACGAACTTCCCCAGCATACATGTAGGATATTCCGTCGAGTATCTCAGTAGAAGAACCTTCCTGAAGCGTAAGCGTGTAATCAAAATTCTTTGCCGCAAATTCCAAATTCTCATTCACTACCTTTATGACAAAACTTACATGGGTCGCATCCACGGGAAATATTCTCACTCCATCCGAAACGTACAGCGACTTAAGGTCGGAGGGAATGCACGCCACTCCATTAAAGGCAGTTCCCTGCGGGCACGGATGCGTCACCGGAGGTTTCAAAACAAGGTAAATCCCTGAAAGGATTCCGACGACTATCACCAAAAAAGCAAAACCATAGAGAAATTTTTTTAAGAGCCGAGGCATTGCGCCTTCATTGTACAGGAATTTGCGTACCTAAAGAATTCTTGACATAATGGAACAGACATGCTACAATGTTGCACGTAATTTGCTGAGGTAAAAAACCTCTCAAATTAGCGAAAAATGCTCTTTGATAAGCGAGACT
>CAZKRG010000006.1:0-28698 GCA_964555255.1 uncultured Candidatus Saccharibacteria bacterium
GATTTTAACCCCCAACATGGTGTTGGGAGTTTGCTTTAATCAAGGAGAGTTTTACAACTTACAACTATGATCACCATTCAAGAGTCGACCGAACGTCCCCTCCGACCAATCATCGAACCTGAATCACCACCTACTCCGCCGTCCCAATTCGAGCTGATGATATGGTGGCCGGCGGTCACGCTCGTGGTGGCTTCCATTCTTTATATCCTCCTCTGGGCACTGACATCTCTTCAAGATGGGGTGTTCTACCCCCTTTGGAAATACGTGCTTGTGGAGCACTGGAAATTCGAGCCCGTAGACCTCCGGCACCTCTGGTGTGGAATTCTTATCTTCAATCTCTTTTGCGTCCTGCCGTTGGAGTTGTATCGGCACCGGAAGCGCTTACGGAATGAGTTCGAATCCACATTCCGACCCTAACCCGTTCAGACGGATCAAAATTTAAATTGAGGCCATTCCTTGCGGGTGGCCTCGATTTATTTTGCTGGTAATACTTCAATATTCATCCGGCGCAGCTCTTTTATGAGTGTAGGGATGGGGAGACCTGCTACGTTGGTAAGGTCTCCGTTTATTTTTTCAACAAAAATCATTCCGCGCTCGAGAATTGCAAATGCTCCGGCTTTGTCGAGCGGTTCTCCTGTGTTCACATACCATTCTATTTCTTGGGAGGTGAGTTTCCGAAAAAATATATCAGTCGTAATCGCTCGCATCCGTTTCTTTTTGGTTTTCGTATCAATGATCGCAACACCCGTGATGGCGACACTTTTCTTTCCACTCAAAAGCCGCAATGTTTTGCGCGCAGTTTCCGAAGTGTGGGGTTTCCCAAGGATCTCATCTTTATAGAGCAGAATTATGTCTGCGCCTATGATCACTGCATTCTTATGATTTTTTGCTACTACCTCCGCTTTTCCGAGGGCCATTTTTTGCACCAATACCTTTGGTGGTAGCTTGAGCGTGAGATCTTCCTCGTAGCGACTGTGTTCTACTTCAAACGGAATGCCGAGCTTTTCCATCAGATTCTTCCGAGTCGGTGAAGAAGAGGCGAGTATTATTTTACGCATTGGAGGCTCTAAGCTTTTATAAATCCTCCTCGTTTAATATCACTTTGTAAGTATCCAATTTTTTTGAGCCAAAACTCATTTTCCCATTCCCACAACCGCTTTGCTCCGAGGAACGCCGCGTAATCGTTTTCCCAATAAGGGAACTCTTTGAGTTCGATATCTCCTTTGAGTTCCGACCACTCATGCATTTCGCATGTTCTTGTCCCATATCGCTTGTCCCATGTCGCTGGTCTTATTTTTTCCCTTCCGCCCTTAAGCCGCCGAATCGCGCTGCACACATTACAGGTTTGAATCTGGTCAATTTTTAAAATCCAGCGCGTTTGGAGTGGGAAACTCTCCTTAAGCGCATCCATATACGCGCTGGTTTGCAAATTATAATCCCGGTAGATTGCCTGGGAAGTTTTAATGTCAAGCACGCCAAATTTGCCGTCGATGATGGCGAGTGCATCCACAGTACCGGCGTATCGCTCACCATAATGCACCACGCGCCGTTCGACGAGTTCGGGAGCTACTTGAATATTTTTAGTATCGAGGAATTGGAGGAAGGAATTCACTGCGGGCGCAACTGAGGTGGGGATTTCCGGGTTCTTTCCGAGGAGGAGTCCTTCCACCGTTTCGTGAATGAGCGTGCCTTCTTCAGCGGATTTCTCCGTGATTGCTGCGGCAGCCTTGAAACTTTCAGCTTCGCCGTAGAAGCGGTAGAGCGCCGGTTTCGCTTTGATAGAAACAATTTTCGTCACCCGCGGGTACCACACGTCATCAATAGTGTAGCCGCAGGCTTCTTTAAAACTCGCTCCGTCTTTAAAATTGTCAAACATAAGATTAGAAAATATTAGAAAGTGAAATACGTTTATTATTTCTTATTTTTCCCTTCTCATAAAATTATCTGTGAAATGAACGATATCTCCGGCGCCCATCATAATGATAATAGGGTTTGGGATGTGGGATCTAGTTTTAAAAGTAGCGAGGGAATTAGAGAAAAGTTTTAATATATTAATATTATGTTTTAATTTTTTTGGATTTTCAAGATATAGTACCGGTTTATTTGGGCTCTTTTTATGGATTGCCTTCGCTAATTTCTCTGCAGTAAATCGACTATTTATATGATCTCGACCTTGTACATGATATGTAGGAAGTACGATGAGCGCCTCAGCATTCTCAAATGCGGCTGAAAATTCGGAAAATAACTTTTGCAGGCGAAGTGCCTGGTGAGGTTGAAAGATGCATATGAGAGGGGAGTGCGGAAACTTTTCTCGGAATGCAGCAAGAGTAGCTTTGATTTCAGTTGGATGATGGGCGTAATCGTCATAAACCATAGTTGTGAGTGATAAATATGGAGAAATGCGGGAGATTTTCTTATCATTCCTCACTTTCCACTTCACACTTCCTCTATACTCCATCCGGCGCCAGGCGCCTTTATATGCACGAAATGCCTCGAGAACTTTTTTGGGAGAGACTCCATATATTTTCACTGCAACGTTGTATGCGGCGAGTGCGTTCGATAGGTTATGTGCTCCAGAGATAGAGAGACTTTTCTTAATAACGGCAGATTCTTTATCTTGCACAGAGTACCAGATAACTTTCAGCCGGTTCTCTACTGCTATTTTTTTTACCGCGGGAAGCATCGCGGAGAGATTCTTATCGTCCCAATTTAGGACGAGCGTTCCTCCCGGAGAGGTACGCGAGAGAAATAGGAGGAAATTTTTCTTGATATCCGGAAGGCCGGAATAAATTTCGAGATGTTCTCGATCAATGTTTGTCACTACAACAACTTTTGGTAAATAATAGAGGAATGCCTTCCCGTATTCATCTGCCTCAAGAACGAGGAGGGGACTGTCCCCTTTTCGAAAATTTGAGTTTCCAAACTCTTTAAGTGTAGCTCCTATAATTACAGTTGGATCCAGTTTCCCCTCTATGAGCGCGAGTGCAGTAAGCGCCGTAGTGGTGCTTTTTCCATGTGCGCCGGCAATTGCTACTGTCGTATAATATTGAGTAATAAAACCAACGGTTTCAGGATAGGAAAGGGTAGGGAGGTGTTTCTGTGCGGCGATTTTGAGCTCGTGATTTGTATATTGTATGGCTTGGCTATGAATTACAAGTTCAGTACTGATAGGAATTTTTGTGCTAGAATGCCCCGCCATTATTCGAATGCCTTCGCGTTTTAAATTTTTTATAATGATGTTGCGTGTATCTGTATCGGATCCGGAGACTCTCCACCCTTGAGATTTAAACCACTGCGCGAGGGAACTCATGCCAATGCCGCCTATTCCTATAAAATGTACATTATGGACGGAACGGGTCATCTATTAATAAATAAAGTTAGTCCTGCAGTCACAATAAGAATAATCTCGAGCCAGAATACGGGACTCTCTTTGATATATCGCCGCACGATACACCAATAATGATGCAAAAGTTTTTGTTTATTTGTGCAGTCGTTTCTATATTCTTCTCTATACCCAAATATGGAAAAATATCTATTAGAGAAAGGCCAGAACCAGCGAACTCCAAATTCTATGGAGTCTCCCAGAAAATGGCTCCACGGGGCAAGCCATATAAGAAGGCCTAGCATCCAGAAAAATGGAGAAGAAGCCGTATATGCGATTGCAAGGCCTATTACAAGCCACACGAGCGGCGCGTGTGTAGGATACTTACGATGAGTATCTTTTGAGGTTATCCGCAGAGACTTTCGAGAAATGAAAAAAGGAATAAAATCTATGTCCGGAAGTACTCCGAGAGCAGTTCCTATAATGAGAAGTTCAGTTATTTCTCTCGAAGAGAGGGCATTGTGAGAAAGGTGTATTAGTCCATATGTGACAAGGTATCCTGCAACGATATGACCAGGGGGAAGCATTGGTTTATTCTGTCGTATAATATATGTTTTGCGACTAATTATTATCCCTAAGACCTTTTCTCTCGCACAATACAAAGAGGGGTTTGTTCTTGAGATTGTCCCAAGGGATTATCTCTGAATACCTTTTTCGCAAAATCCTCAGAAATTGTTTTTTCTGATTTCCCCAATATGGTTACTCCTAAATCATTGGCGTCAATGATCACTACAGGTTGCTGCATCGCTTTGCCAAGCGATGCAGCAACCTCGTCGGGATGTGCAGGACCAAGTTTGGCATATTGGTTGTATGGCGGAAGCGTATAACTGCACGGACCGTCAATGGCATTAATGTTTTTCCCTACTATTTTGTAAAAAACTCCTCGTATACCAAATGGCTTTGTAATTGCTGCTACGAACGCCCCTAGAAGTATCCGAGAGGTTCCTGCCTCTCGGATAGCTAATTCCATCGTCCAGGGGCTTCCAAGCCCTATTCCAAAGTTGGATTTATGCACAAATTTTACAAGAATTCGTGCGAGCCATGAGGGTTGTATATCCTTGATCGGGAATGCTCTTCCTTGGCTGATGGCCACGACTCGCTCACTGACGAATAAAAGATCGCCTGGTTCTAGATAGGGCTCTGCGTATTTTTTAATTACTTCAAGTATTGAATCTTTCTCTGTAATTATATGAGTTTGTATGGGAAATCGTAACCATTGTTGTCCCTGTACGTCTATCTCTAGGTTTTTTCCTTCGTTTGCTCGTAAGTTATTCTCCGGCATAAATAAATCGGTAGTTAGGGTTTTATAGTTGTGCTATACCAGTTTATCACAAATATTGTTATTCCTGCTATCCAGAACACCAATGTTGTGGCTGCAGAAACGATCCAGGAGAGAATAGTTAGAATAATGAAACCAAATTGCCGGAAAGTTACTCGTAAAGTTTCGCCTATGCGCTCTCCCCCGCCTTTAAAACTTTGGGGCGAGAATGAACCAATTTTTAATTGCTCATTGAGCCCTTGGCTCGAACGAATCAAATTTTGTACTGGTTGTGGAAGTTTAGAGAGAATATCCGCTCCTATGATGACCGGCGTAGAGCCGAATGAAGCGGTGGCCGCGTGCGCTTCTGCTGCGGCGAACAAGAGTATCCCAATGCTCCCCAAGACAACCCATCCTAGCATTCTCACCATTCTTCTATTATATATCTTTTCAAAGATATCCTATAGTAGGATATGGTCGCGGTTGGGCGAGTTATATAATTCACGAGAGAGATTCTAATTTCTGGATTGCATGAGCAAGGCGGCGGGTGGTTTCTTCCGATCCAAGTATAGTTGCAATATCAAGTGGGTCAGGAGAAGCTTTTCTTCCTGAAAGTGCAGCGCGGAAAGGCCAAAGCACATTTCCTCTCCCCTTCTCTGCAATGCAATCTGCAATTGCATTTGTGATCGTAATCTGATTAAAGTTTTCTTTGGGGATTACCGCGAGCTTTTCGCGAAGTTTTGAGAGAATTATCTGAATTTCAAGTGGCGAAGAGTCGTCTTTCCAGAGAAGCAGCCCAGGTGGATATTCGGGAAGTTTGAAGAAAAATTTCGTAGATTCCGGAAACTCAGCAAGAGTTCGCATCCTGCCTTTTTCAAGTCGGATGAGTTCATGGAGAATCTTTGAGTCTGGGGTAATTCCCTTTTTCCTCAAAAATGGTTCGAGGAGATTGGAGAGGGTTTCTTCGGAAATCTTTCGCATATGCTCGCGATTTAACCATAGAAGTTTTTCCTCATTAAATATTGCTCCCGCCTTTTGAACACGTGAAATATCAAATTGCTTTACTAAATCCTCGAGCGAGAGAACCTCTTCGTTGTGAGAAGGATGCCAGCCGAGGAACGCGAGGAAATTTAAAATTGCTTCGGGGAGATATCCTTTTTCTCGGTATTCGAGGAGAGAAGTTTCCGCGTATCGCTTGGAAAGTTTGCTCCGGTCGGGAGCCAAAATGAGCGGCAGGTGCGCGTAGGTTGGCTCGTTCAAACCAAGCGCCTTCTGCATAAGAATTTGCTTCGGTGTGTTTGAGAGATGTTCCTCGCCCCGAATTACATGGGAGATTTGCATCTCATGATCATCCACCACTACCGCAAAGTTATAGAGCGGTGCGTGAATATCTTTCGCGATCACAAAGTCGCCGAAAAGAGCGGCGTCGAAACTCACCTTGCCGCGGATCATGTCTTTAAATTCCACGATAACCTCCGGGGTTTTGAAGCGGATTACTTCTGGTTTTTTCCCAGCGGGCGGGGCGGATAAATTGCGGCAGTGACCTCCGTATTTTGCGGGTAGTCCTTGAGAAAGAAGTACCTGCCGTTCGGCTTCCAGCTCCTCTTTAGTGCAGTAACAATAATACGCCTTGTGTTCTTCAAGGAGTTTGGAGAGATATTTTTCGTAGAGCGGGAGGCGTTCGCTTTGGCGATAGGGGCCGAAGGCGGAAGTTTTTCCGCCAGAGGCGGATCCGAATTTGGTGGAAGGTTTTAGGTTTAAATCTTTAGGGGGTTCGGGGCCTTCGTCATAATTCAACCCGAGCCACTCAAGCATTTCGAGTATTTCGGTCTCGTATTCCCTACGAGAACGTTCAGTATCAGTGTCTTCAATTCGAAGTATAAAACTACCCTTGTTTTGTCGCGCAAAAAGCCAATTAAAAAGGGTGGTACGGACCCCCCCCAGGTGCCAATGACCGGTGGGGCTTGGTGCAAAACGCACCCGCACCGCTTCTTTTTTATGCGAGGTCATACGGCTTTATTCTACCAGCTTCTCCTTTATTTTCGATCTTGACTTCTTCTTCTTCTTGTGCTACATCCCTCGTAGGAGTAGGACTCGAGGGAACCTGTTGTTTCCTCATGCATGAGTCTTTTGAAAACAAAAACAATGTAGCAAAAGCATATGAGCGAAGCTTCTCTATTGGAGGCTGTCGTGACATCTGTAGATGGCCGCAAGGGTAGAGAGTATGTCGTTACCAAACTGACATCCTCTTCGCCTCGACCGAGCAATCTGCCGGTGGGAGCGACGGTGACCTTTTCGCTGTCGGAATGGGAAAGCAAGCACGCACCGAAACCGGGGCAGCTTGTGAATCTCTGGGACATCGAAAAGTTTTCCAAGGGTTGGAGGGCGCGACTGGCAAAACCAGTGCGTGCATAACAGAGAAAATCAGTAACAGCAAGTAGAAACACAGAAATAGTATGAGAAAGAAGATCGTGAGAAAATTACTGGAATCGCTTCGGGAGGACTTCATCGTCCGCCTCGAGCTCAACCGCGAACACATCGAGCATCTGAAAGATCTGATCGGAGCCAATGTCGAGTTGGATCCGTTGCTTGTCTCCGAAGATGACGATGAAATCATCGATGGGCGCCACCGCAAGGCAGCGTATATCGAACTCGGCATCAAGGAGGTCGACTGCGAAGTTCGGAAATTCGACTCGCAGGCCGATAAGATCGTTGAGGCGCTCCGTCGCAATGTCGGGGGTGCCCTGCCACCAACGCCCTCCGATATCAGCCACACAATGCAGATATTGCTCACTGCGGGCGAATCGCGGAAGTCCATCATCGAAAAAGTGAGCACGACTGTCGGATTCCCAAAGAAGCTGGTGCAGAAGCATCTCGATGAGGTGCAGTCTCAGCTTCACAAGGCACGCCTTAAGAAGGCGATAGCGGCTGTTACCACTCACGGTAAAACTGTTCACGAAGCTGCGGCGGAGTTCGGTGTTAAGCTCGAAACGTTGCAGCGCAACCTTGCGGGCAAGGTTGACCAGAACGGCACTAACGTGCAGCAACTCAAGTCCTACTTGAGTCAGCAATACACGAAGCTCACGCTCGTGAGTGGCCAGAACCTCTCGCGTGTTATCCGGGGCCTCAAGGACGGTGTTTTGACGACTGATGACGCGCAGGAGATCATTATCCACGTCATCAAGCTAAAGCATCGGCTTGACCGCTACCACGACGAGTGGATCCAACGTTTTAGGGCCCACGTCGATACCACCGACGAGGTTGTGGTGGTGTCGAAGAGGCAGGAGCGCAAGTCCCAACTCTCGCAGGGCAAGAGAGCTCTCGAGCGTATGGGTGTCACGGCATAACAGAAACAGTAACGAGCAACAGAAAAGAAATTATGAAACAAAAAAAATCGGAAGCGACGGCAAATGTAGCGTCTGCTTCTCCGCAAACGCAGTCCGCGGGCAGTGACCGCCTGACCGTTGAGCAGTTCACGCTCCTCGCGATCGAGAAGCTGGCCGATGAGGGTCGTCCCATGATCCACACGGTGTACTCCGGCTTCAACGAGGCTTTCCGGGATTACTTTCCCGGCTCGAATCCGGTGAAGGAAACTGAGAAACTCGTTAAGGAAGGCAAGATCGCTTTTCGCTTTTGCCGAGGAGGGGCTCTTATCGGCAAACCCGGCGCTATCAAGGCACCGCAGTCGTCGAAGGTTACCCTTAAGAGGATGGGGCTTCAGTAGTTCCCATCAGATTTCATACACATGGACCACGGAGCTTTTGCGCCGTGGTCTTTTGCTACTGATTTCTATATTTTCGAGATTAATGTTCCCCAAGTAAGAGGATTTCCTTCGCGATCGTTTGGGCGGCGTCCACCTTTACAAATGAGAGCGAAGCCGCGCTCATTTTCTTTCTTTTTTCTTCGTTTGTAAGTAGCTGCTTGAGTGCGCCTATAAAAATGCCAGGGAGAAGGTTTTCTTCTTCGATAATTACTGCTCCTCCGGCTGTTTCGAATGTTTTTGCATTTGCGCGCTGATGGTCGTGGGCAGATTCCGGAAGTGGGATCAAAATCATTGGTTTTCCGAACGCCGCTGCTTCTGTAATCGCTCCACTCCCCGCTCGAGAAACAATACAGTCAGCTGCAGTGAGTGCAGTTTTCAATTCCTCATCCTCTTTGAAATAAGGAGTGATTTTATATGGAGATTTGAATGATTCAAGGTCGCCGAGTGCCGCTTTTGCAAGCGTCTGCATCTCAGTGAAGTTTCCTGCTCCGGTCTGATGGAGTATCTGAGTTTCTTTGATAATTGCATTAAGATGGCTTATCACAAATTCGTTAATACGCGTGGAACCTTGCGATCCCCCAAGGATGAGCGTCAGCGGCAACTCCGGTTTAAATCCCAAATTATTTTTTGCTTCTTTTACATCCGGCGTATGTATAAGAAGCCAGGGGCGCACCGGATTTCCTACCACTGCAGTTTTTTCTGAATCGAAATAATTCTTTGCTCCTTCGTAGGCAAGCGCAATACGTGTGGCGAACCTTGCGGAGAGAATATTGGTGGCTCCTGGAATTGCATCTGACTCGTGGATGATTACTGGAACCCTATAAAACCAGCCGGCGAGGACCACTGGAAACGCTCCGGTGCCGCCCTTCGAGAAGATCACGTCCGGCATCACCCAAAACACTTTCCAAAATGCTTGAAGAATTCCGATAAAAAATTTTGGCACGTCGAGGATATTTTGCAGTATTGAATAGTTCCGGAGTTTCGCGCCCATGACGGAGTGGAAACGCATGCCACTCGAGGTAATGAGCACCGCAAACGCGTCTTTGGGGCCGAAATAATCCATCTGCAAGTCGCTTCCCGTGGCGAGCTTTTGCACTTCTCCCGCAACGGCAAGAAGCGGGTATACGTGTCCCCCGCTCCCTCCGCCGGTGAATGCGATGCGTAGTTTTTGCATAGAAATTAGAAAATAGAAAATAGAAGGCAGACTTCATTTAGATTGTAACATTGTTACTAGAATACTTCGCTTTGGTAGCACTGTTCGCAGTAGACGATTTCGGGAGATTGAGGATCGAATGCGGTCTTAAAATCTTGAGGACAAAGAGTGTTTCCATGAAAATGCTGGCTCGAATTTTTATACCCTTTCTCATTTCTTAAACAATCACATGCGCGAGCGTAGAGGTGGATAGATCGGCGAAATTTAAGTCGATCATGATGTCTACATCTATAACACTTACGTGGGAGCGGCAAATTAAAGCGTCGATAAAAACTTAATTCTTGCGGTAGGATTTTGAAAGCTTTAGTGCAATTGTGAGTCCGAGCAGTCGCTTCATCTTTTTCCCAATCTTCGCAAAGAATTATTTCTTGAGTTATTGAGTCTGGAACTTCTTGGATTGTGTCTGACAACTCTGAAGCTTTCTTGCTAGCTATATATTCTTTATTTTCATTTTCTTTCCAGAAACAGCCTTCTTTCGCTGCCTCTTCTTTTGTTGAGGGAAAATGTTCATGTGCAGGCGTATGATTGTAGGGAAAGGGTGAAAGCATTGGAGGAAAAAATTCTCCATATTTGTAGGTTCTGCCCTTTATATCCACGTAGGGCATATCATTCATATGAGCGATTATTTTTCCTCGCAAAGTTTCAAATTCATCTTTCGCATATTGCTTGTTCAAAATACAATATTCTTTTTTCCGCACGCTTACGCACCCAAAAAGATTCGAAGAAGATTGGCAGTAGAGTGAATATTCGGTATCGCGTACTTCCGGCCAGCATTCGTTCGAAAAGCGGACATTATATGCTCCTAAGCCGGTGTTTAAGGCCTCATAGAGGAGTTCCGCTCCACTTCCCCATACGGTGTAGTCGTAGCAATCTTTCAGAGGTCCGATTTCCATATACTGACAATATCGTACGTTTTCCGCTTCGCGAATGAGGTAACAGTTCTGAGCATTCTTGGAATTGAAAATATATTCCCCACTTACGTTTGTATTTTTTAATCCCTGCATATATCTCATGGGATATTCTTGCCAAAATTTTTGAACTTCTTTCTGAAAACGGAGTAGAGCTGCATACGAATTTAGATTGAAACTTTTTAACTTAGCCTCATAATCCTCTTTAGTGTGAGGCTCATTGAATATGTGGTAGCGTTTGTTACGTAAATTTATAGATCCGAAGCAATCGCTACATCCCACGCAGTTTTTACAGAACCAGAGGTTAAACGAATCCGAACATTGTATAGAGAAAAATACCTTTGTGCAGGAATTTAACCAGAATCCTCCATAACAGCTTTCGCATTTTGAAGAGGCCCCAAGGTCCAAAGAATTCTTACTGTAACTTACCATTACTCCATACATACAGTCTTCGCAATAATTTCCGTTAAATACGAGATAGCAGTTTTTAAACCCGTCGAAATTGTTTGAGTAAGGACTATTCACCCCGCGAATAACCGATAACGCAAAAATAGGAACTTGAAGAAAAAGGTCCTTGAGTTGCTCAAAAAATGGACGGGAAAAGTCGTACTCTTTACCGTAGATTAAGGGATCCCACTGATCTGAGAACCATACGTCATTTTCATATACTTGCGTATTTCCTTCGCTAGGATGTTGGGAGAAAATTTCTTTCTTAGAAAATGAACTTGGGCGTTTATACAGAAAGTTTTCGTTTCTGAACATGAGCCGCCGTTGGAGCCGGCATTCCGGGCACCAGCTGGGTGGAGGGACTTTGACTTTTTCGTAGAACGTAAAATCCTCCGGTTCAATCGTGAACGACTGTTTACAGTTCTGGCAAGTTTTTGATTCAGAGTTCATGCACAATTCTAATATACTAAGAAATCCCTCCCCCTTCGGGTACTCCCTTTTAAGAAGGGAGAATAATTTCTCTTTCCGACTGTTCCATGTTGTTCGTCATTAGTTATAAGTTGTTAGTTTATTATGTATTTCTTCAATATTTCCACTTCAATTCCGATTTGCGAATGGAGCGGCTGCGGCAATTTATCGAGCGCGAACCAGCCGATTTCGTCCATCTTTTCGGGATCGTTGTTCTTCACAAGCGTGCGATCGACGAGCACCCAGTGCATATTCTTAACCCAATGGGTTTTCGTGCCGCCATTTTCTCGAAGCACATTTTTTGTTTCCACATATTGTATCTCTAACGGTTCTACGCCGTATTCTTCCTTCACTTCGCGTCGGACAGTATTTTCAAACGTTTCTCCGAATTCCATTGCCCCCCCGCCGCAATCCCACCGCCCCTGCTCGTCACGGCATTTCGCGCTCCGTTTATGCATCAAGATATTCCCTTTCCCATCGTGACACCAAAACACACAATTCACGCCAATGTAGTCCACACCGCGTTTCAAATCCATCTTTTGATATTTTTTGGAATTTTGATCTGGGGGCATTGCTGAATTATATAAGGTCTTGCGATGTCCTACAAATTACGCATTCCCCTTTTTGGACATCGCAAGACGTTGTTGATTTTGATAGTTAGTGTGGATTGGACGTGTTACATAACTTCCTGTTGATAACACTGTTCGCAGTAGATGATCTCCGGACGATCGGGGGCGTAGGAGGTTTCAAAAGATTCTAAACAATGAGCTGACCCATGACGATGACTCACGGAATTTTTATAAATGCCGTTTTCAGATTGGGTGCCGGCACACTGGCATTTTCGTGTCCATAGCATCAAAGGATTTCTTTGCGCGAGCCGCGCATAGTGGCGACAATTTGGACAAAGATTCGGCAAAGGAATGTTTAACCTCCGATAAAATTGGAATTCTTGGTCGATTATCTTGAATGCGGTAGTGCACTGGTGATTGCATCCACCTTTGTGCGCGCATTCGATAACTTCATTTACTATAGAATCCCCTACTTCTTTGATTGTTTCCGGAATTTTGTTTTCCGAAATGGTCACGTTGTAATGCTTTTTTTCCGGTTTGCGCCAGCGAAATCCTTTTGTAATCGCCTCGGTTTCGGTTAATGGAAAATATTCCTGCGCAACCGTTTCGTTATATGCCCAGGGAGAAAGTTCGGCAGGGAAAAATTCACCGTACCCATATTTTCTTCCGACACTATCTATGTAAGGCATTGTGTTCATCTGTTCGATGATTTTCGGCACAAGTTTTTCGTATTCTTCTTTAGAGTATTGGCGATTTAGAATGCAATATTCTTTATTGTTCAGGCCGATACATCCAAAAATATTTGAGGAATTCCTAATGGTATGGCAATACTGAACATTCATTGAATCAGTAATTACAGTGGAAAAGTATGTATTGCTACAAGACTTTTTCACTGACCCGCCATCGAGAACTTCATATGCAAGCTCGCCATTGCATCCCAGCCCATCGTAGGAATCTTTCCATCCATATCCTCCCCATGTACAGAATTTACAGTTTTCCATGCCATTTACTATGTCAAAACAATTCTGCGCTCCTTTCACTCCCCAAAGATTGTCTCCGGTAGAATTAACTGTATTTATGAGGTTAGCTCGCCGGTGTGGAAATTTTTTACGGAATTCCTTAAATTCTGCTGCAAATTTAGAGAGATTTTTAGAATTTTCAAGGTTAATCTCTTGAACTTTCTTAAAGTAATCTTCTTTACTGTATTCTCTATTCAATATGCAGTATTTTTTACTCCGCAAGTTTGTACATCCTATGCAATCACTACAATTATTGCAATCGTACAAAAAGAATGAGTTGAGACAATTTCTTGCATACATACAAAAATGTATTCCTGTGCAATTCTCGATAAAAAGAGAATTCGAACATAATTGATTTTTATTTCCGAGATATAAATCGAAACAATCTTTAGAACCAGCTATCCGATTCGAATAATTTACATTTTCATTTACAGTGATTCCGAAAGAAAGATAGCAATCCTTGTTATCTTCCGCGGGATTACACCACTCACTGTTCACCGCATTTCTATTCGCAAGAGCAATAAGAGGAACCTGCTTAAGAAGTTCTTTCCATTGCTCAAAAAAAGATTTATTAAAATCGTAGTCTCTTCCATATGTGAGTGGATCCCAACCATCACCCCACCAATATTGCTGATCATATATCTGCATCGGAGTTTCCGGCGCGTACATGCTGATAATACTTTCAGTGTGTTCGGGAGCATTGCATTTTCTTTTATAAAGAGAACGTTCGTTTCTCCACGCCATCCGACGTTGACTCCGGCATTGAGAGCAAAATGTGGGCGGTGGAACTTTTATTTTTTCGTAGAACGTAAAATCCTCCGGTTCGATGGTGAATTCCTGTTTGCAATTTTGACAGGTTTTTGATTCCGAATTCATTCTATTTTCTATATTTCTACTTTCTATTTTCTATGAGTACTTCGACACATTCACCGCAATTCCGGTCATGGTCATAAATACCGCGAGGGCGGTCCCTCCATAACTTATAAACGGCAAGGGTACCCCAGTCAATGGGATGAGGCCTGAAATCGCGGCGATATTTACAAAGGATTGGAGCGCGATAATTGTTCCAAATCCGATGAGCATAAGGCGGCCAAAAAGGTCCGGCGCTCGGTGGGCGAGCCAGAAGAAACGCAGCGCGAGCGTCGCAAAAAGCGCCACGAGAATTCCGCTCCCAATGAATCCCAATTCTTCGCCGATGACCGCAAAAATGGAATCATCCACGGAGGCAGGCAAGGTGTCTTTGATATACGAAAGCCCATATCCTTTGCCGGTCAGTCCCCCAGAACCGATCGCAGTCATCGCCTGACTCACTTGATAATTTTTTGTATCTTGATGTTGATTCTGCTCCAAAAATCCAAGGATGCGCTCGCGCCGATACGGAGTCGCATAAATGATCGCACTTACACAGAAGATTGCTATAAGAACGGTTCCTAAAATATATTTTATGGAAGCGCCGCTCAAGAAATATAATGTGAGTCCCGAAATAAGGAGGATTGCCACAGTACTTGTTGCCGGTTGAAAAATGAGAAGTCCTCCCACAAGTCCAGAGACGATTATAAAAGGTATGAGCCCCTTCCAAAGCGCGACAGAGCGTTTTGAGTTCGGACGACTCAACCAAGCGGCCATATACATAATGAATGTTAATTTCAAAAGTTCTGCAGGCTGGAACCGAATAGGACCGAATTTTAACCAGCGAGTAGCACTGTTCACTTGAATTCCAAACGGGGTAAATATAAGGATGAGAAATACTATTGTTATAAGGAGCATCGGAAGCGCCCAAGAACGGTAGCGGGTGTAACGAATGTTTGCGGTGAGGAAAAATCCAATAAGACCAAATAAAAATCCATACAATAATTGATGTTTTACATAGTAATAACTGTCATTATACTGTATCTTTCCCAAATTCGAAGAAGCACTCACAAGCATTACCATGCCAAAAATGACGAGCACCGTCACCAAAACTATCAAAAAATAATCTATGTGGCGACCGCGGGGAGCATTGAGCATAGGAGTAATCGCTATACCTCTCCCGTAGATTCTCCCCTCTTGGAAAGGGAGGGTGAGGGCGGAGTGGTTAGCATGATTGAAATTGCAATTCTCATCATTCGTGATTACTCCTTAATATTCTACCTTTAAGTGTTCCTTTCTCTTCTCTATTTTGTACTGCTACGGTCCCGTTCACAACTACTATACGAATTTCCGTCGCTTCCCGCTCCCCTTCTTTCCAGGAGAATGTTACAAGATCTGCAAAATTACCTTCCTTAATTTCTCCCCGTCGTGAAAGGCCAAGGAGCGTTGCGGGAATTTTGGTAATTTTCCGAACTGCGTCCTCAAGTGACATTAATTTCTTTTCACTTACCATATCTAAGAACTTTGGAAATGTTTGTACTGCACGCTCGGGTTTGAGCATAATATGCTGGTTTTTTTTGATGCTTGCTGCATTTGTGGCGATGAGCGAGCGGGAATGGCTCACTGCATATGGAAGGAGGTCAGTAGTTATATTTCGGTAAAATACCACTGCGCGCAATGAGGTCGCCCGCATGAGCTTAAGAAGCGCTTCTTTTCCGGAGCTTACGCCATATAACTCTTTGATTGCATCTATATTTTTTCCCACAAGAGTCTCATTCTCCTGAGCAATCGCGATCACGAGTTCGTCTCCTAAGAATTCAGGAAGTTCCGCCAGAATACGCTTTCGTTTCCATGTGTCCTGCAATATTGAGAGCATCGTTGCGACATTCGTTTTTTGAGCCCATTTGGGGAGAAGAGTGTAGATCGGAATAATGCTGTGATCGAATGGATAGACATCAAAATATATTGCCCTATCATCCGTCAGTTTTTCGAGCTTTTCCAAAATAGTTGTGTATTCTTTTTCTGTTCCCTCAAATGGAAGAAAGTGACTTATAAGCGTTTGTACCCCGCTTTCTTTCCGCAGCTTAAGGGTTTCTTCAACAGATTTCGAAAGTTCTTCTTTTGTATTTCGAAGATGAGTCGCGTAAATGCTATTTCTTTCTTTTACCGTTTGGAGGAGAGTTCTGAGTTCGGCATACGATGTTTCTCGCGCATGCACATAGGCTAATCCGGTCGAGAATCCGAATCCTCCCTCGTAGAGAGCCTTTGCGAGGGTAACTTTAAAAACTCTAATCTCATTTTTAGTAAGATTTCGGAATGTTTCTCCCGTGAGCGCTCGTCGAATTGTGGCATGTCCTACAAGTGTTCCAAAATTGACTCCCAGCCCCCTTTTCTCGAGGATTTGGAGGAATTCCTGCATCGAATGCCATCCTACATTTATGCAATTCACATTCTGCCACTTGGCTACCGATTCCAGACTTCCATAGAGAAGAGGCGCGAGTGAAGAGCCGCACATTCCTCCAATAATTGTGGTTACTCCTTGTTTGAGAAAATCTTGTTGTGCGGGATTGTCAAAAAGTGTGAGGTAGTGGTCTGAGTCGGTATTTATATCAATGAATCCTGGAGCAAGAAACAACCCCTGCCCATCAAGCATTACATCTGCTTTTTTATTCGGGAGATTTCCGATTGCAGAAATGACTTCATTTTGCACGAATATGTCGCTCTTTTCAGGAAATTTCCGTGCTCCTCCAAGAATGCGTACGTTTCGGATAAGAAGCGTCATAGATAGATATATTGTACCACGCAATGTGAGTTCATGACCGCATATATATGCACGCGCGCAGACGCTTGAAGCTGTTTGGTTGGACTTTACCTTTCAGAGTGCTGCAGCAGGATCTGATGCTATTTAAGTGTGACTTGAAACAATGGAGTTTATAAAAATAATTACCGTTCTGCGTATACTTTTAATTTTCCGTTTTCAGGAACCACATCAATCGTACCGTGTTCATCTGTGCGGAGCGTAGGGATTGCAGCAATCGCGAGTCTTGCAAGCGTCTCTGGTGCGGGGTGGCGATAGACATTTTTTGCTCCCACCTCGATTATTGCTGCTTGAGGAGCTACGGTTTTTAAGAAGGAAGCGATAGAAGAAAATTTAGATCCATGATGGGCGATTTTTAATATGTTCGCGCGGAGCGGCATTTTTGTTTTGATAAGTCGTTCCTCTATTTTTGACCCTATGTCAGAGGTGAAAAGTGCTGAAAAATATGGAGTGGTCACTTTTGCCACCAGTGCATCATCGTTTGAGTCCTTGCTTTGAGGGGCACCTGCGATCGGTGAAAGAAAATTGAGCGTGGTTTCTCCATAGCGTATATTATCTCCCGCGTGAAGCGTTACGATGGGAATACCCAATTTTTCTGCTTTTCTGAGAAGTGCGTCCCAATTCTCTTTCCCTGAGTCCGCTTCTTCTCCATTAACAACGAGCATTCCTAAGCGATAGGAATTGTCCAAGAGACTTGCAAATCCTCCATAGTGATCGGCTTGTGGATGAGTAACTATTCCTATATCGAGATAGCGTCGGAAGGAAAGTATTCTTGGGAGCGCGGTGGTTATTTTTTGAACCGGCCCCGCATCTATAAGAAATGAGACTCCTCCGGGAGTTCTGATTAATTCAGCATCTCCCTGCCCCACATCCAAAAAGTGCATAGAAGGCATGGATGGTGGTATCCCCGCATATACGGAGTACCATACAAAAATGTTTGCAGCAACGAGTGAAAAAGAAATTGGTATAAATTTTGAGAGAATCTTTTTCATAATCGTTGTACAGTTGTATTTTTTCTCATTCTCCATATCACAAACAAGACAAGGACCGCGTAGTATATTCCCATCATAGCAAGTGATGAAAAAAAGTTTCCCACTGGCGCAGCGAAACGCGCGAAGAATTGAATTACTGCGGTTTCATACCATGTGAGCGCGCGTGCAAGTTCAGTGACTGGGAATGCAAGTATGGGAGAGATCCACTGAAGAATTCCCAGCGCAAATCCTATTCCCATAGTGAAAGGGATCACTGGCAAGATGAGAATATTTGCGAATATCGAGGTGAGTGATATCTTGCCAAACATTCCAAGGAGTATCGGCAGTACTCCTAATTGAGCGCCCACTGTCGTATCGAGATTTTCTTTCCACGCCAAGATTCCTTTATCCTTTGCCTCACGCCAGAATGAACGCAGTGCTGGAGCTATATAAGTTACACCGAGAAGGCTCAAAAACGAGAGTGAAAACCCGAGATCGTTTCGGATCACTGTGGGATTCCATGCCACCATAAGCGCGGCAGCAAGGGTAATCATATATGCCTGATTGTTTGGACGGCCGGTGTATTCTCCAAGCAGCGCAAGGATTCCCATAATCGCGGCGCGGACGACCGAAGCTTGTGTTCCCACCATTCCCACAAAAAGAAACAGGATGCTACCCACGATCCAAATTGCAATCTTTCGTTCCACAAAAAATGCGGCAAGAATGCCGAGGTTAATAACAAGTGTACTGATATGAGAACCGGATACCGCGACGATGTGGATTGTTCCAGAAAGTTTCATGGCATCATTCAATTCTTTTGAAAATCCATTTCGCGCCCCAAGTGTTACCCCTCCCAAAAATGCGGCCTGATCGGGGGCAAGTACTTGTTTGAATTCTTGAACCACCGCGTGTTTTATTCCATATAAATAGGATTCCAACCAGTTTCCTTTGTTGTGGCCAGCAATAGTGATTTGGGGATAAAGAAGTACTAATTCCCCATTCTCATTTTGTATTTTTCCTTGTAATAAGAGGAGATCTCCATATGTAAATGTTACCGCAGTACGAGAAACCACTTCCACTTCTCCGCGATAAGGATTTTGAAGTGTGGCCATAAAACGGGTGGCGTTTCCTGAAATGCTCGGATCTTCTGCTATCACTGCGGTAAATGGTTCTCTTCCGGGGAGCTTTGCCGCAGAGAGTACCGCATGTATATAGAAATGATAATATGCAAACCCAAACAGAAATGTTCCAAGAGCAAGCATCCACATAAGAGTCCTCTTTTTTCGAAACGAGTGAAGCCATACTACTCCGACTGCGGTAAATACAATCGCAAGCAGCAAAGATATTTCTAGGGCTGCTGCAGTAGCTCCCGCGAGAAACGCTATAAGAGATTCTAGTGAAAACTCGCGTATCGCACTTATTCCATTGGAAATAGTGCTCGAAGGATTACTAGCGGGATTTATTTTGGCTTGTGGGAATGAGATTTTCTCCATGCCTCAATGGCGGCGTGATCTCCCGTAAGGAGTACGCGCGGAACATTCCATCGGCGTTTTCCTTTTGCGGGTTCGAACAATGCCGGGCGTGTATAAGTGGGATAGAATCCTTTTATCTCCTCAAGCGATTCTTGTTTCCCCAAAAATCCCGGAAGAAATCGGCTTACTGTTTCCATAAGTACGAGTGCAGGAAGTTCTCCACCAGAAAGTACATACTCCCCTATCGAAATCTCCTCATCCGCGACGTATTTCGCAACACGCTCGTCTACTCCTTCATATCTTCCGCAAATCAAAATAAGTTGATCGTACCTTGAAAACCGCTTTGCTGTTTTTGCATCCAATTTTTTGCCTCGCGTGGAAAAAAGGACGGTGCGAGAGCCTTTATTTTTTAGCTTTAAACTTTTCACTGCTCGATAGATTGGCTCAACTTGAAATACCATTCCTGGTCCTCCGCCGAATGCTCGATCATCTATTTTTTTATGGCGGTTTCGGCTCCATTTTCGAAGATCATGCAGCTTTACCGAGAGTATCTTTTTTTGTATTGCTCGCGCAAAAAGTGATTCTCCAATATATGAAGAGAATACTTTCGGAAAAATAGAGATGATGTCGAATTGCATAAGTATAACCGGTGATTTGTAATTATGTATTACCAATTTTTGGTTACTGTTTGTTGTTATTCTTTTTGAGTATTTCCTCGAGCGAGGTTGCGATCGATTTCCGCAATTCATCTACGTTAATGTCTGAAGTGATTTTCCCTTTTGCTTTCGGTCCTTTCTTTGAGGGCTTAAGTTCAGAAAGAGAAAGTGTTTTTGGCTCGGATTGAGGAGGAGTTCCTGTTTCCGGGGTAGGCGCTGGCGCCTCTTGCGCTTGTGAGGATTCTTCTTTGATCACAGGTGCGGGCAGGGATTTCTCTTCTTGTTCCACTTCTTTTACAGGTATAGATTCCGATTCTTCTGTTTTGGGTTCGGCAGTGAACTCAATCCCTACTGCCGCCAGGGCATCCTTCGAAACGTCGCGAGTTTTTTTTGTCGAACGCGGCGTAAGTTTTATTGGTAAGATTTCTCCTGCTTTGACGCGAGTGAGGCAATCTTTACAATAGATTGGTCTTGAAGGATTCGGGGCAAAAGGTACTGTTGTAGTTTTGCCGCAGGAAGAACACGTAGCAAGATATGTTCCTTCTTTTTTTCCGGTGGGCAATACCGCAGCACCTTCCGCGGAAATCATGACGCCACTCCAGCGATTAATCTCATCTTCTACAACCGTTCTCGGTCGTGCATATCTTTTTTGAGAGTTCTTAATGATGAGGTCTTTTGTAGTCTCAGAAGTTGCCATTTTGAATGGCGGGAGTGTGGCTGCAGAAAAAGGACGTGACGTTATACCATCCACCATCAGTTTGAGATAGATAGAATAGTTCGGCAGGTTTACAATATCTTGAGGTGTAAATTCGGGTTCGAATTCGCTTTCAAGAAATTCCGCATCTGTTGCGCCAACCCGGAAAATAATCATTGTTCCCACGTTGCCGAAGATTGCATCCCGCACTTTTGTGGAGACATCAGTTACGAGTTGGCCGATGTACTGGTGCGCAAGAATAAGGTCGAGGCGGTATTTCCGTGCCTCGGAAAGGATTCCTGCAAAAGAATCGGTCGCAAAATTTTGGAACTCGTCAACGTAGAGATAAAAATCCACCCGTTCTTCTTCTGGTACGCGAATTCGTTCCATTGCTGCGAGCTGCATCTTTGTGATGAGCATAGCGCCGAGGAGTGCGGAATTGTCTTCGCCAATACGTCCCTTTGAAACATTCACGAGGAAAATTTTCCCCTCGTTCATAAGGTCAAAAATATCAATCGTACTTCTTGATTGTCCCACGATGTTCCGCACGAGCGCGGTCGAAAGGAACTGCCCTACTTTGTTTTGAATAGGAGCAATTGCTTCGTTCCTGAATTGATCGCGCCATTCTTCGAACTCATGCACCCAGAATGCCTTGACCACCGGGTCTTTGATGTTCGCGATAATCGTTTGGCGGTAATCTTTGTCTACAAGAATACGAGTGATTCCCAAGAGTGTCGACCCCGGCGTGTCAAGAAGCGCCAAAATCGCGTTGTTCATGATATATTCCATGCGCGCGGACCAGACGTTCGCCCAAATTTTTGTGAAAATGCCCATCAATCCCGAGGCAACAAGATGTTTGTATCTCGGATCCGGAAGTTCCAGGACATTAAAACCGATGTGCGATTCGGTATCCGCCGGGTTAAAGTAAATCACATCATCCAGACGATGCTTTGGTACCTTCTCAAGAATTCCTTCGACAAGCTCTCCGTGCGGATCCACGACGGCAAGTCCCTCACCGTTCGCCATATCCTGCACGATCATATTGTTCAAAAGTGCACTTTTCCCGGTACCAGTTTTTCCTACTACATATACATGCTGCCGCCGGTCGTTTCGCTTAATACCAAAAAGTCGGTTTACGTTCCGGAAATCGGTGCGCCCGAAATAGATAACGTCTTTTTCAGGTTCAAATCCCATAATTTAGTCTCTCTTTGAGACTCCCCAATTATGCCATATTTTTATCTTTGGAACCATCTTTTATATGATCCCTTCGAGCCAACATCTCTTACAAAGAATCTCTTGAGCGTCTTTCTCCGTAAGGAATGTTTCTATATTCCCACCGCATATTGAGCACTTCCGGATAAGACTCTTCATATTTTTAATCCACTGCTGAAATTTTTTGTTGAGCCGGCAGAAAGGGCATTCCCGCGGGAGCGGGACGTTCATTACAACAAGAAAGTCAAATTCCATTGGAATAATTCTGAATCCTTTTCCGCATTTCGTGCATTCAATAACTTCATGTACAATACTTCGCGGAGTGTCTTTGATATGATCAGGGAGATCCACGGCACGTTTTGTGATTGCGTATGTTCGAGTTTCTAGATCACGCCAACCACAGCCAAAATTTTTTGCTTCCCCGCGCGTAAGAGGAAAAAAATCCTGCGCAATTGAGCCATTATAGGGATTGGGACTCATCTCTGGCGGAAAGAACTCCCCGTAGCGGTGTACTCTCCCCTTTGTATCGGTCCAAGGCATCGTATTCATATGTGCAACTATTTTTTTGCGAAGTTCATGATATTTCTCCTTCTCATAACGCTTGTTAAAGATCACAAAACTTCCTTTCTTCACCGATACGCAGGCGAAGTGATGTGAACCTCCGGTTGAAAGTTTTGAATACTCCGAATCAAGCAAAGTAAGACCTGATTCCTGACAAAATTTAAGCTCCGAAGAATTTTCTCCCACGACGCACCCCTCGTACGAAAGGGAAAGATTGTTTCCCCATGCGGAGATATCGTAGCAGTCGCGGACACGTTCCTGCGCTATGTGAAGGTATTTTGAATCTTGTGCATCCGTTACCTCGAAACACTGTTTGCAGTTTTTAGAGTCAAACATATAGCTTCCTGTTACATTCACGGAATTTCTGTCGAGCCGGGGATTCGGCGGAAATTTGACCCAGTGTTCCTCCGCTAACTGCTTCAACTCCTGATATCCGCGCCATGAACCCAAATCCCACTTCTTGATTTCCTTGAAATATCCTTCTTTTGTGTATGGCTTGTTAAAGATGTGGTATTTTTTCCCGCGAAGATTTGCAGAGGAGAAACAGTTCTGGCAATTCTCGCAGTCGCGCGTAAAAATGCAATTTAGAGATTCTGTGGTACGTACGGCGCCAATGCAATGGTTATTTTTAAAATTATTAACGCAGTCATAGGAATACTCGCAGAGTCTGAGAAGCGAACAATCGAAAACCGATTTATCATGTAGAACATTTACTCCATACGCAGAATCTTCTACAAAGTCGGAGTGAAACAAGAAGTAGCAATTTTTAAGGTGTCCGGCGTGATTATTATGAGGCGATGTATCCAAGCATTCGAGCCCCAGCGAGAGACCCAAGAGTGGCACCTCATGCCACAGATCATTTAACTGTTTAAAAAATGGACTCAAGAAATTATAATCACGCCCATAGGAGAAAGGGTCCCAGGCATCTGACCACCAACAGCGGGGACAATATATTGTATAAGATGCTTCCGGTGGATACATGGAAATTTTCTCTTCTTTACATAAGTCGCAGACGCGCCTATAGAGTGAACGTAGATTGAAGAACACGAGTCGGCGTTTGAGCCGGCATTCCGGGCACCACGTCGGCGGCGGGACATTTATTTTCTTATAAAAATCAAAGTCTTCGGGTTCAATCGTGAACTGATTATGGCAATTTTGGCAATTTTTTGTTTCCAATCCGTTCATATTTCTATATAATACTCCAGGTATCTTTCTTCGATTTTTTATTCTCTTATTCGCACAAATAAGAGAATAAGAAAGTTCTTATCGCCACAGATTACGAAAGAAGATTTTGAGTCGAAAGGCGAACTGCTGCAGTACAATTCGCAAGAGGTATCTATACTTTTGCATGCGCCATAAAAAATTTCTCATAGAAATTCAGCCTTATAACATGCATCACAGTAGAGAATTTCGGGTTTGCCAGGAGCATAGGTAGTTTCAAATTCATTGGCACAGGCTTTGCCTTTGTGAAATTCATGGTTCTTCTTGCATTCGCATTTTCTCTTAAAAAGATCAAATCTGTTGCGCCATTGTAATCGTTCTGCATATCTGCAATTTGGGCAGAGCCGTGGAAGCGCAATATTCATTTCCCGGTGGAAACAAAGTTCATCGCGAGTGAGGCGAAATGCGGTAGTGCATCGATGATAATATTCGCATGCACCAGTATGCGCACAGCCGATCGTTTCGTCGAGGATAGAATCTTTAGCATCTTTAATATGATCGGGAATATCTTCCGGTTTCATGGAAACTTGGTAGGTGCGCGCCTGTGGCTTTCTCCATTCCCATCCTTCCTTAAGCACTTCCTCTTTTGTTTTCGGATACCATGGAAATCCGAATGTTTCATTGTATGCATACGCAGAAATTTCAGTTGGGAAAAATTCTCCGAATGTATACATTCGCCCTTTCTTATCTATGTAGGGCATCGTATTCATGTGCTCAATAATTTTATTTTTCAACCTTTCATATTCTTCTTTCGAATACTGCTTGTTCAAGATACAATATTTTTTATTCCTGGGCGCGATACAGCCGAATATGTTGGAAGAATTTTGCGCCCAATCGCAGTACAATGTTTCGCGGGAATTACTTCCCCCTACCGATAAAAAACATCGCTGGTCGTTTCCAGTGACACCGAAAATTTCATATAAAAGTTCCGAAGTATCTCCTCCCCCGCTTACATCATAGCTGTCTTTGAGATTCAAACCTCCAAAATATACATATTTGCAGTTTTCTACTCCATCAAGCGCAGAAAAACACACGTGGCAATTTTTGGTATCGCGAATGATATCCCCCGTAACATTGTGAGCATTGGTGATATGTGCGTAGCGATGTGGCTCGGAGAGGTAAAGAGATTTGAATTTCTTTCTAGCTTCTTCGAGACGCTCGAAACTTCCCAAATCCCAGTATTCACGTTGGATCTTGTATTCTTCTTTGGAAATTTTTTGGTTCCATAAACAATATTTTTGCTTTCGGAGGTTTACGCAACCGAAACAATCCGAACAGCCCACACAATCAAAAAGAAAAGAAGAATCGAGGCAATCATCCGAAAAATATCCAAAGCGCACTTTATATAATCGATTGCAATGAACTGCTTCATATATATGATCAGAATTATCCGCGACATAACAATCAACTGCGTTTTTCGAAAGAAGAAGCGCATAACAGTAATGTGCGTCTTGGGAAAAGTAACTCCAGAATGTCCAGTAGCAATTTTTAACGCTTTCGCATGCATGAGAAAATTCGCTGTTTACAAGGTTTGTTCCGGTGAGTGCCGGACGTGGCACTCTTTCCATAAGTTCCCGATATTGCTCGAAGAATGGTTTAGAAAAATCGTACTCTTTACCGTAATTCATCGGATCCCATGCATCTGATCTCCAACACTCTCGGCAGTAGACAGTAAAAGGGCCGTCGGACGCGTGAATACTTATGATAGATTTTCCGCAAAGTTTACAAGTATCTTTATAGAGTGAACGCTCTTCTCTCCACGCCATTCGACGCATGTTCCGGCAGCGTGGACACCAGGTAGGTGGTGGAATTTGTATTTTTTCGTAAAATGCAAAGTCTTCGGACTCAATGCCGAATGCCTGGTGACAGTTTTGGCAAATTCGGGTTTCGGAGTTCATGAGGAGGTTCTGTTCGTCCTTCGCTCAATATGAGTAATCTCAACGATCCGCACGCCAGGATAGACGGAATAGAAAATTCGGTAGCTTTCTACTCTTCTGCGCCAACTATTTGGCAAACCTTTAAGTTTTACAATGTCACCTCGCCAAGGATCGAATTCAAATTCCCGTAGCGCACCATGGATGCGCATCCCATCTTCTTTGGGGAACTTTAATATTATTTTAGCGACGCGTGCGGGGACGTGTACGCTCCAAGTAGGATTCGAGCTCATTGAGCATAAAATATTTCCCATCCCGCAGTTCCTTCTCGCTCGCTACTATCGCCCGCTTTTGTGCTGGAGTAAGCTCAATTTCTTGAATCCCTTCTCTTTTAATGCGAAGGAGGGCTTTATATTCACTCTCGGGAATCGTCACCATTTTCTCTTTTTCTTTGACTATTTGCATCTTTTTTTACCATACCATAACCCTAGGTTTTATCAATGAGAAAAAAATGAGTCCCACCGTATGTTGTTTTTCTACCTCCTATGGAACAATTCCATAGAATTGTTCCATAAGGAATTTAATTCGCGAGGATTTTTTGTATCCGGCGAGCTTCTTCCTGAACAACTACTCCTTCGTAATCTCCGCTGTGTGCGACTTCGTTCCCGTAGGAAGGTCTTTTTTGGTCGAGGTGGAGGTTGAAGGTGAGCGTGCTTCCCTCTTCTTTTACGTATGCATGAAACCGCGGGTAATCCTGCCCGGCGAGCGGTCGCACGCAATTCAATTCTCCGCGATCGCTCCATTTGATCGGGTGATATCCGATCCGGCGCATGACCGTGTTCATATTTTCGTGGGATTCGGTGATAATGAAACGCATTTTTATACTATTTCTGCATTATAACAAGTCTCGCAATATACAATTTCTGACCGGTCGGGAGCATAGGACGTTTCAAAAATCTCTAAACAATGACCCCGACCATGACGATGACTAGTAGAATTCTTGTACGCTCCGTTTTCGGATTTTTCTCCGGCGCATTGACATTGGCGGTGCCACAGCTTCAACGGATTTCTTCGTTTTAGCCGTTCATAGTGTCTGCAGTTGGGGCATAATCGAGGCAAAGGCAGATTCATTCTTTTATAGAATTGGAGTTCTTGGGGAATGATCCTGAAAGCTTGCGTGCATTGATGATTACAAGCTTGGTTGTGCGAACATTGGATAGTTTCCTCAAGTATTGCATTACTTACTTCTTGCATATCATCAGAAAGTTGATCGGCGGTTTTCGTAACTGGATACTTTTTCGCCTCGGAGTCCCTCCATTGATACCCTTGTTTTACTGCTTCTTCTTTGGATAAAGGGAAATATTCTTGAGCTACGGACTCGTTATACGCAAATGGAGAAAAGGTCGTTGGGAAAAATTCTCCATATTTGTATACTCGGCCAAGTCTGTCGGTATACGGCATTTCATCCATATGTTTTATAATGCGCGAAACTAACTTTTCATATTCCTCTTTTGTATATTGCTTATTCAGAATGCAATACTGCTTATTACGCAGCCCAACGCAGCCGAAAGTATTTGAACAATCGTAGGTAAATTGACTGTATGCTGTATCGATGGAATTCGTGGCTTCCACGCAAAACTGTTGGCGGGAAATGGTGAGAGCTCCGGGAGAAACCATCTCATACATAAGTTCCCCTCCTGCATAATTAATATCCATTGAATCTTTCATGGAAATGGCTCGAATTCCATACTTCACATTTTCTGAATCGTGTGCGTAGAAAAAGTTGTGGACGTTTTTACAGTTCACAATAAAATTGCCGCTTACGTTTTCGACTTTCGTGACGTTTGCAAATTTATGGATAGAGTGTTGCGTCATCATCATCGAGAATTCCTGCTTCAATTTTTTGTTTTCTTGATAGCTTGAAAATTTTATCTTGCTTATCTCACGACTATAGTCCTCTTTATTTAATTGGATATCGCGAAACATGAATTTTCGATTTCGCAAATTGTGACTCATAAAACAGTTCTGACAGTTTACGCAGTCGAAGAGGAAAGCGCTTTCGAGACACTCCCGGCAATCCAATAAAAATGAAGAGCGATGAGAGCGCTCCGTGTTCATTGCCCAATACAACAACTCTGAACGCGTTATGTTAAAACAGTCGACACATTCCCGAGAATCATCAATTTGATTGGAATAGAGCACTTCCTCGGATCTCACGAGTGAGCTTCCAAGATAACAATTTTTTGAATCGACGCCGAATCCTATGTAGTTACAGTTTGTACAATTTATTGCATGAAATCCTCGATGCGGAACAACTCGCTTCAATTCAAGCAATTGTTCAAAGAATGGTCGAGAGAAGTCGTATTCCCTTCCAAATGTTGTGTCGTCCCACGTATCGGAAAACCAACAATCGCGACAGTATACAGGGAAAGGAAGACTTTCGTGGTATGTAGATATTATGTTTTTGTGGCATAGATTACATTTTCTCCTGGAAATAGTTCTCTCGTTACGCATAAGCATTCGCCGAATAAGCCGGCATTCCGGGCACCATGTGGGAGCCGGAACCTCTATTCTCTCATAGAATTGCAAATCTTCCGGTTCGATGACGAATTGTCGCTTACAATTCTGACAAATTTTGGTTTCTTGATTCATACTATCTCTGCATTGTAACAGGCCTCACAATATACTGTTTCCGGGCGGTCGGGAGCGTAGGAGGTTTCGAACTCATTCGGACATGTTCCGGAGTGCGTATGTCCGGTTTTCTTGCACATACAAGATCGATGCCATAATTTGAGCGGATTTATAAATTTAAGCCGTTCATAATATCGGCAATTGGGGCAGAGCTGGGGCAATGGCAATTTGAGATTGCGATAAAGCACGAGCTCGTCGGGAATAATTTTGAACGCAGTGGTGCAGCCGTGGTCGCAGGTGCCACCATGAAGACAGCCAATCACTTCATTAAGAATCGAATCTTCAATATCTTCAATTTTATCTGGCACATCAGATGGAGCTTTGGTTATATTATAATTTCTTTTTTCCGGATCTCTCCATATAAATCCTTTTTCCAATGCAGTTTTCTTATCAAGAGGATATATTTCTTGCACAATAGCTTCGTTGTATGCGAAAGGAGAAAACTCCGAAGGAAAGAACTCGCCATATTTGTATACTCGGCCAAGTTTGTCGGTATATGGCATTTCGTTCATGTGTTTTTTAATCTTCGGAATTAGTTCTTTATACTCACTCTCCGAATAGCGCCGATTCAAGATGCAATACTCTTTGCTTTTCAGCCCTGCACATCCAAAGCAATTAGAAATTGAGGTGCAGTAATCCACATATTCCACGT
>CAZKRG010000007.1:0-24279 GCA_964555255.1 uncultured Candidatus Saccharibacteria bacterium
CACGTTGCACGGGAGGGTGGAGCCCCGGCGAGCGCGAAAGGAAATTATAGACATAGTTTCAATACCTAAAAACCTTTTTTTCATTATATCACTCGCAAGTTCAAAATCGAATCCGGAAGACAAAACCTCTTTTTTCTATTTTCTTTTTTCTTTTTCCTTTTTTATTTTTTAAGTATCTCTCGAAAAATCTCCGGAGAGAGCTTCACGCGCGCGGTATTTTGAAGCCGTTTCTTGCCCTCCTGTTGCTTCTTCCAGAGTTTCATTTTACGAGTACGATCGCCTCCGGTTTTTCCAAAGTTTCCAAGGAGTTTTCTCAACGCTGGAATCGTTTCGCGCGCTACAATTCTCCCTCCCGATTGCGCTTGAATAGCCTGGGCAAATTGCTCCTGGGGAAGAAGGCCGCGAAGTCGCTCCACCATCTGCCGCGCCTCTCGTTCCATACCCCTCGTAGGCACAATGCGTGTAAGTGCGGGCACTTCCTCTCCTGCTATCAAGACTTCTACCTTAGTAACCTCCGCCAGCGCCTCTCCTATAATTTCATAACTGAAAGAAGCATATCCTGCCGAAGCAGATTTCAACCGATCATCAAAATCTCGGATAAGCTCCCGCAAGGGCATGCGGGCCCGGAGGGCAAGATGCGCTCCAAAATTTTTAATTTCCTCGACAGTGAATTCGAACGACTGCTGTAACATAAGTACCTGATTCAAATACATAGGAGGTACCACTACTTCAAGTTCAATAATGGGCTCCCATACCTTATCCGGCTTCTGAGGAAAATCATGTGCTTGAGTAATGCGCGTCACGACTCCTCTCTCCTCTATCCTATATGCAACAGATGGAAAACTAGTAAGAAAAGAGAGATGGAACTCCCGTGCTAACCTACTTGCCGCGATCTCAAAATGAAGTTGTCCCAGAAAACCCACTTTAAATCCTCGTCCTAGAGCTTCATTAGAATCCGGCTCAAACGAGAGCGCAGGATCGGTAAGTTTCAAGCGGGAAAGCGCCCGCTCCAAATCTTCAAATTTTGTATCTTCATCCGGATAAAATGAAAGAAACACCACCGGCTGTGGTTCCCGGTATCCAGGAAGTGCAAACGTCTGAAAATTGACATTTGATAATCGTCCACTAGCTAACGGATGAATACCCGCTATAGTATCTCCGATCTTTACCTTTGCAGGCTCCTTAAGTCCTGTGGCAATATATCCTATTTCTCCTTGGCGAATCACCTCCGCCGTCGCAAACTTTGGAGCAAAATATCCTACTTCTTTCACTCGCATTATGGCTCCCGTTGCCACACATTGAACTTCGTCCCCTGCGCGTATTATCCCTTCTGCCAATCGAACAAATGCCACGATTCCCTTATGATCATCATAAAGAGAATCAAATATAAGCGCGCGCGAAACTCCCCGAGCATGTTCCAGCGAAGGAGCGGGAACTCTCCGAATTACCTCCCCGAGAAGCTCCTTTACTCCGATACCTGTCTTCGCAGAAACCCGCAAAATGTGCTCGGGAGATTCTCCAAGAAGTTCTCCCACTGAAGCCACAACCTCTTCAATGCGAGCGTTTTGCAAATCAATTTTATTTACCGCGCCAATAATAGCGAGGCGAGCGCGACGTGCAGCGCGAAGGTTTGCGAGCGTTTGTGCCTGAATCCCCTTCGTCCCATCCACGAGAAGAACTGCCCCTTCCACTGCAGCGAGTGCGCGTGATACTTCATAACCAAAATCCGAATGCCCAGGAGTATCTATTAGATTTAAAATAAATTTTTGCTGGGAACCTGCAATTTTCAGATTTTCGGAATTTGGCGCTTGGAGCTTGTCTGGAAATTGGAAATTGGAAATTGGAAACTGCGCATGATACGTCATGCGGACTGGTGCCATCTTGATTGTAATCCCACGCTCACGTTCAAGCTCGAGCTGATCCAAATATTGAGGCTGCATCTCACGTGCAGAAACCGTTCCAGTAAGTTCCAGAAGCCTATCCGCGAGGGTAGATTTCCCGGAATCAATGTGGGCAGTAATGACAAAATTTCTAATGGTATTCATGACAGAAAAAGAATGTGCCTTGAATTGTTTCGTTTTTCAACGTGTATGGGTAAGCGTAAGTGAAACAACAAGTCTCCCCGGAGGATCTCCCGTACGAAGTATCCAAGTGGGCGACTGGGTTTCCTTAAATAAAAAATGGGGAGGCGCAGAAATGCGGAATGTATAATCTCGCGTGGTTCCGGCTTGCTTCTCAAATACAAATACATATTGTATTCCTTCCGCAGGCAACATACGCATTGTATGCGTGTATTCCGCAGAAACCGATAATTCTCCTCCGAGAGGAGTTTTAAGAAACGTAGCAAATACACTCTTCCCCGACTCGGGATGGACAACCACTTGAGGAAATCCCGGAAGCGCAACTGTTGACTGTTCAATTGCGTCGAGAGAAGGGTCCTTCACAAAACCCGTAGCGTAGCGGGCTCGCGACGGCAACGATTGAACATCTCCTCCTATAAAAGAACTTACCAGGGTACTGGAAGGAGTAAAAATTTGCAGCCAGTCGGCATTAGGCAAATGATTCCAAGAATATACACTTCGCGCCCCTTCATGTTTGCGAGTTACCGAGAGGCGGTCGCGCACAGTTCCTTCTGTTCCAATTTCGCTTTCCCAACGGACTTCTGTTTGCATATATTCGTCCGTTTTACCCCCTTCTACATTAGCATCTACCACTGCAAGATAATCATCGGAAGGAAACGTAGCAATTTCTCCTCCTATCCCATAACGTCTCAAAAGAGCTTCGAGTGCGGGCTCTTTCACATATACCATAATGTCTTTATTTGCAATCCACGTAAGAGCAAGGCTGAAAAGAGAATATTGGCCATTCTCTCCAAGCGCTCCGACTTTCGAAGTGAGCGCGCGCATCAATGTTCCAAGACTTTCTTTTGGGATTGCCTCTCCAGAGGATTGTTTTATCTGTACGTCTTTCTGAAGCACTTCTAAAAAGGTATCCGCATCCACCACCCCTAATTCCCCAAGAGAAACGGGTCCGGTAAGTCGGAGGATATCACTCACCACTCGAGGAGAAACAGCCACAACCGCATCAAATGTAGCCCCGTATGCCCGATACAGACGAGAAGATTCTAAAAGTTTGACTACGTGTGCTGCGGAAGTAGGGAAATCAAAAAACCAGTTTGCATCCGCCGCTTTCCACCGCCGCAGCATTCCCTGGAGCGGCCTGGGGGGAACAATATTTACATCCAATGTACGGTCCGCTTCCAAAATATCTCTCAGTGTAGAGGTAGCCACCTGGCCATCGCGAATAAAAAGTTCCGCAAAGCTTCCCAAAAAACCTCCTGCAGGGCGGAGCTCGCCAGAATTTTGGAAAAGGAAAGCAACTCGTCTTCCTGCGGGGGACTTAAACCATGCGAGAGTTTCATCGAGAAAAGAAACAAGTTCTTCCGTATCAAATCCAAAAGGAGAAGTTGTTCCCTGGAACGTTTTGCCGAAGGATTGGGTGTATGAAACCACCGCGTTCGTATCACTCCCCGCCGTACGAAGAGATGCACTGAGAGATTCGAGATGGGAAAGTAACCCTCGAAAATCTCCGGAAATAAAAGCGGGGACAAGATATGATTTAATATAGTTAACATCCTCCACCACCGCTAATCCTGAGCCTGCGAAAGAAGAAACACTACTAAAAATTTCCGGGATTTCGGAAAGAAAAGATCCGAAATTTTGAAATGCCTGCAAAGGTATTCTCTCCACAGGCGGGGGAGCATACACAAGAGAAGAAGAACGAACTCCCAGGAGCCACACGAAGAAAAGGAGAGTTCCAATCCCTACAATAAATATCGCGATCACTTTCATGGATGAAAACAATTATATCCCATTCAAAATACCACGAATCGATGAAAATCTTCATTATTTTTCCATTTTCCTGCCCCATTATATAAAATAAGGTATAGTGTACAAAGATGGAACCTCAACCCATTCGTCCCTATATCGCCCTAGGGATTATACTTTTGATTGCGCTAGGATTCCTTGCCTGGAGCGCATACACCGATGGACTTATTGTCGATGAACAAGCGCACATACCTGCAGGGTATGCGTATCTCGACAAACTCGATTATCGGCTCAATCCGGAACACCCTCCGCTCGTAAAAGTACTTGCGGCAATCCCTCTAAAATTTCTCCGCCCTCAATTCCCAGATAATCGACCCTCTTGGCAATCCGAAATAAACAGTCAGTGGACAGTAGGAGACGAATTCCTTTTTGAAATAAAGAACAACCCCAACCTCCTCATTCGACTCGCTCGAATAGGCCCTATATTTCTCACACTTCTCACAATTCTATTCCTTTATCGGCTCGCGCGGGATATCGTGGGCCCTTGGTGGGGGCTCGTCTCCGCGACACTCTTCGGCCTCTCACCCATAGTACTTGCACATGGACATTATGTAACCACAGACGTGGCTGCAGCGTTCGGTGCCATACTAGGGACATTCTACTTCATACGCTACCTCAAAAACCCTTCTCGAGAACACCTCTTGAAAGCAGTAATCGCACTAGGGATTGCGGAACTCACTAAGTTTTCTATGGTGTTCCTCCTTCCTTTTTTTCTTATACTCGCAGTCCTCGCTGCTTGGACTACCGCTCCTCACTGGAATCGCGCACTTGCGCGCGCGTTTTTTGCATACATACGAACCACATTTTTTCTCATCTTTGGAGCATATCTCTTCCTTGTATATCCCACTTATTCACTTTTCACGCTTCGTTATCCCTCTCTGAAACAACAAAGTGATACGGAGTTTCTCCTTTCCTCGTTTGCCGGAGGACCCACTCCCCCACGCCGCTTCTGTACCCCGATGAGATGTCTTGCAGACCTCACAATCGCTGCCACCAAAAATCCTCTCACCCGCCCACTTGCTGAGTATTCGCTGGGACTCCTTATGGTAACCCAACGGGAAACCGGGAGTAACACAAACTATTTTCTTGGGAACGTTTCCGCGAGCGGCACACCGTGGTATTTCCCAGTAGTATATGCACTTAAAGAACCGATCCCTACGCTTCTTCTTGAGATAATCGCAGGAATTCTTCTTTGCATATTCGCAATTCGTAAAAGACATCTCTTCCACACTCTCCCTGAATTCGTTGCCAAAAATTTTGGTTTCTGCGCCGCACTTCTTTTCATAGTGTTGTATATGGGATGGAGCCTTCGAAGTAATTTAAATATTGGAATCCGGCACATTATCCCCGTGATCCCTTTCCTCTCCATAATCACCGTTTGGGCATGGAAACGTTGGCTCGAACAAGGATCTATAGAGAGACGTATACGCCCCAACGCACTACGCCACGTGGGTACCGCCACACCTCGCTGGATACTTGCTCTCTTCTTGGGAATATGGTTCCTTTCGGAAACCGCATTCGCCGCCCCCTATTTTCTCTCATACTTTAATGAATTCGCAGGAGGAACTACGAACGGCTATCGCTTCGTCACGGATTCCAATTATGATTGGGGGCAAGATTGGATTCGCTTTTTTAAGTGGGTATATACCCAAAATAACGATAACACCCCAGGGGATGCAATTTCCAAAATAGCAATAGACCGTTTCGGCGGAGGTAATCCTGCCTATTACCTCGGCAATCGTGCAATTATCTGGTCGTCAGCCCAAGGGAACCCAGCTGCCCAGGGCATCCACTGGTTGGCAGTGTCGGTGAACACTCTCCAGAATGCTATTCAGCCCACAGCTAAAGGGTACGTCCGAGATCCCAAAGATGAATATCGATGGCTCACCGCGCTTCGACCCCCTTCCCCAGGCATGGGCAATGTACCAGAACCCGATTATCGGATCGGCACCTCAATACTCGTATATAAACTCTAAGTACATAACTTTCAATCGACAATTATTGACTGGCTTGAGTCATTGAACATTAATGGTGACGCATTGGTGAATATGTAGTACGTCGTGGCTTAATTTGGCGTCTTGCGATGTCAAAAAACATTGTGAGAATCTCCGGGACATCACAAGATAGCAGAAATTGCTTTTTCTGCATTATTTACCAAGCTCGATGGTTGGAAGTTGATTTATTTGTAATACACTCGATTCTCCACTCTAAAGTCCACATACTCTAAATTTTTAAGAGGCGGAAATCCACCGGAAGACGAACGGGTATCGGAAAAAATCTCTTTCATTACCTGGGCTCCGCGCCCTAATGGAAATCGTAAACTAAAATAGAGCCGCGGGCCGTTGTAGGTAATCACCTGTACCTCCTCACTCTCTTGGTTCTCCAACCGCACTTCCTGGGAAGGAACCCCGTTCGCGCGCAGCACCTCAAAAATAGTGAGGAGATTTGCCATAAGAGAATCTTGCAACACCGGCATACCAACACCCAACGTGCGTCCTGAATAATCATGCACCGTATTTAAAAGCCCCCCCTCCCCATCCAAAGTCCGAGCAAACAAAATACCTTTGGAATCGAACCACCAACACCCGCGGGTCTGTATGAGACACCAAATCCCTCGAGGTACTCGCTCTTTAACTACAATATATACAGTCTGCGAACGGAAACTCCTAGAGAGGGTAAATTCCGCGACGGCGGGCAAAAACGCGAGACGGGCTTCTTTCCCTTCTGGCCATGCAAATATCCGCTCTATCCCGAGGAGCTTCCCCCAAAAACTGCCGAGCGCAAAAGTACGAGCAACGGCGAGTATAGCATCGGAAGACACATAGGCATTCCCCTCCACTACAATATGTTTTACATCAAAAATGGGGGCGTAGCGCACCACCCACACTATTCCAATGATTCCAAGCCCCACAATTCCCGAGATATACATAAAAAACAATCGCCGCCGCCGCGAACGGATGCGACGTTCTCGTTCGGAAAGATAGGAAACAACCTTCATGGGCATATTATGACAATAGTATCCAAAATTTGCGGTGTCCTCAATCTTTTAGGTACTATTGAATCGTGGCGAAAGATCATTTTGTTATACAAAGACACCACCTCGACCTTTCTCGAGGTGAAGGAAGATTTGAATACCACCTCGACACAAAGGGGGAGAAATTTGTATTCGAGGACCGCATTATCTTCCCTCCGGCAAAATCCCATCCCCACACCGCACACGCAATCAAAAAAACTGCCGAAACACTTGCAATCCTCTTCGGTGTGAGTTATTGGAAATTATTTGCTCCCCCTACAATAGAACTTTCTGGCATTGTACTCACTCCTCTTGAAGCGGAATTTTGGAATATGGTCTATACAATTGGCCTCGGAGAGTTTTATTACAAAAATAAGTTTGATTTTAGAGGAAAGCGATACTTCACTGCAGATCAATCCCTCAAATTTCCCCCACCTGCGCCTCTCTCCCTCCAATCTCGTTCACTTCTTCTCACGGGAGGAGGGAAAGACTCCATTGTATCTGCGGAAATACTCAAAAGAGCGCACCGACCGTTTACTTCTTTTATGGTAAATCCCACTGTTATTCATACAAATGTGGCGGAAATTGTTGGCGCCCCTACACTCACATTTATTCACACCCTTGACCCACTCTATTTCAAAGTTGCCGCTCAACCCAGGGCCTTGCATGGACACATTCCCGTGTCTCTGATGTACACATTCCTCGGTGTGCTCGCTGCGATCCTCTACGATTACCGGTGTGTGATTGCCTCAAACGAGCGCAGTGCAAACTACGGTAATGTCGCCTATCTCGGGACAACAATCAATCACCAGTGGTCCAAGAGCATAGAAACCGAACGGGAAACCGCAAAATACATTTACACCTTTATTGCTCCTGATCTTACTTACTTTTCACTTCTCCGCCCACTCTCGGAACTTGAAATTACTGCACGTTTCTCGCACTATCCTCGTTACTTTCATTATTTTTCGAGCTGCAACAAAAATTTTAAGATACATAAAGAACAATCCTCAAGTCTCTGGTGCAATAACTGCCCTAAATGTGCCTTCGTTTTTGCACTTCTCGCAGCCTTCCTTCCCGAAAAAACCGTGATGGGGATTTTCGGAGAAAACCTTTTCGCCAAAGGATCGCTCCTCCGTACCTACAAGGAGCTCCTTGGTCTTGAGGGTGTAAAACCTTTCGAATGTGTCGGCACACCGGAAGAAACGCGTGAAGCCTTTTCCCGTGCACGTACTCTGGGAGATTATGAGTCAACTCCTGCAATGAACGCATTCAAGAGGGCATCCTTCGTACCCGCAGCAGCGGTGCAAGAATTCGAAAATTGTATCCCTGACGAATTCAAGCGTCTTCTCCTTAAAGCTCATGAAACTCATTGAACTGCAACACAAAAAAATACTCATCGTCGGAAAAGGCATCGAGGGGAATTCCGCAGCTCAATTTCTTGCGCGCTGGGTACCCAGCGCGAAAATAACCAGCACCGCACAAGAAGACGGAGAAAATTACCTCGATATCCAAAAAAAATTCGATCTCGCAGTACGCTCTCCCGGAGTTCGCAAAGAACTCCTTACAATCCCCTACACCACTCCCACAAATATTTTTTTCGCGAATACGCAAGGAATTGTACTCGGCGTTACCGGCTCGAAAGGAAAAAGTACGACTGCGTCACTGCTCTCCATGATGCTTCGCGAGGAAGGACTCCCTGTCCGCCTCGTGGGTAATATAGGAAAACCTATGCTCGACGCTTTGTCCGACGAACTTGTCGCTTCTTTTACAACACCCTTCTACTATGTTGTCGAACTTTCCAGCTATCAGCTCGATGATATTCTCTATGCTCCTCATATCGCGGTAATTACTACACTTCATCCCGATCATATGGACTATCATGGAGGAATGGAACGATATATAACCGCGAAATGTAACATTATTGCGCATATGCATGCGAGCGATTATTATGTTTTTAATGACGCGATTCCAGAGCTTGTCCGGTTCTCCCACGCCACCTCGGCACGCGCTATACCATTTCTCAAACAGCTCCCGTTCCCTGATTCCGCCATTAAGCTTCTCGGCAAACACAACAAAGACAATGTGCGTGCGGCGGCAACGGCCGCGGCGCTTGTGGGCGTTTCTCCACGAACAATGGAACGGGCGGCACAAGCATTTGCGCCCCTCCCTCACCGCCTCGAGCGAGTAGGAGAATTTCATGGCATCACTTTTTATGATGATGCAATCTCCACCGCGCCGGAATCCACTCTAGGAGCAATTGAAGCGCTTCCCCGCCTTGGCACAATAATACTTGGAGGCACGGACCGCGGGTATGATTTCTGCAAACTCGCGAAAGCTCTTGCAAAAATTTGTATTCCCAATATCGTGCTTTTCCCAGAAAGCGGCGCGCAAATCAAAAAATGCCTTCAAATGTATAAGGAATACCATCCTATGTTTTTTGAAACCTCCTCTATGGAAGAGGCAGTACGGTTTGCATATGCGCATACACCGCGAGGAACAATATGTCTTCTCTCTACTGCTTCTCCAAGCTACTCCCTCTGGAAAAATTTTGAGGAGAAAGGCACGCTCTTCAAACTGTGGACCACGAGACTCGGAAAAAGCAGAACATATCCGAAAACTACACAACTATCCGGGGAATCAGCGGGTTGATGCGCGCCACAATTTCATAGTTGATCGTGCCGGCGAGGGAAGCCATCATATCTACAGAAATTTTTGAATCCTCTCCCAAAAGCTCGGCAATGTCTCCGGCGCGGGCACGGAGCCCTGTTACATCTGCCATAATCATATTCATACATACTCGCCCCACAAGGGGTACCGCGCCTCCCCGCACACATACCAGCCCTTTATTCGAAAGCATCCTCGGAAATCCGTCGGAATATCCAACCGGTAACACGGCAATTTCCATATCTTTTTTCGCGCGGTAAGTTCGGTCATACCCAATCGTTTCCCCTTTTGCCACCCGTTTCACCTGCGCAACAGTCGTTTTCCACGAAAGCGCGGGGGTAAGATTGATCCGCTGTCTCAGTTGTTCCTGAAGATTTTTTGAAGGCCATAACCCGTAAAGTCCAATCCCCCAACGCACTAATGTCCCATGCGTTTCTGGATATTGGAGTATTGCCGCCGTTGCAGCCATATGCTGCATCCTGGGGGCCAACCCTCTGAACGCGAGATAACGCGCCACCATTTCGAGCGCTGCGTGCTGCTCAAGATAAAAACGCGACGAGGCATCCTCCGTATCCGCGAAGTGTGTATAAATTCCCTCGAATGGAGGGAGATATCTCAACCGTTGCAGTTCCTCAAGCCGCATCCCGAGCCGATTCGTCCCCGTCTCCACCTTAAGATGTCCATACAAAGGAAGAGAAGGACGTGACTTCTGTAATTCCGCAAACGTGCGGATTGTCTCTGCATTATAAAGCGACACACGAAACCCCGCAGCGGCCGCGTCGCGGAAACGGCCTCGAGGAATCTGGCCGAGAATGATAACTGGAGTGGCACATTCTTCCTGCATCACTGTCTCGGCCTCTTCTAAAGAATCCACACCGAACATAAGGGGCTGTTCTTTTTTAAGAATGCTCACCATCTCTCGAAGGCCGTGACCATAGCCATTCGCCTTAATCACTGCCAGAACCCCCACTTTTTTCCCTACCAAACGGCGCACTGCAGCAAAATTTTTTAAAATCGCTGAGCGCCGTACCTCAACCCAGGTCCTCCATTTATCCGATAATTTTCTTGCCGACATAGTTCTGAAGTACTTTTGGAACCCTAACTTTTCCGTTTTTCATCTGATAGTTCTCAAGAATGGCAATAATAGGCCGCTGTGAAAAGACCGTGGCATCATTCATATGCACAAATTCTGTTTTTCCATCTGAACGACGCACTTTCGTTTCCAATCGCCGCGCTTGGTAATCTTCCATGCAATCGGAGGTGTGCGTCTCTCGATATCGATTCTCGGAGGGCAACCATACATTGATATCAACCTGTCGCACATCGGGCCCTCCCATATCTCCGGTGCAAATATGCATCACTTGATACGGAAGTTCGAGTTGTTGCATCAAATATTCTTGAATCGCCACAATAAAATCTTGTTCCATGCGGGAATTTTCCGGTGCGGTAAAACTTTCCATCTCCAGTTTATCGAACTGATGTACACGGAAAATTCCACGCGCGTCTTTTCCATACGATCCAGCCTCGCGGCGAAACGCGGTCGAAAAACCCGCATATCGAAGCGGGAACTGTTCTTCGGGAATACTCTCTCCTATATGGAGCGGCCCCAACGTGTGCTCTGCAGAACCCACAAGATATACATCATCGGAAGGAATATAATAACGCTCCTCTTTTGGTTCCAGTCGCGCCATCTTTTTCATCACTTCGGGTCGGATCATCACCGGAGGAATCACGGGCACGAAGGGCTTTGAGCTACATTCTTTAGAAACTGTATTCGCAATCTTTTTGAGAATTTTCTCATTCGTGAGCACGCTCAATCCAAATTGGATAAGTGCGAACTCTAAAAGCACAGCTTCTCTTTTGAGGTACCCAAAGCGAGTACCCGCCACCTTCGCTGCAGTTTCCGTATCAATAAGGTCGAGAGCTTCCCCCAATTCCATATAGTCCTTCACCTTAAAATCAAATTTCCTCGGCTCCCCCCACGAACGGAGAACTTTGTTTTCACTTTCATCCTTCCCGCGAGGCGTATCGTCCGAAGGAATGTTGGGAATCTGTAACCAAAGCTTCTCCCGCTTCTCTTCCACTACGCAGAGTTCCTCTTCGAGTATTTTTATCTTTTCTTTGTTCTGTTTAGCTTCCTCGATTTTCCGTTCCGAAGAAAGCTTTTTTTGTTCCGCGCGCAATCTCTCGAGTTTTGTGGTTGTCGTGCGCCACTCCGTATCCGCAGCCAAAAACTCGTCCACAAGTTTGGGATCGGCATTCTTGGCGGCGATCCCACGTTTCACGCATTCCGGCTCTTCACGCAAAAGATTGATGTCCAACATAATAAATCTATGGTACCGCTTATTCTCCCTTCCGCCAACTGGCAGATTAAAGGAATGGCTTTCCTGACTTGCGATGTCCTGACATTCTCCTGTAATTTTTGGACATCGCAAGTTAATAATTCTATTGAAAACGAAAAGCGCGGGCCCTTATGAGCTCGCACTTCGTGTTTAAACTTATATAGGAAACACCTGCTCCTTTCTCAAGGTGAGCAGGATTGGTTCATGATTTTCCAGACTCAGAGTCCTCAAGTCCACAAACTCTCCACGCTCATGCCGGTAAATGATACATTCCGCGTGAGCGATGACTTGAGAAATACTCCTGAAGATGAGGATAGGCACATTTTCAGCGCCACAATGAGAGCAGACGTGATCAAAGTCAGAAAGAAGGAGATGGGAATTCCCATCCACAACTACTTGGAGAAAGTAGCTGCAAACTCCAATTTGGTAGATCGCGCCACATTTCCTGCAAACGTTCTCGATGGAACCTTGCGCGAGAGTAGGAATGAAGTCTACGAGCATAACTTTCCTTACACTTTGACCACAATTGCCGTGGCGTTGTCGCGCACTCCGCGCTGTTCGGAATTCTTAACCAGTGCCTCCGCGCCTCCTTCTTCGGCAAGGGTCAGAATAAGCTCCGGACTAAGCGACTCGCCACGACCGGAGGAAGTGATGCCGTCGGTGCAGAGAACAACGATTCCTCCGAACAGAGGAATCCGCGCAGTCTCGGGACATCGGTTGACTACATTTCCCATTTCCCAATCACCCACCGACCGGGTTAATTGCAATCCTATATCCGTAGGGCTCATGAGGTACTCTCCACCAAAAATGCTCTTTACCACTCCCCCGCGTTTCTCGGCTTCCTCGCGCTCCTTGTGATTTGCCCGGACATTGTGCTCTGGAGAAACCCAAAGATTTCCTTTCGCATTCCGCACGATCACCGGCGAATCACCGAGAACCGCGACGGAAACGTAATGCCTCGACCGGGGAATCCACACTATGGAAAGCGTAGATCCTCCGCGGAGATTGAGTATTCGAACCATTTCACTTAAGCAACATCCGATATGAGCAAGAGCATGTTCGGGATATTTCCCATCCGGGAATGTACTCCGCCCGTGCCACAATCGCTTGATGTTTTCGCGCACGAGACTTGCAACTGCATCACCTCCGTGCCCGTCCATCACCGCGAGGAGTACGCCTTTGTTAGGTTGCCGATATACCAGGAACCGATCTTCTTGGGACGTTCGCTTCCCAATACGTGTTGCCATAGTAATGTTCATACCACCGTTCCTCCAGTTGAAGGTTGAGGGCGAGATCGAACACCGGCCCAAGCGTAGAGGTTATCGAATGACGAGCCGATCCCATCATCCCCCAAGTTCAACAAATAAAGTATACGCCCTCCTGCGTGATGCTCCGACTTACAGTCAAGACATATCGCGCAATTGTAGGTTCTACGATCGCTGCTCCAGAGTCCATGGGGAAAAACCACGTACCGTTTTTTCCTTAAAACAACGCTTTTCCCGTGTTGTTGGGCAAACCTTAATGCATGCTCATAGGTAGGGCGCTTCAGGTGGTTGTTCTTCAACACTTGGAGTGCCTCCAATTCCGTCGCGGGAGCATCTGGCAGAATCTCAATCTCGTCCTCCCAGGAAACCTTAGCGGGTTTAAGTGGAAAATAGGCCTGCCTGATATATGTATTTGCCGTAAAACCCAACATCCGTACTATTTCGTCGGTGTTCTCAGGACCACCCATTCGCACACGAAACACGGATGGATCATATCCAAGCGCAAGACGTACCGTTTCTCGTTCCACCTTCTCCGGCTCTTCACATCTAAGGACATCGGAGATAAGTCCTTTCGCATAAAGAACTTGGAGTTTTGCGCGAGAGACCCCTGCCTCTCTCGCAAGACTAAGTAATTGGTAAGCCTGATCAAACGTTGGCGGGAATTCCCGTTTTGGAGTTATTTCTACTGGCACTGGATTGCTCATCGCAATTCCTTTTCTGCTATTCCGCACTTCCGCGTCATTGCGTACGACAATCGTTACTGATCATCTAAAGGCGGGTTATAGCTTTGAATCCGCGAACAGAATCTCGAGCTCAAAGCTATAACCCTATAGCAACGAACTGGCGAAATAATACAAGTTTAAGGAACACGCGTCAATATCCTCGTCGATGCCACGAGCTGGTATGATTGAACTAATGAAAACTAAAGAAATAAACCTTGACGCCATCCGCCACTCACTCGCCCATCTGCTTGCCGCGGCGGTACTCGAAGAATATCCGGAGGCAAAACTTACCATCGGGCCCGCAATCGAAAACGGGTTCTACTATGATTTTAATTTCGGTCCCGAAATTAAAATTACTCCCGAAGAACTCCCCCACATTGAAAAGCGAATGCGCGAGCTTCTCAAGAAATGGGATGCGTTCACTTATGAGGAAGTAACCGAGAAAGAAGCGAAGAAACACTACAAAGAGAATCCATACAAACTCGAACTTATCGAGGAAATCGCGAAGCGAGGCGAAACAATAACGCTCTATACCTGCGGCGGCTTCGCTGATCTCTGCCGCGGCGGACATGCGGAGCACCCCAATAAAGACATTGATCCGCATGCATTCAAACTCGATCGCGTGGCGGGGGCCTACTGGCGCGGCGATGAAAAGAATCCAATGCTCACCCGCATTTATGGACTGGCCTTCGCTACTAAAAAGGAATTGGAAGAATACGTGAACATGCGCGAGGAAGCCGAAAAGCGAGACCATAAAAAACTCGGGCCGCAACTCGACCTCTTCACCTTTTCCGAACTCGTCGGCCCTGGACTCCCCCTCTGGACTCCTCGCGGAATGCTCGTGCGCGAACTTCTCGACAACTTTGTATGGGAGCTCCGGAAAGCCCGAGGGTATGAAAAGGTGGAAATCCCGCACATTACGAAGAAAACACTTTACGAGACGAGCGGCCACTGGGAAAAATTTAAAAACGACCTCTTTAAAATAAAAACTCGGGAAGGGCACGAGTTTGCGATGAAACCGATGAACTGCCCCCACCACACACAAATTTACGCGCGCAAACCCTGGAGCTACCGAGAACTCCCCCAACGATACGCGAATACCACGATGGTGTATCGCGACGAACAATCCGGCGAACTCGCGGGACTTGCACGAGTACTCTCGATTACCCAAGACGACGCGCACGTATTCTGCCGCGCTTCCCAAGCGAAAGAGGAACTCCTCAAAATCTGGGATATTGTCCACGCTTTTTACGGCGCCTTCGGTTTCACGCTAAAACTCCGGCTTTCTCTCCATGATCCTGAACATTTCGAGAAATACCTGGGCGACGCGAAGCGATGGAAAGAATCCGAAGCAATTCTCCGCACCATCGCCAAAGAGAAAAAATCGGATTATTACGAAGCTCCCGGAGAAGCCGCGTTCTACGGCCCCAAGCTCGATTTTATGGCCAAGGATTCCATAGACCGCGAGTGGCAAGTGGCAACGATTCAAATAGATATGAATATGCCGGAACGTTTCAATCTTTTCTACATAAACGAAAAAGGAGAGGAGGAACGGATTGTGATGCTCCACGCCGCTATCATGGGCGCGATTGAACGCTTCCTCTCAATCATCATCGAACACTTCGCCGGTGCATTTCCTTTGTGGCTCGCACCGGTGCAAGCAGCCGTACTTCCAGTAAGCGACAAATTCGAAGCATATGCGAGTAAAGTCCGAGAAGCTCTTACGAAAGCAAATATTCGCACAGAACAAAAACCCGCGAACGAAACACTTGGAAAACGAATCCGCGAAGCGGAAATGATGAAAATCCCCTACATCCTTGTCGTCGGCGGCGAAGAAGAAAAAAACGGCACGGTGAGCGCACGCCACTACCACCGCGGACAAGAACAACCCCGAGCGCTGGAAAATCTCGCAAAGCAACTCCGGGAGGAAATAGAGAAAAAAACAATATAAGAGAAAAACTTTTAATTTGCTATTCCCGCGACTCGTGGTGAGCAGAGTCGAACCAAAGTGGGAATTCATCCGCCAACTGGCGGAGATCCCAGGGCTAAGCCCGAGGATGACAAAATAAAATTCTATAACCACGAAAAAGCAACGCCCCGTCGTGAGACGAGGCATGCATGATTTGGTGATTTTTGTGCCGCTAGTACGCTTTGGAACCAGGAACTCCCGTGCGGTCCCTCTGGTCCCTCGACCAGTGGACCACGAGCGGAATCTTCTCCTGGGCAATCCACGCGCCCACAGCATAAGCCGCAAAATCTTCGCGTGGAGGACGCTGCCATGAGTACCCGTGGCGCTGAAGAAAGCTCAAAAGCTGATCCCAGGACCCCGGAGTCCCCTGCGGTCGCCATACAATTCTCCCTTCCGCTTCAGCCCGCTCCAACTCTCTAAGCAGGCGACGATATACTTGTAAGCCAAGAGCCGGACTCCAGCGGAACCATTCTTCTTGAATTACACGGGTCCAATGCTCTTCAGTAAAGGCAGACCCACGACTCGTGTCGCAGAAATAGAAAATTCCTTTTGGAATCGCAACGTCCCACAACACCCTTGACTCTTTCCCGCCTCCCTTTCGGAAAGCAATGGAAAAATGGTTTAACAACCCATTCATGGTGATGAAGAGATGTCGCGGGGAGGGCGGTGAAAATGGCGAGACGCCAATGATACGATCGAACAATCGATACAGGAACTTTTTCATAAATTCAGAATATTTTATTTGTAAGGAAGTGCGGATAAACTATCACTTTCGAAAATAAATGTCAAAATTTTTTCATCTTGTGATGTCCCGAAATTCCGAAGTCTTATAATATTCAGGATATCGCAAGACAGAATAATGCCATTCCGATCCGCCAGCCGGCAGAGAAGAATCCATCCTCGCAAACACTGAGTAAAAGAGCTGGCCCGTCTCTCCGAGAAAGACGGGCCGCTTTTGCTGTGGATCAAGCTACAACCGTAAGGTCGAAGACTGGATCCGGGAAATTTTTCCGCCGGATGTATTCCTCCAAGGCTACTCCCGAGTACTTTTCCTCCATAAATTCAGAACTCAAGGGAGGATAACCCCACTCCCGCAGAAATTTATCGAGCTCTGTAAAAGACTGCTTCTCCCCTCTCCAGAGCACTCGGCCAACTTCTTGGGCACGGAGAAGTCCGGGGAGTATGGCCATGTGGTACCGCATAGCCATCGAAACCAAATCATTACCATTGGGAAATTTCCCATGGGCCTGCTCAAAGCTCTGGAGATAATCAAAAGCCAGAATTTGGCTCAAGCCGTCCTCCCGAGGAACATCCAGATAGAACAACGCTTCGCGAAGGACCTTGCGCCCACTTTCCTCTGAACCATTCAATTCATAAGGAAAGCGAGCAAGCAGCTCCGAAAACGAGAGGAAGAGATACCGCGCGGGCGGTCGTCTCTCGAGAATTCCGTATATAAACCACCGCCACAGCTGTGACATTTTCATAACTTCCTTTTTTGATTGCCAAAGTGACGCAAAGAAATTATCATCTTCACGTGAATAAGTCAAAAAAGTACAAACCAAAAATTCTGGCGGTGGTCGGCCCCACGGCGAGCGGCAAAACTGCGCTCGCCATTGAGCTCGCCAAAAAATTTGATGGCGAAATAGTCTCCGCCGATTCTCGACAAATCTATCGCGGTATGGACATAGGTACTGCGAAGCCCGCGCAGGACACTTCGCGCGGGCTTCGCAGTAATTTTCAATTTTCAATTTCCGATCTTCAAAAAAATACAAACAAAGAACCTTTTATTTCCAAAGGCATTCTTCATCACTTGATAGATATAAAAAATCCCGACGAGGAATACACTGTTGCCGATTTCAAAAAAGACGCAACTACCATTATTTACGACATCGCAAGTCGTAAAAAAATTCCTATCCTCGCGGGCGGTACCGGCTTATACATAAAAAGTGTGGTGGAAAATTTAGATATTCCCAAGGTAAAAGAAAATGCTGCGCTTCGTAAAAATTTAGAAGAAGAACTCGCGCGCAATGGACTGGAAAATCTCTTTATAAAACTCGTGGCGCTCGATCCCGAAGCCGCTTACGTTGTAGATCCCAAGAATCCGCGGCGCGTAATCCGCGCACTTGAAGTTACAATAGAAACTGGCAAACCCTTTACCGCACAACGCCGCCTTGCCGCTCCCCTTTTTGGAACTCTCCAAATCGGTATTCATGTTCTCGTAGAAACGCTCCGCGCAAGAATCGACTCACGGATAGATGAGATGATACGCGATGGATTGGAAAAAGAAGCAAAGAATCTTTTTGAACGCTACGGAAAAGTGAAAACACTTGATGCTATCGGGTATCGGGAAATTATTGATTACCTTGAAGGAAAAAGTTCGTTCGAAGGAGCGACTGCTCAAATGAAGCTCAATACCTGGCATTATGCGAAACGCCAACTGACCTGGTTTAGGAAAGACAAAACCATTCAATGGATAGAAAATAAATCTTCCGCAATCGAAACCGTAGCAAAGTTTTTACACTCTTAATTAAGGGAGCGAACAACCACCACAAAATATTCTAACATTCTGCAGAATGTTAGAATATTCCTTCCTCTATCACTTTATTTCTCTTTCAAAAAGAGTTTTGAATATCGCCGGATTTCCTCTGCCCTTGAGTTTCTCCATCGCTTTCCCGATCAGAAATTGCATACTCGCGGTTTTGCCCTTTTTAAAATCCTCCACCGCCTTGGGAGTCTCGGCAATAATCTGTCGCACCACGAATTCTAACTCACTGGAGTCGGACACTGCATATTGGCTCTCGTCCTTGAGAATCTCTTCCGGGTCCGCATTGTTTGCAAACATCTTCGCGAGCATATCCTTTGCTTGCCGACTCGTAATTTTCGACTCTCCAAGGAGTTTTACAAGATGCGCCAAATGTTCTGGATTAAATTTCGAATCTTCGAGAGTAGCGCCTCCGAGCAATCCACGGACATCAGTCGTGAGATAGTTAAGAAGTAATTGGTAATCCCGACGCTCCGGTCGGGACTCCGACTTCGCCTTTCGGCGAACATCGGAGTTGATACCCATCTCCTTAAGCTCGCTCGCCGCTTCTTCAAAAAAACTGGCGAATTGCGGCTCCGAAATGAGAAGTTCTACTTGGGATTTATCCAATTCATATTCTTTTACAAACCGCTCGCGCTTTACTACGGGCAATTCGGGGAGTTCTCTCACAAGCAACTCCGGCTGGAAAACTTCCGTGCTAAAGGGTGGCAAGTCTGGTTCCGGAAAATATCGATAGTCATGCGCTTCTTCCTTCGAGCGTTGACTAAACGTCTTCTGTTTCTCCTCATCCCATCCACGCGTTTCCTGATGAATTTTCTTTCCGTTCTTCAATTCTTCCTCGTGCCGCGCAAGTTCATACTCCACTGCATCCCGCATCGCCCGAAAAGAATTAATGTTTTTGAGCTCTACCTTTGTCCCTAGTTTTCCGCGACCGTCTGCGTCTTGTACGCGACCTTCCGCGGTTTCGCTGAGCGAAACATTGGCTTCGAGTCGCATATGTCCCTTCTCCATGTCTGCATCTGAAACTCCCAAATAGCGCAAAATGAGCTGAAGTTCTTTTCCAAATTCCGCTGCTTGTTCCGCACTCGTAATGTCGGGCTCGGTTACAAGCTCCATGAGCGGTACGCCTGCGCGATTGAAGTCGACCAGCGACGCAGATTGTCGCGGATGAGACGCGGATTCACGCAAATTTCCATCTGCGTCAATCTGCGTACGATCTGCATATATCCGCGCCTTGTCCAAATGGACAAGGGTACCGGTGTCTTCCTCCAAGTGAATCCGCCGCAATCGCACCCCCAAGAGATTCCCTCCAATCACGAGCGGCTGATCGTATTGAGAAATTTGATATCCCTTCGGTAAATCGGGATAAAAATAATTTTTCCGGTCGAATTTCGTGACCGGATTAATTTTCCCGCCAAGCGCGAGCCCCACGCGGATTACATGCCTTACCGCTTCCTTGTTGATGGTAGGAAGTGTACCGGGCTGGCCGAGACACACCGGACACACGTTTTTATTCGGCGTCTTTTCATCCGCGTCATTCACCGAATCGCAAAACATCTTCGTGTGCGTTTTGAGCTCCACGTGTATTTCTAATCCTATTGTCGGCTTGTATTCCATATAAAATTCTATTTTCTACTTTCTATATTTCTATTTTCTCTTTGACTGCCTCCCACACTTTCGCATGAATCGCTTCTATGGTCAAAAGTTTTCCTTCTTCAACACACTCAATAAAGAAAAAATCCTTCGGGAAAAGCGACGCCATCTCGAGGTATGCCTCCTCGGCGTTCTGGAGATGCCGAAGGTCCGCCTCATGAATATCGCACTTCGAACCGCTCAAATATTCCCGAGCACCTTTTTTATCCACGAGCTGCTGCGCCATTGCCGCAGGCACGTGGAGAATAATACTCACATCCGGCTTCGGAATTCCCAAAATTATATATTCTAAATTGTAGTTCCACTCAAAATATTTCCGACGCTCCCCTTTATCATTAAATTTTCCCCCTTGGTGCGCGAAGTTGGATCCCACATACCGATTCGACACTACCATGCTTCCCTCTGCGAGCTTCTTTCGTAATTCAAATGACGCTTGATATCGATCGAGCGCATAAAAAAGCGAGGCACGATACGGTCCCACTTCTTCCGCGGTTCCAAGCTTCCCATTTAAATATTCTTCTACTAAATACGCCGAGGGTTTTCCGTATTGAGGAAAATCAAACCGCGTCACTTTATCTCCCCCTTTCTCCAATCGTGCAGTGAGCAATTTAAACTGTTCAGTTTTTCCGCTTCCATCCACACCCTCAATCACGATAAACCTTCCCAAATTTTTGGCAAAATTTTGTAGGATAGATTCCCCCGGCATTGAAGAGATTATAACGCGTACTCTCTCGAGATGATATAGTCTAATCAAATATTTTAAAATTGTTTTAAAAAGCCCCACGCTAGCCGCCTTTCGCTCACGCGAAAGGCGGTTTTGCTTTTTATAACCACAATGAAACCACCCTTCCCTTGAAACCACCCTTCCCTAGTTTTGTTAGCCTGGAGAATCTGCACGACTTATCTCATCGTCAAAAAGCCATGACAACAAGATATGCCATGATAGAAACCACAAATAAAAAAGAAAAATATCTATAGAAAAGACTGTTATGTGTTTACAAACAAATGAATCTCCCTCAGTTTTTTTTATCAACAAAATCCTTACTGAGAAAGCTGCCTAGCTGTTCCATAGTAGAAAGTCCCCCCGAGTCCATCCCCACGAAAAGCCGCCGAAATGGTGGAAAAGCATTGGCCGTGTTGAAGTAATGCTTTAAACAATATTTTTTACTTTATCAAACCAAATCCACGTGAGTGCGAAAAAAACAATTATGGAGATGAGGAAAAATAGAGCGAGCTATCTCACAAAATTAATTCTATATCATCCCTCATCAATGCCTACTTTAAATTTCCAGCTATTCCTTCCCCCACCGTTATTACAAACCGCCCCTAGGGGCGGTTTGTAATAAATCCTCCGACTTTCACCACCTCCTTTAGTAAAAAGGAGGAGCAAACCTAAACCATCTTAATCTCGATATCCTCTCCATCACTTCATTCCTCGAGAACCCTCGGTTCTCGACAACACTTTCCTATACGGGAGGAATCTCATACGTTCCTCCCGACCCCTCCTTCGGTAGTCGATATTGAAATTAAACCATTTTAATTTCAATATCGACTCCTGCGGGGAGATTCAGGTTCCCCAGAGATTCAATGATTCTCTGATTCGGGTTCTGGATATCGATCAGCCGCTTGTGCATCCTAAGTTCGAACTGCTCACGGGAATCCTTATGCACGAATGTGGATCGGTTCACTGTATACTTCCGTGTTTCAGTAGGAAGCGGAATCGGGCCCACCACCCTAGCATCGTTCCTCTCCGCTGCATCAATAATCTGACGCGCAGAAGAATCGATGAGCTTGTGGTCATAGGAACGAATCCTCAACCGAAGCTTTTGCGGAAAATCTATTTCTGATTTTTTTGCCATGTGCGTAAACGCGTATCAACGAATATCGAATGGATTGCGAATGAACGAATTCGTAAATTCGAAAGTTTTTCGTTATTAGTTGATGACTACTTATTGATCTTCGTTACCACTCCGGCGCCAACGGTCTTGCCTCCTTCGCGGATGGCAAACCGCTGTTTCTCTTCAAGTGCCACAGGGGAAATAAGCTTCACACCGAGCTTCACCGTATCTCCCGGCATTACCATTTCCATACCTTGCGGCAAGGTGATTTCTCCCGTCACATCGGTCGTGCGGATGTAGAATTGCGGCTTGTAGCCAGCGAAGAAAGGCGAGTGTCGGCCACCTTCCTCTTTCGAGAGCACATAGACTTCGCAATCGAATTCGGTGTGCGGCGTCACACTCCCCGGCTTCGCGATAACCTGTCCGCGTTCTACATCTTCTTTCTTCAAACCCCGAAGAAGGATTCCGACGTTATCGCCGGCCATTCCTTCGTCCAAGATCTTGTTGAACATTTCAATTCCAGTTACTACCGTCTTCTGCGTAGGCCGGAGACCGATCACCTCTACCTCTTCGTTCACTTTTACCTTTCCTCGTTCCACCCGGCCGGTAACTACCGTGCCGCGGCCCTCAATCGAGAAGATGTCTTCGATCGGCATGAGAAGCGGCTTCTCAAGTTCACGCACCGGATCCGGTACGAATTCGTCGAGGGCTTTCACAAGATCCAAAATTGGCTTCGCATCCGGCTCATCAGCAGATTTCGAGTTTAAGGCCTTTAAGGCCGAACCACGAATAATCGGGGTGGTGTCTCCTGGAAATTCTTGCTTCTTCAAAAGTTCGCGTACTTCGGATTCCACGAGGTCGATAAGTTCCGGATCATCCACTTGATCCACCTTGTTTAAGAATACGACAATTGCTGGCACGCCTACCTGCCGCGCCAAGAGAATGTGCTCGCGGGTTTGAGGCATAGGACCGTCGGCAGCTGAGACCACCAGTACCGCGCCGTCCATTTGCGCGGCTCCCGTGATCATATTCTTGATGTAGTCTGCGTGTCCCGGAGCATCGATGTGCGCATAGTGACGCTTCTCGGATTCATATTCCGAGTGGTGAAGGGCGATGGTAATTCCCCGAGCTTTTTCTTCCGGAGCATTGTCGATCTGATCGACTTTCTCTTCCTTCTTTGCCCAACCTTTCATAAAGAGGACATGCGTAAGAGCCGCAGTAAGAGTGGTCTTTCCGTGGTCCACGTGCCCAATGGTGCCCACGTTTACGTGCGGCTTCGCTCGATTAAATTTCTCCTTTTCTGCCATGGACGTCTAATACGTTTAATTAATGTAAGACCCCAATCGTGCGGGGCCATATACGACAAGTGTATTGTATGAATATTCCGTGGAATGTCAAACGGAGGGGCGCTGGGGATAAGGCTCTATGGATTGCCGCTAGTTGAGGTTATGGTCGAAGTAGTATCTGTGATTGTTGACGTGACAGTCGAAGTATTGTCTGTAGTTGTTGAAGGTACCATGCATACGGGGAAGGTGGAAATCATACCAAGCATATAGCGTCGTATGAGGACAATATCTGAAGTAACTGCTAAACCGTTCCCATCTACATCAGCCCGCTGGCTTTGATCTCCCGAAAGTTGTGTGATTCCAAGAATTCCCTGCCGGATGATGGTAAGGTCATTTTCCGTAATAAGTCCGTCGTTATCCAGATCGCCGTAGTTGCCGCACGGAGGTGCTTTGGCTTGAGTGGGTGAAATAGTAAAACTGCCACTTATTTTTTCCATGTCATCTGTGCGCGTACCATCTGGCGTACAATATTGACTCGTTCCTGTTTTCGCGCAGAAGATGTGAAGTTTGTAGGCACCCGGAGTTACATCCATGGGAATTGCCCATGAAAAGGAACCTCCTGGGATGCACAGTGAATTTGGCCTTGGCTACAGGAAGCATCGGGGCCAATAGTTTTCACCACCGCGCCGTTACTGTCGAGTAGAGTTACGTTTAATTCACTATTTACTGGATAATTGTTCGCGTTCCATTTTATAGGCAAACTCCCTCCTACATTAAATGTTTCCCCTCCCAGTGGTAATAGGAGCGAGACTACCGGGCCGGAGGTCGGCGTTTCCTTAGAAGCGAATGACAGTTAGAGTGAATGTCGCTGTATGCGAATTGCCAGTCGGAGAGGGAGTACCAGTCACTGTAACGGTGGAAGTACCCACCGGAGTATTTGAAGAAGTGGAGATAGTGGCAGAAGTCATACATATTACGCCAGGGTCACAGGAAATATTGTTTACGAGTACCGAAGAGGTCGCTCCCGAGGGAAGGCCTTTACAGTTTTCACGAACGAAGAATCAATGATGAGCTGGAGCACATCGAGCTTGCCGACAA
>CAZKRG010000008.1:0-22001 GCA_964555255.1 uncultured Candidatus Saccharibacteria bacterium
GATATTATCTATCAAAATCACTGTCGCTTGTACCAACTGGGTAGGGATGCCCCCTAAAAACCTTGAAAAATAAGGGCTAGATTAGCGACTGGCGACTAGTGACTAGTGATTAGCACGCTCAATCGTGAAACTCTGAAACCCCCGGACAGGTAACTTCTGGGTTTCTATATGGGTCACGTGCGATCCTGCGGGACCGCGCGCACACCAGGCGAGAAATTTATTCACTGTTTCTTCTTCACCTTCGATTTCGACGTACACCGTGCCGTCGCGCTCGTTCCGCACGAATCCGCCGAGACGCAATTTCTCCGCTTCGCGTTTTGCTTCGACTCGGAATCCCACTCCCTGCACCCGACCAAATACTTTTATTGATAAATGTTTCACAGGAGTAATCGCTAATAATGCAAATCTTCAATCTCAATAATGCGAATGAATTTCATGTCTTGCGATGTCCTGACATTCTGTAATATTTGGGACATCGCAAGACAGAGTTCGCCACTTCTCACTTATCCATCCCTCGGCCTGAGCTCGGGGCGAAGGCTTCTCACTATGCCTACTACAGTTCCTATCCTTCCCTCCGGTTCCCCTGCTCGACGACTGCGGCAATGGGAAAAGAATCGGAGGTCAACGATAGTATCTATGGACGAGAGAAATATGTTTTTCTTTGGCACGCCGAGCGTTTTGAGCTGCGCGATATTCCATCCTTCCACATCGAGGGAAAACCCATCTCCCACTTTCCATTTTGTGTCATCGCAAGACGTTGCGTCTTGCAATGACTGCACATGGGGCAGAAGAAATCCTTTCCACGTCCTCACAAACTCTTCGCGCATCGAGTTTGGAAACCGGTACGATTCTTTCCTCACGCCCGGACCGATTCCCACGTACATTTCCTTGGGAGAGGTGCCGAACCATTGCTCCATATGCATAATCACTTCGCGCATCAAAAACTTTGGCGTGTTGTGCCGACTGGCATGTGCAAGTCCCACCGCGGAATGCACGGGATCGTAGAAAATAATGGGCAAACAATCCCCCGTGAGGAGAAAGAGGAACACTCCCGCATCATTGGTGCAAAGCGCGTCGCCCGCGATACCGGTCTCTGCGGATTCCATTCCTTTACCACCATCATTTGAATGCACCCGTTCCACATGTATTCCGTGATTAAGCACCATTCCTGCACATTGTTTCAACCGGACTCCAACATGCTCCAAAAATTTCTTTCGGTTGGCAACCACCTCTTGGGTTTCTCCCCAGCGGAATGACATGTTTCCCTCCGATCTTTCAGAACAGGCATGAAGGAGTTTGGGAAACTGCGCAAGTTCGATGATCCGGTACATGAGCGGCAGTAAATTATAACAACGATTTATGACTATGACTTTTACTTGTCATCGTCATTATTATTGTCATTGTCTTGTGCTATTGTCTCGCGCTTTGGATATGTTCCATTGTATACTCCAGCGACCCTCCCACCTTCTTTCCAGGATTGAAAATATTCAAAGGATCAAATAATTCTTTTGTTTCTTTGAAGAGCAGGAGAATATGGGCTCCATACATTTTTTGAAGGTACGGAGTCCGGATGAGACCATCATTATGCTCCGCGGTGATGGTTCCGTTGTATTGCACCACCAGGTCATACACTTTCTCCGAAATTTCAGGGATAAGCGCACGGATGGAAGGATTTTTCATATCCATGAGCGGAATAATATGAAAATTACCATCTCCCGGATGCCCCGCGATGGTATATATCATATGTTTTTTATAGGGTTCGAGAATTGCGTTGAGCTGCGGCAAAAATTCCGAGAGGCGCTGCGGGCGCACTGCAATGTCATCAATAAAAGGGGCGGTATCGCGGTTGTGAATTTGCCCATGGAGCATTGCAAAACTTTGCCGTCGGATCGTCCAATATTTTTCTTCCTCCTCTTTATCACGTATCGCCCGTACGGGAACTCGAAATTGCCGCCGAATTACTTGCGTGAGCCGCATGGTTTTGCCACGAAGCTCGTTCTCATCCTCCTCAGTTAAGGAGACTAAAAGCACCATCTTTGGAAACCCTCCGCGGAGCACCATCCCCATCTCCGGCACAAATTTCCAGATGAGTTTAAAAAAATCTCCTCCCATCGAGCGAATGAGCGCCGGTAAATATCGAAATACTACTCCTAAGGTTTTGTCGTCATATGATTCGATGCTTTCTGGTTTATATTCAAGGAGTGTATTCACAAGTTCCGCGAGAGAATCAAGGCTCCGAAGGAATATCACAATGAGCTGACTATGTTTCGGCACTGGTAATAAGCGGAGTTTTACTTCCGTCATCAATCCAAATGTGCCTTGCGAACCCACGAAGAGTTTTACCGGATCAAAGGTATTCCCATCCCATATATTCCATAGCGCGTAGCCTGATGAATTTTTGGAAACTTCAGGCCGTGCACCGGCAATGCTCGCCGCATTCTTTTCCACAAGCGTTTTTAACTTCCTCCAGAGTGTAGCCTCAAAGTCCCGCTTTTTGAGTTTTTCTTTGAGGGCTCCGCCTGAAAGCGGGGCGATGACGTGCTCTTCTCCATCCCCGAGCACTATCGAAATCCGCTCCACATATTCTTCTGTTTTCCCATATCGGAGAGTCCTCTCTCCTCCGGAATTATTCATCACCATTCCGCCGATTGCGCAAAGGTCTTTGGATGCGGGATATGCCGGATACATCAATCCCCTTTTTGCAAGCTCCTTTTCCAAATCCCGAAAATATACTCCCGGCTCCACCGCCACCCATGCTTCGCCTATTCTCGAGGAAGGATCTCCGTGGATTTCTTTGATTCGATTCATATGCCGCGTGAAATCCACGACGATGGATTCCGTAAGCGGCCCACCAGTCATATCGGTGCCCGCCGAGCGCCCCGTAAGCGAAATTTTCCTTCCTTTTTTCTTCTCCAACCGTACGAACCTCACTAAATTTTTTATATCCTCCGCGTCTTTCGGAAATACCACCGCCTCCGGCACCACCTTAAAAATAGAATAATCCCGACTGCGGGATTCAAGCATTTTTTCGTCCGTTTCCACATCTCCCTTCACTAATTTTTGTAATTCGTCTTTAAGCATCAAGGTAGATTATAAGGCGAAAAGGTAAAAAGGCGAAAATTTTCACCTATATTATTTCATTTTTGCTCCTTCACCTCTAATCCTCTCGCCCATATTGAATAAAGGAATTCGCACTATTTATATCATTTTTTGTCTTGTGATGTCCCCAAAATTTCCCAATGTTTTAGATATCGCAAGACAAAGATTTATTACCGCCGTATCATCACCGGCGTTCCGTTTATAATTTTCACAAGCGTGGAGGCTTTTCGTTCCACTTTCCCGCCATCTTCGTACCAATCCACCTGTGTACCAAAATATTTTTTTGCTTCGCGGATAGTGGTCGCCGGAAGTTTGCCCTCCAAATTTGCGCTTGGAGCCACAAGAGGACCTGTTTTTTTGAGCAATTCTCTCAGTTGCTTCTTTTGAGGCACCCGGAAAGCAATGAATCCGGTTCCCCGATGAAGATAGTCAAATTTTTTTCCGGGTACGGGAAGTGCGACACTGATTCTTCCCGGCCACGTTTTCTTCAAAAACCGCATTACCGGTTTTTTGACTACGCCGAGACGAATACCAAATCGAGTAAGCGCATCAAGAGAGGGTATTAAAACGACAAGTGGCTTCTTTCGATTTCGCTTGCGGAGGCGGCGAATCCGGAGCACTGTGCTCTTGCGAAACGCCAAACCCACAATTCCATAAATGGTATCCGTGGGGATTATTGCTACCCCGCCTTGCTGCAATACTGCGACAAGCGACTGGATCTTTTTAACTGCCATAGTTTTACCATACCATAAAAACTGTCTTCATCGATGCTTTTTGCTAATATAACCATAGTGACAACTTGAGAAAGAAAGGTACGGTATGGAAGAAGAAAAAAATGAAAAGGAAGAATGGATAATTATCATCCAAGGAACATATGCGGGATGCAAAGCTAAAATCTTAGAAAGCTTTATTCCCTTAGGGAGACCCGCGCTCTTCACGGTAGAGATCGACAACGGCATCCGTGTCTCAGTTTTTGAACCCGAGACTCAACCTCTCAAAAAAAATCTTAATCCCGCCCCGTAAGGATCTGGCGGGATTATATTTTGGATTGGAGATATTTATTGAAAAAATTTTTTTCCTCTCACCTGTTTGTGATAACTGATTGCAAAGCGATGCGCCTCGTCGCGTACGCGCACTAGAATTTCGTGCTTCACCCACTCGGGAACTGTACCAATAATTTCCGTCTTCCTCCGATCCGGCCCTTTTGCCATTCCTACTAAAGGAATTTCGAGTCCGGCTTCGTGCAAAATTTCTTTTGCGGCGCTTACCTGTCCCTTGCCACCGTCGATGAGAATGAGATGCGGCAAAGGCCATCCGCAAGCCAGGGGACTCTTTTCTTTTGAAGCACCAATGCGTGAACGAACAAACCTCCTTTGAAGCATCTCTTTGAGCATCCCTATGTCATCAGATTGCGTGATTGTTTTAATTTTGAACTTCCGATATTCATGTTTATCCGGATGGAACTCACCACCCCCGTTCGTGAGCACTACCATCGAACCCACTGCCGAAGTGCCAGAAATATTTGAGATGTCGTATCCTTCTATGCGATAAGGTATGGGGTTTAGAGTATTGGGTTTAGGGTCTTCATCGTGGAGAAGGGCCACATCGTGAATGTGTTGGAGCGAAAATACTTGTTTCCGCAATTTGGCTGCTTTTTCAAACTCGAGCGCTTTACTCGCCCTCTCCATTTCGCGCTCAAGCTCTCGAATCACCCGTTTCTTGCCGCCCTTAAATATTTCCGTGAGTCGTTTAATATTTTTGCGATACTCTTTTTTTTCGATTGCGCCGATGCATGTGCCTGGACAGAGTCCCACTTCATATTCGAAACATGGTCGGGAATATTTCCCCGTCTTTTCTGAATCATGCGTGCTCCATGGGAAAATACGCCGGAGAATCCGCAGCGCCTCACGCAAACTAGATGAAGAAGTGAACGGACCGAAAATCCTCCGCCCTTCGGGCACCTCCTTTAGTAAAGGAGAAATGATTCTCCCTTTCGTAAAGGGAGTACGCCGAAGGCGGGAGGGATTTTGATAGGAGCTTAACTCATTCCCGCGCACGAGGAGCACGCGCGGGAATTCTTCTTTAGTAATTACCACGTGAGGAAAACTCTTATCATCCTGCTCGCGAATATTATATGCCGGGTGTTCCTCTTTAATTTTCTCCGCCTCTAGAATTAAAGCTTCAAGTGCGGTATCGGTTTCTTCATATCCAATTTCTTTCACTTCCCGCATCAGCCGCTCAATCCGAGCATCATGCGCACGCAAAAAATAACTCGACACCCGCCGCCGCAAGCTTCCTGCTTTCCCGATGTAGAGAATTTGGTTTTTAGCACCACGCATGCAATATACCCCCGGCGAGTCCGGAAACTCCTTTACCACTTTTTCCTTTAATTTTTCGAAATCAGTCATGCGAATGGAATATACCACGAAGGAGGAAATTCCTTCTATTTTCTAAATAAAAAGAACGAGTTTCCGCACAAGCTCGTTCTCTGGTTGGGTTGACCCTTTGCGGTGGGTTTTGGGGGTTTCAGCGCGGCGCGAAGCGGAGATAAAAGTTCCGCTCCGCCCGAGCGAGCACCGCTTCCACGGTGTCCACTCTGGCTCCGGTTTTTACTGCGATATCCTTCACGGTCATCCCCACGAGGAGGTATGCCCGAAGGACATTGCGTTGAGCTTTCGCAGGAAGGCGATCAATCGTCTCCTGCACACCGGGCAGTGCGAACACTGCCCCCTCTGACTGACTATTTGGATTTTGCATAACACCTTGCTTCCAATAACATTCGAATTAGAAACAAAGCGCTATGCAAAACTTTTTTAATGTACTCGCTCTATGAATCTATGGAATCTATGAATCTTATGATTCACCAGACTCAATTGAGTGAGGCAATCAGTTTTATCCGACTGCCCGCACAAATGTTTTACGAACTTTTTTGTTTAAGAAGAGGTTCGTGTACTCTCCCGATCGGAATCAAGCCGGGAATGGTTTCCCCTTCCATTCCTCTCTGAGCCTCTGAAACTCCTGCGAACATTCACACAGGATTGCGTTCCGTGGGGAAACGCGCGCCGACAGCCAGTCATACTGTCTGTCTGTCAACAAATTAACCCACTCATTGACCTCGCTCCCCCCTTTGCCTTCCCAAATACACCGACTTAGGTCCCGGAGTCCTCGCGCATCGAGGACGCGCGCAACGGGGGAAGGAACTCTGACTCCTGGAAGCAATGGATGCTCCACCACTTCCTCTTCAGAGGGCAAGCGTGCCAACGCCTCATTCACCACCGCCTGGATTTCTGCCTCAATTCCTCCGGTAAATTGGAGGGTGGGCGCGAAATTGCGTGTGTAACCGAGAGTTACATGCCCGGCTCCCGCGGCGAGCGCAGCCTGTGCGACTGGCAACAGGTTGAGGACCGCTTGGTCGAGTGTAACCTCGACCATTCCATCCCAAGGCCCTTCTTTCTCGCTAGTATAGTTATGGGTTCCCATAACATACACCTCGCCGCGCGGAACGGCATTCGGCGGATTTGGGGCCGGTGAGGCTTCTTTAAGAACACTCACAAAGGCGCCTCCTTGCGTTCGAATACGGTCTCCGATCAAAAATGACCAACCGTACATATTCACCGGAAACGACCGGAGTGAGACTTTCCCGAACGGCGTTTCGAATTGCTCATACTCCGGTCTGCTGTTCCACGCCGGGCCGTTATCATGGCGATAGCCGACGTTGCGGTGAGCCGTCTGAAAAGACGGACCCTTAATGTCAACATATCGCAGGGGGCCAGGACTGGCCATAAATTGCTCGCCAACGATTCCGGTGGCGGCTTCCGGATTTTCTGTCCTTTTCATAACTACTTTACACCCCATTTTGTTGTTTCAGTAAGGCCTGAGTGACTTGCCTTAAAGCTCGTTGATTTACCATCCGGAAAATCTTTGAGCAGCTCCGATTGTCCACTTGTGGGCATTCGGAGCTGCTCTCGAGCAATAAAACAAGCTAATTCCAATCTTTTGATTTAAAAGAACTGCTTACTCTATGAATCCACAAGCTTTTCACTCGCGGACTCAACCGAGGGGGTGAGAAAAGTGTTTTGCTTATTCACCCCATCAATATTGCCTTTCGGCGAAGTTTTTATAGAGGAACTTTATAACCTCTTGAATAGAGGAACTTTATAACCTCTTGATTGGAATCGAGGCAAGCAGAGATTTAGTGGAGAAGAGTTGCAATCCTCCTCTCCACCTGACCGACCTAGACGAGGCCGATCTATCTCCATTGCCTTTTGCCTTTCGGCGTGCCGGATTTTTTATGAAACCCGACGAAAAATTACAACTTCAGTCCGGCGAGGGCACTGGCGAAGCCATTACCCAGTTGCGCCGCCCTATCTTTCCGCGCTTTGGCTTCCTGCTTGGAAGCCAGTCCCCTACGGAGATTTTCCGCTTTCTTCTCGAGCTCCTGTGCCTCGAGCTGAAGCTGATTCACCTCAAGCCCCGCGAGTTCGGCGGCTTGCACCTCGGCTTCAGCGAGCCGCTGGGCCGCTTGGTCTCGCCAGACCTTAGCAGACTCGAGCGACGCAATGGTATCCCGGAGTGTGGACGCCGTCTTTGCCTGTTCGTCGGCCTCCGCGTGCAACTTGGCGATTTCCGCCTTGTTGCTTTCCACCCGGGCAAGCATCTCGGCAGTCGGGACCTCACCCCCAAACTCCGATTCCGACGCTTTCTGCTCGTCCCACCGTTTCGCCGTCGTGGGATAGCAGGCTCGGATGAATTTTTCGAAACCCTCTTCGGTGAGGGCGGACGCTTTCTCTGCCAGCCAAGCCCACCCAGCTTTCCAGGACAGCTGGGGCCATGACTGTCCGGTTCCCCAGTTTTGCGACCACGACACAAACACCGTTGTGTCTGCGTGCAAAATGGCGTAGTCCGAGTTGGACCACTTCCCGTTTTTGGTGTATCCGGTGATGTCCGACCGACACACACCGGAGATGGACCCGCCAGTGAAGCTGTGAACGTTTCCGTCCGCGGTCACCAGGCAGGCCTTAGGCTGACGGCCCCGAGAGCCGATTCCGTCGTTCCAGGTACTTTTCATAACAATGGAGATGCGCCGTATGCGGTAGCGCGAACCGTCGTCTGTGAGGAGAAATCCTCATCGTTTAAAAGTAACGACGACTTACTTCGCTTCTCGCACCGCTTCTATGAAGCGCACACGAGAATAGCAGTATGCAGAAAATCTTCAATTTACAATTATCAATTTTCAATTGCATACTGCCATTCTCGTGCCTCCAAAGCTATGAAAATCCACTCCGAAATCCTCCGCCCTTCGGCACCTCCTTTAGAAAAGGAGGAATATGCCTGGCCTGTGGTGAGTTCGTCGAACCATTCCAATCTTTCATTTTGTTTTCAAAGAGCCCTGAAGGAACGAACTTTTGCGAGACTATTATAACATACTTTATACTTTTTTGTCAATAGCGAGCAAGCGATTGTACTTTGCAATACGTTCACCGCGCGCAGGAGCACCAAGTTTAAAGCCATCGGCACCCACACCGTATGCAAAATCCGCGATAAAATCATCGTCAGTTTCCCCACTCCGATGAGAAACAATGACTGACCATTTATATTCCCTCGCAAAACGCACGGCCTCTACCGCGTCCGAAACGGTCCCGTTCTGGTTCGGTTTGATGATTACCGCATTCACGCTTCCCTTCTTATACGCTTCTTTTATTCTTTCAGTGTTTGTTACCGTAAGATCATCTCCTGCGACAAGTACTCCTTTGCCGAATTCTTTATGCAAGGATGCGAATTCGAAAAATGATTCTTCTCCAAAAGGATCTTCAAAATAGGAAAGATTGAAATCCTTGTATAAATTCCTATAAATAGATGTTAACTTCTCCGAATCCATTAAGATGTTACTTGCTGCAGCATCTAAACCTAAATCAATCTTATCGCGAAAACCGAGCTTTTCAGCAACTTTTGAAATTATTTCAAACGGTTCTGCATTGTTTTTAAAATCCGGAGCATATCCCCCTTCATCCCCCACATTCACGGCGCCTTTTCCCTTTAACTCGCTTAATACGTTCCCAAGCTCGTGATATACTTGCGTGCCAATTAAAATATTCTCGCGAAATGTAGAAGCCTTGGGAATCAAAAGATATTCCTGGAAATTCAAGTTATTCCCCGCATGGAGCCCACCGTTTATCACGTTCATAAAAAGCCTCGGATATTGCACTCCGCTCCTCACGCGATCAGGACAGTCATGAATTAAGAATTCTATGTGCTTCCAGAGCGGTACATGAGCTGTGGCGGAAACAGCTCGAGCATATGCGATTGAAATTGAAAGTATCGCGCTTTCTCCGCACTTCCTAAACTTCTTTAGAACCCCATCAATGTCTACCTGTGAAAAAAATTCTTTGCTGATGATTTCAGGAGAAATTACGGCTTCGATGTTTTGAACTGCTTCATCGGCTGAAACGTCTTTTGCCTCATGCGTGCCGGTACTCTTTCCATGAGGAACCGACGCCGAAACCCGAGTTTTATCTGTAAGTTCAATCGAAGTTTCGATGGTCCAAAAACCCCTCGAATCGAGGACTGGCCTCGCTGAAATTTTTGAGATGACAATCTTCATCTATTTCGCGATGTTCACCGGAACCCCTGCGAGGAATCCTTTGATGTTTCCTATGGTAGTCGCAAGAATTCTCTGGAGTGCTTCCTGTGAATTAAATGCATTGTGCGGAGTAATAAGCACATTCGGCATTTTCATAAGCACGTGATTCTCAAGTATGGTCCGTAAATCCTCTTCTTTAGGATGACCCGCTAAAAGAAATTCTAATTCATCTTTTGTCTCCCCTTCTTCTTCCAAAACATCGAGTCCCACACCTCCAAGTATTCCATCTTCGAGCCCACGCACTAATGCTTCCGTTTCGACGATAGAACCGCGCGCGGTGTTCACGAGATACGCCCCCCGTTTTATTTTCTCTACATTTCCACTATTGATGAGGTGCCGGGTACTCTCGAGCAAGGGACAATGGATCGTAATAAAATCTGACGCTCCGAGAAGATCATCAAGTTTCATATAAGAAACTCCGGCGCTCTGTGCAAATGCGGCGTCCGGATAAGGATCGTGGGCCACAATATTCATTCCAAATCCCTTTCCTATTACTATCACTTCCCTGCCGATCCGCCCGGTACCTATCACTCCCAACGTTTTCCCTTTGAGGTCAACCCCGCGCAAAACCCCAAGTGAAAATGTTCCCGTTTCCTTCACTTGGCACAAACTGCTGTGGATTTTGCGGGAAAGGTTCAAGATCAATCCAAACGCGTATTCAGCAACCGTATTGTCTCCATATCCGGGGACATACACCACCATAATTCCCCGTTCTGCAGCAACTGAGAGATCGACGTGATCATATCCCGTTGAACGAGTGGCAATACACTTTAAATTCGGAAATTGGGCAATCGTTTCTCTGTCAAACCTAGAATCCACGAATACAGACACCACCTCGAAATCTTTTTCCCCTTGTAAAGATACCGGCATAATTTTATCCTTGCTCAAAAACAAATCCTCTCCAGGAAACGCTGCTCGTATCGCGGATTCTTCCCACCCTTCAAGTTCAAAAAAAGCGATTCTCATCTTTTTGATTTCTCTTTTTTTGCTATGTCAACAGTCATCTTCACAACCGTGTCAGGATTGAGCGAAATACTCTCTATTTTATTTTCAACCAAAAATTCTGCGAAATCGGGATAATCGGACGGCGCTTGGCCGCAGATGCCAATATATTTTTTCCTTGCACGGCATTTTTTAATTATTTCTCTTACCAGAATCTTCATCGCCTCATTCTTCTCGTTAGCCACATGACTCACGATTCCCGAATCCCGATCAAGGCCAAGCGTAAGCTGTGTAAGGTCGTTGGAACCGATAGACATTCCGTCAAATATGTCCAGGAATGCATCGGCCAAAATAACGTTTGAGGGAATTTCACACATAACATAAATAGGGGTTATAACCCTCTTTCCTTTTTGCTTCCTGTGTCTTTTTTCTTGTCGCGCGTAATTTGTAAATAATCCTCCTTCCGCCATAACCTCCTGGACCTTTACTCCCTCTTCGACGGTGCGGCAGAAAGGTACCATTGGAATCACATTAGTAAGCCCGATGTCCTCGCGCACTTTCTTCATAGCAGCAACTTCCAACTTAAAAGCTTCTCTGAATTTCGGGTCATAGTAGCGAGACGCGCCACGCCACCCGATCATTGGATTTTCTTCCGAAGGTTCGTAAGGGCCGCCGCCGAGGAGCGTCCGATATTCATTTGTTTTGAAGTCGGAGAAGCGCACAATCACTTTGTTGGGATAAAATGCGGCGCCAATTTTTGCAATTCCGAATGCAAGGTTGTCTACGTAATATTGCACCTTGTTTTCCCATCCCTTCGTTTTTGCCTCAATCGCTTTTTTTACTCCCGGCGGTGCCGAGGAAAAGTTCACGAGGGACAAGGGATGTATCCCGATCTTCGAGGCGATAATAAATTCCTCGCGCGCAAGACCTACACCGGAATTCGGAAGAAAAGAGCTCTCAAAGGCAGTGTCGGGCATTGCCACATTCATCATTATCTTGGTTTTCGGTCGCGGTATTTTCTTTAAATCGTGTTCGAGCATTTTGAATTTCACCGCTCCTCTCATAACTACTCCTTCCGCACTTGAAGTATCCACAGTTACTGCGTCCCCCGTATGCATAACTCGCGTCGCACGTTCTGTGCCCACGACTGCGGGAATTCCAAGTTCACGGCTTACAATTGCCGCGTGTGAAGTGCGACCACCTTTGTCCGTCACTATTGCAGAAGCGATTTTCATAATTGGTTCCCAATCCGGATCGGTCATTGTGGTCACCAGTACTTCCCCCTTTTTGAAGTTTGCAATATCCTTTACATTCAAAATCACACGTGCATTTCCCGCGGCAATTTTCGAACCTACCGAAAATCCTTTCGCAAGTATTTCTCCCTTCCCTAAAAGGATATACTCTTTAACCTTCGAATAGTCGCGGCTCGCGTGTATGGTTTCGGGACGTGCCTGCACGATGAAAAGCTTTCCTGTAAGACCATCTTTCGCCCATTCGATATCCATCGGCGTCCACTTCTTATGCGCCCGGGAGTAGTGCTTCTCGATGAGCATCCCCCACCGGGCGAGTTGCAAAATCTCCTTATCACTCAATACAAATGAGGAGCGCTCTTTCTTACTTGTTTGAATAACGTTAGTTTGCTTAATTCCTTTTTCGGATTTCCCATATATCATCTTCCGATTTTTTACGCCAAGTTTTTTATCGATAATCGGGACCAGCTTTTCATCTGTCGTAAGTCCTTCTTTCCATACCAAGAATTCATCCGGTGTCACTTCTCCCTGTACGATCATTTCTCCCAATCCCCATACCCCATTGATGACCACCGCATTTTTGAATCCGGATTCTGTGTCGAGGGTGAACATTACTCCAGAGCATGCCCTGTCCGAACGAATCATTTTTTGCACTCCCACCGAAAGGGCCACCCTGAAATGATCAAATCCTCTATCCACCCGGTATGAAATTGCCCGCGCGGTGAAGAGCGACGCCATCGTGGCACGCACCGCGGGTAGAAGCTCTTTTATCCCTCGAATACCTAAATACGTCTCCTGTTCCCCGGCGAAACTTGCGCCCGGCAGATCTTCCGCCGTCGCCGAAGAGCGGACTGCCACATCAACATTCTTTCCATACACATGCTCAAGTTTTCCGTAATAGGAGGCAATGAGCTTCGAAAGATCGTCGGGAAATTCGGCGCCATTGATCGCATTGCGGACTACGTCAGATCGATGTTCCAAATCAAGCACATTATTTGTATCCAATCCACTAAGAGTGGAACGGATAAATTCTTCCAACCCTGCCGATTTCAAAAAATGACGGTATGCCTCCGCGGTGATCGCAAAACCGCCCGGGACACGCACACCTTTCGCGTTGAGCGTCCTAATCATCTCGCCAAGCGAGGCATTTTTTCCTCCCACAAGACTTATATCTTTTATGCCAACTTTTCTAAAGTCAACTATTGGTTTTTTCATAGCTAGTTTATCTCTTAAACAATCCAAAGAACCAACCTAAAATCCTTTCGACGAAGGATTTCTTGATTGGCGTATTGGCAGCAACCGACAAAGCCGGAATAGCATTCTCCTTACCAGCAGTCGATGCGTCCGCTGAAATTAAGGTGAATTCGTTTTGCGAAATATTAGTTTTACTGGTATTCCGTACAGTAACCTCAAACTTATATTTTTCGCCAAGAGCAAAAGAATCGAGTTGATATCGCGGCGGCGCACTTATCAACGACAATTTTGCATATTTATTATTCGATAAAATGGAGTTAACCATTCCGTCGTTTTCATAGATAGTATCTATATCAGAAATGACAAGATACGGGATTCCCGGAGGAGGACTGTGCTTGAGAACCACATATGCCTCCGTGATAAATCTCTTTGGATTCTGAAAGGTACTGGTATTTAGTTCTTCGAGGGTATACGTGCGACCCTCGATCAATCCTCCTTGATTTATACTCTTCTGTGCAGCGGATATGACATCGATGTTATAAATCCGATGGTCATAACTATCCACAACCCCTTTCACGACTGTACCTATACTAACAACATCACCCGGGGTTATCCCTGCACGAGCGTAAGAAGATGGGCCTTCATCTCCTGCGCCATACCTCCCGTTGAAATAAGTTGTCCATTCTCCGGAGATTGTTTCTCCCCTTGCTAAATCACAATAAGAATTGCGTCCCATATAGCTTACGCGATCGAATGATTGTATTTTGAGATTCAATTCGTACATAGCGCCAGATTTGTAATTCTGCGGACTGATATCTTTTGCCGAAACGACTTCCGCCGCAAACGAGCACTGAACAGAACTCGGCCGCGTCGATTGCGCATACCACCATTGGCAACAATTGCGAGCAATGAAAAAATAATAAGTTTCTTCATTTTATTTTATTCTCTCATGGCAACAATCAGATCCGACACATTGGATCCCGTATCGCCGGTGACAAGATAATCCCCTGCCTGCTCAAAAAATGAGTAGGAATCATTATCGCGGAGGAATACATCTATATGCAGGTTTTTAGACCGTGCACATTCTCTCGTTATTGTATCACAAAGAGCGCCGGCAAATGGGCCGTTATCGTGACCGTCGGATGCAAGCGTGAGAAGAACTTCTCCTCTTTGAACTCCCCCGAGCGCCGCGAGCGCCAGCTCCAAGTTTCTTCCTCCTCGACCGCTTCCACGGATGGAAACCGTGGTCTCTCCTCCATAAAGCAGCGCCTCGCGAAGTCGCGCTCTCCGGAGATCATGAAGTACAGATTTTCCTACCTTTCGCGCCTCACCTTCGAGACGAGTGGTCATAATACGCGCACTATATCCCACTCGCGAAGCCTTAGTTACCATCGCCTTGAGGGCGGTTTCGTTTGAAACCACCGTGGCGTACAAAGAATTTCTAAAATACTTTTCCTCTTTTGGAGTTTCCATAAATAAGGGTTTCCGCCGGACCCCATACTTTTTAAGGATTGCTTCTGCATCCGTAATCGTCGTCATATCCCGCACCGTAGGACCAGAAGCGATGGTTCTTATATTGCCTCCGGGAACATCGGAAAAAATGAGTGAAAGCTGGCGCGCAGGATACGCATACTTCGAGAGAAACCCTCCTCGCGCCCCCGAAATATGCTTTCGCACGGTATTCAACTCTTCGATGCGTGCCCCCTTTTTCGTGAGGGCCATGAATATTTCCGCCTCTTCACTCCAGTCGTGCGAAGGAGGCAGACACAGAAGCGTGGAGGCGCCCCCCGAGATTATAAACACCACCAAATCCTTTTCTGTAAGACCACGTACCATCTCTACCACCCGCTCGGAACCTTCAATATTTTCCTTTGAAGGCAGAGGGTGGGTCCCTTGTATTGGAGTCAGAAATCGCAAGTCTTGTTTTTCTAACGCAGCTGGAGAAAATGCAATTCCCCCTGTGATCTTTTTTCCTAAAATTTCCTCCGCTATCCGCGCCGCTCCCACCGCACATTTCCCCAGTGCAATAATGATAAGTTTTTCTATATCTTTCTCAGCGAATGAATACTCACCGATTCTAATAGCGCCGCCGGAAATCTTTATCACCTCCCGTATCAATATTTCAGTATCGATAGCTTCAAGTCCCGCCTCCGCAATCGCGAGTAGAGTTCGCCTTGTTTCTGTCACTGCAAGTTGGCTAATATTTTTAATTTTCACTTTTTAAGTATACCACTTTCGCAATTTCGAAAATATTACAAAAAATTCGAACTAATTTTCGGTAACCGTTTATTATGGACTCTTTCGCCCCTTGCTTAGCGAATCACATCTTCCCAATGACAACCGCCCCTCGGGAGGGGCGGCAAATGCTTACTATTGTGGCATTTTTGGCTTCGGTTGCTGCGGCTTCGGTTGTTGCGGAGGCTGTTGCTGTGGCTTTTGCGGACCAAACATTGCTGTGTACACAATTAACTGACCCGCGGCGCACGACTATAGCCGCATTCCGTTCGCATGGAAATGATTTTACTCCCTCGTCCTACAAAAACAATGTTGACAAAATTACACATAGTGACGAGCGAGAAGTGATAAGTGGTTAAAAATTCTCACTGCTAGCGCCACCTTTCCCTATCCACTTGTCATTATATATCAGTCTCCTAAAAGCAATCGCACTGCGGCGCGAGCGAGCTCGGAAAAATCCCCTCCCGAAATCTCATCATTGATGTATTCGAGTTTAATCGAATTCCCCGATGGAGTTTTGAGATAATCTCCCTCTATCCAACCCAACTCATGTCCGTTTCGATCATAGATCTTGCCGTTCTCGTAATATCCTAATTCATAACCGTCTTTTGCGTACACACGGTAGTTTTCCACCCATCCTATTTTTTCTCCTCCGCGCCAGAGCGTGGAACCGTCGATTTCAATCATAGATAGATAGTTTTGAACCTTGAGTGTAAAATACCATAAACTCAAACTTTTATCTAGCGATATGGTGGTTACCGCCGCCGCGCGTTTGATTTATAAGTGTCAATATGGTAAGCCGATGACAGCAAGACACGTTGCCATAATCTTTTGGAAAATTAACAAATAACTGAACTGACAACTGAAAGGAGTAAGGAGATTGAAATGAAGAAAATCACTGTTTTTCTGGGTTTGCTTTTTGCGTTTGCCCTAGCGGCTTTCTCACGGCAGTATCCCAAACCGACGGGCTATGTAAACGACTTCGCCCAACTACTAACACACGAGCAAGGAGCGGCTCTGAACAATGAACTCGCTGCGTTCGAGAAGAAGACCACAATCGAGATCGCGGTCGTCACGGTGCCGTGGCTCAATGGCAAAAGCATCAAAGGGTACATTTCCTCTGTCTAGTGAATTTAAATCAACCACCAACCGGCGGACTAAAGCACTTTCCTAAGATATTCTCCTGTAAAACTATCTTTTTTGCGCGCGATTTCTTCCGGTGTGCCTACCACCACCACTCTCCCTCCTTTTTCTCCGCCTTCGGGACCAAGATCAATCACCCAGTCCGCAGTTTTAATCACATCGAGGTTATGCTCGATCACCACCACCGTATTTCCACGATCCACGAGGCGCTGGAGTACTTGTAAGAGCTTATCCACATCGGCAAAGTGAAGCCCCGTTGTTGGTTCGTCTAGAAGGTAGAGTGTGCGATGTGTGTCGCGTTTCCCCAGTTCGGAAGCAATCTTCACCCGTTGCGCTTCGCCGCCGGAGAGCGTCGTGGCGGATTGGCCCAGCTCCAAATATCCCAACCCCACTTCGTCCAAAATGCGCAGCCGATCGGCAAGCCATGGGATGTCATCAAAAAACTTCACTGCTTCCTCCACGGTCATCTTTAATACCTCGTAAATGTTCTTTCCCTTATTCCTTGTTCCTTGTCCCTTGTTACTTCCCCGATATTCCACCTCGAGCGTTTCCCGTTCAAACCGCTTGCCTTTGCACACATCACACTCCACGTACACCGTGGGCAGAAAATGCATTTCGATCGCAAGATATCCGTGGCCTTCACAATTTTCACAACGGCCCCCGGGAACATTAAAACTGAACCGGCCGGGTTTATAGCCGCGGACTTTCGCATCCGGCGTCGAGGCAAAGAGATCACGGATAAACGTCCATGCGCCCACATACGTGGCGGGATTTGAGCGTGGCGTGCGGCCGATCGGCGATTGATCAATATTGATCATCCGATTCACATTTTCGAGACCGAATATTCCCGCATGTGCACCTGCTTTATAACTCGCCTCGTGCCAGCGGTTCGCGAGTTCTTTGTAGAGCACGTCATAGACCAAGCTCGATTTCCCCGAACCGGATACTCCGGTTACCGCGGTGAACCTGCCCACGGGAATTGCTACGTCGATATTTTTGAGATTGTTTTCGCGCGCGCCTTTTATGGTGATGAATTTGCTCGCCTTCCCTACTCCGCGGCGTTCGTCTGGCACTTTAATAAAACGCTTTCCATGTAAATACTGGAGCGTAAGAGATAAATCCTCCGGCCTTTGGCCACCTCCTTTAGAAAAGGAGGAATTTTTCTCTCGTTCTCCCTTTTTTAAAGGGAGAGGGCCGCTGGCAGTGAGGGATTTTCCTGTTTTTTCTGAAAGCAGCTCCGGAATCGGCCCTTGGGCGACGATTTTCCCCCCATGTACACCTGCGCCCGGACCGAAGTCCACGAGATAATCCGAGGCGCGAATCGTATCTTCGTCATGCTCCACAACCACAATCGTGTTCCCTAAATCGCGTAGACTGTGGAGCGTGGTGATCAGTTTCGCGTTATCCCGCTGGTGTAGTCCAATCGTCGGCTCGTCCAAAATATAGAGCGTTCCCACGAGGCGAGAACCCACCTGCGAGGCAAGCCGTATCCGCTGCGCTTCGCCGCCGGAGAGCGTGCCGGCACGCCGATCGAGCGTGAGGTAATCCAGTCCTACGTCGAGCATGAACCTCAACCGATTTTGAATTTCGCGGAGTGGCGCTTCGGCAATTTCTGCAAACGCGGATTTACGCAAATCTGACGCGGATTTACGCGGAAGGAGTTCCGTGAAAAATCTATGCGCTTCTCCGATGGAAAACGCGGCCACGGATGCAATATTTTTACCATCAACCAGCACGTTTAAACTTTCTTCTTTTAATCGCTTTCCCGCACATATGGGACAAATTTTTTCCGACCATAAATCTTCCGTGCCCAATCCATGACATTGCGGACAGGCGCCGTACGGACTATTGAAGGAAAAAAGACGCGGTTCGATTTCTGGAAAAGAAAATCCATCATTCGGGCACGTAAATTTTGCCGAGAGCGACACTTCCTTGTCGGTTACGATCGTCACCACATCACCTCCATACTTGAGCGCGGTTTCAATGGCTTCGGAAAGCCGGAGGCGATTATCTTTTTCCCTGAAATCCACAGTCGCGGGAATACGATCCACCACAAGGTCAATCGAATGGGCTTTGTACCGCGACAATTCCACTCGCTCGCGGAGCGAATAAAACTTACCGTCGATGCGCACTTCGGAAAATCCGGCGTTCAAGAAATCATACAACTGCTGATAATATTCCCCTTTTCTCCCCCGCACCACGGGCGCGAGGAGCACAATATTTTTGCCTGCACTATTCTCCTTAGCGATATCTATTGCGACATCCACAATCTCTTCGGTGGTAAGCTTCTGAATTTCTTTGCCACACTTCGGACAATATGGCCTTCCTGCTCGCGCGAAGAGCACCCGGAGATAATCGTAAATTTCAGTCACGGTCGCCACCGTGGAACGCGGATTCGAAGAGTGGCTTTTTTGATCGATGGAAATCGCAGGCGAAAGACCCTCGATATCGTCCACATCCGGTTTGTCGAGCCGACCCAAAAACTGCCGCGCATATGCGGAAAGTGATTCGATATAGCGGCGCTGCCCTTCGGCAAAAATCGTGTCGAAGGCCATGCTCGATTTCCCCGACCCCGAAAGACCCGTGAATACCACCATCTTGTCGCGAGGGATTTCGAGATTAACATTCTTCAAGTTATGCTCTCGAGCACCACGAATTATAATTTTATCTTTCATATTTTTATATTGCTTGCCCCGTGACGAACGGAGTGAGTTCTACGGGGTGCTCGCGCGCACCGCGCACGATGATTTTGTCTTTCATAACATGGAAAGTGCCCCTGCATGAAGATCACTAGGGGGTACAAGGCAGAATTTTACCTTACTTTTAACAAAATACAACCTAGTTTTCGGTTAAGAGTATAATTTGAATGCGAGAAACAAAATTGGTTCCTTTAGGTGGCGGAGGTATTGCAAACGACAGTTCTTTTACAAGAATAGGTGGGGTGAAAGTCCCGACCGAATGCCGTTAGTTTTTCGAGATCAAAATACCTAACCTTTGAGTATTCGGCTCGTTCACAAGAGCCTCTGAAGCAATTCCGAGGCTCTATTTTTTTCTCGCGAGGTTTCAAGTATAGATTTATTGAGCACTTTGATTTCGTCGCGCAGAATGGCGGCGAGTTCGAAGTTGAGCTGCTTCGCGGCTTCGCGCATCTCCCGTTCCTTTTCCCGCATGAGTTTTTCCATCGCGGTTTTGGACTTCGGTACCGGTTTCATTTCTAATTGCAATACTTCCTCCGGGAGGATATCTGCGATTTTCTTGGTCACCGTCTTTGGCGTGATGCCATGTTCCTTGTTATATGCAAGCTGGATTTTTCGGCGGCGCTCCGTTTCTCCCACTGCTCGCTTAATAGAACCGGTGATGTGGTCAGCAAAAATGAGCACTTCTCCATTCACGTTCCGTGCCGCCCGGCCGATTGTTTGCACGAGCGAGGTTTCACTTCGGAGAAATCCTTCCTTATCCGCGTCCAAAATCGCGACGAGCGACACTTCGGGCAAGTCCAATCCTTCTCGCAAGAGGTTCACTCCCACGAGCACATCAAATCCTCCTTTCACTTCCGAGCCCTTCCGGAGGTTCGTCAAAATTCGAATACGATCGAGTGTTTTTACGTCAGAATGAAGATATTCGATTTTAATCCCGTTTTCTTTCCGCGACCGTCCGTGTCCAGTCTGCGTTTGTCCGCGCTCACGGAGGTACTCCGTGAGATCTTCGGCCATCTTTTTCGTGAGCGTTGTTACCAACACTCGTTCCTTTTTATTTACACGCTCTTCGATCCGAGGAATAAGGTTTTCCACCTGTCCGCGCGCGGGAAGCATGGTGATTTTCGGATCCACCAGTCCCGTCGGCCGGATGATTTGCTCTACAGTTTGCACACTTTCCTTGTGCTCATAGGGTCCGGGCGTAGCGGAAGTATAGAGTACCTGCCCCACGCGCTTCTTGAATTCCGGGAATTTGAGCGGCCGATTGTCCGCTGCCGAGGGCAAACGGAATCCATATTCAATAAGCGTTTTTTTGCGAGAAGCGTCTCCTTCGTACATTCCCTGAATCTGCGGCACGGTGATGTGCGATTCATCAATGACCGTGAGAAATCCCTCCGGGAAGTAATCGAGTAAGGTATCCGGCGGATCGCCGGCGGCGCGGCCGGAGAGATGCCGCGAGTAATTTTCAATCCCATGGCAGTAACCGATTTCGCGAATCATGGCGATATCGAATTTTGTTCGGCGCTCGAGCCGTTCGGCTTCTAGGAACTTCTTGTGTTCCTCAAAATATTTAAGCTGGCCTTTTAATTCTTCCTGAATCGCCCCGATTGCCCGTTCGCGTACATCGGCCTCGGTGATGAAATGCTTCGCGGGCGGAATAATCACTTCGTCTTTCGGCGGCGTTTTTCCCGGTTGAAATCCAACCACTGGATCCACTTCGTAGATCGCTGCGATGGTGCTGCTCCGCACCTCGATTACATAAATCGCTTCCCGATCCGGCGGCATGATTTCCCAATTCTCTCCACGCAACCGGAATTTGCCACGTGTGAGGTCTGCGTTCGTGCGGCTGAATTGGAGATCGATGAGTTTCCGCGCAAATTCCTTTCGTTCGATTCTATCGCCCACTTTGAATCGGAAAATATTTTCGGCGTAGGTTTCGGGCGCGCCCAAGCCATAGATACAGGAAACACTGGCGACTACAATCACATCGCGGCGCGTGAGGAGTGCCGTGGTTGCCGCGTGACGAAGCTTATCAATTTCTTCGTTGATGAGCGCCTCCTTATCGATATATGTGTCCGAGGACGGAATGTACGCCTCCGGCTGGTAGTAATCGTAATAGGACACAAAATAATTCACCGAATTCTTCGGGAATAATTCTTTAAACTCATTCGCGAGCTGGGCGGCGAGTGTTTTGTTATGCGCAATCACGAGCGTGGGGCGCTGCACTCGCTCAATCACGTTTGCCACGGTAAACGTTTTCCCCGAACCGGTCACTCCCAAGAGCGTTTGATGCGCAAAACCCCTCTCGAGTCCTTGGACGAGTTTTTCGATTGCCTGCGGCTGGTCACCGGCAGGCTTTAAATCTTTGGCAAGTTCGAACTTCATAGCTCGACTACTATAGCACTATTAAAACAAAAATGGGGGCGAGGAATTATTTCGTCCTCGCCCCGGTGCGTATTTAGAAAAACTGCTTCAGCGGGAGCCGCTCTCCGCGCATACTGGCGCGGTAAGCTTGCTTTCGAACTGGCGCTACGCAAGATTCGTGTCGTCCTGGGTTTCCCCAAAATCCCAAACACTCTTCTAGCAAACACTCCAGCTGCTCCATTCTTCTGAAGCAGATGAGTCGGAAGGGTCTCTTCCAAGTCATCGCATTCACCTCCCTTCAGGTTAGAGGTTTAAGTTAAAGAACAAGCGCCATTAAAGCGCGATCATTATATAACATATAAATTGTATTGTGTCAATAGCACATTTACCTATTCGCACGAATGGGTAAATAACATTAAAGAAAAGAGGGGGCCGCAA
>CAZKRG010000009.1:0-18070 GCA_964555255.1 uncultured Candidatus Saccharibacteria bacterium
GTAAGCTACTGGAGATACTGCAGCGCGTCCTTCATGAACAAGTCATGAAGGACGCGGCCAGGAATTGATCTGTCCGGCAGGAAACTGCCGGGTTCCGTTTAGGGCATTTGCCGCAAACGGAAAAACGTTGCTCCAGGGTCAAACCCGCCGGATACAAACGCCGACCCGAAGTCGAAGTTATCCTGGACGGTGGTCCAGGGACCGAAAAGGCGCGGGGCCTGCTCCAGTACATACTTCTTGCCTGTATCGGTTTGCATGTGAACCCAGAACCCATTTCCGGATCGGGAGAGTAAGAGAACAGGACGCACCGGAAGCGTATGGGGAACAGGCAAAGCCTGTTTCGCCGAAGCGACCGTCGCGCCACTATTGTCCACAACCCAGTACTTACACGAAATGTAAAAGTTTGGGTCTGTGATAACGGCCTTGTCGGCGTTCAAGTCGTCCACACTGCCAGCGGAGAATGACGAGGTAACCCCGAAGTAGTAAAGCTCGTTCACTAACGTCGAGCTCGATGCCGGATTTGAATCCGACAGATACCACACATCGTCAGCGGTATTCGGAATTCCATCAGGCCCGTACCAATGACCCTGAAGGATGTACTGGTAGGGAATCTCCTGCCCGTTCGCCGAATTCTTCGCAATCTGCCCCGTGAGGTTAAGCCCCGCAAAGGACGATTCTATCGCGAAGTATACCTGACTGGCGGAGAAAGGCGCAGAATTCGTAATTACGACGCACCACTTCCCTCTCTGCCCACGTTCCCCGGTGTAAATCCCAATGGGATTCGCCTGCCCATTAAAAAGAGGAAACGAAGGAGACGAGGACAGTATCATGTCTCCCGGCCCAAAGTTCTGTCCCAGAACCCATACGGCGGAAGGATCCACGGTGCGGTCAGTAGGCGCGGCCCCTCCCTTGAGCCAAGTCATGATATTGGTCTTGTTCGCCCCGTAATGAGGCGAGGCCGTCGACAATCCCGAAATCGGGATTATCCGGATCGACCCTACATTCCAATCCATCGGCTGTGGGTGATTAACACCCGTGACACCCATCGGAGCGATCTGCCCCGAAGCAAGAGTAATACCATCTGCTCCGTTTTCAGACCCTACGATCTGCGCAACGCCACCCCTAGAGGATACATTGCCCGTAAACGCGCATGGCGCGGTGAATCCTAAGGATGCTACAACGAGCACCCTCAACAACGTTGTTTTTTTGTTCATATTTAGCTTCCTAACAAACAAATACGTAGATCCACCGCGCGAGATAGAAGGGTAAACAGTCCCTTCTGCGATCGCGCCTCACACGGTTTTCCTGCGTATTAGTTCTGCGAGTGTTATAGAAGAACTAATGCAATATGTCAATCCCGTTAGAGACCGCGAGGGCTCGCAGCGACCCTCTGTCTCTAACGGGATCAAGACCCAATCATTAATATGCTATAGTCGAGAAATGCCAATTTTCCGACGACGAGAAATTTCAAAAGGAGGCGACGAACCTATCTATCTTACCCCCGACGGATTCACGCGACTCAAAGAAAAAATAACCCGCCTCAAAGCGAGTCTTCCGGACTTGATTACCGAAACCGCGCGGACTGCCGCGTACGGCGACCGGTCGGAAAATGCCGAGTACAAGGAAGCGAAGTCCACGCTCCGCCGCACGCACCGACAAATCTGGTCGCTCGAAGCCCAACTTAAACGCGTCGTCGTAATTCGATCAAACCCGAGCGTGGCATCCACGATTAAGCTGGGCAACATTGTCACGATTGAGGAAAACCAAGCAACAAAAAAATTCCAAATATTGGATTCCCAAGAATCGAACCCGGACAAAGGGCGCATTTCCTATAAATCCCCGCTCGGCAAAGCCCTCATCAACCGCCGGAAAGGCGAAACGGTACTCGTGCGCACCCCGATGGGCGCCCGCACGTATAAAATTGTGGAAATTGAATAATTCGCCACTTACACAGGCAGAATTGTACGAAAACTCACAGCACAGGTATTTTTCTGATGAAAAATCCTTCTCGCTCCCACCGTCACTGTTCTCCGAGCTCCCTCTTTTTTTACTTTCTATCTATTTTCTCACTCTATTTCCCGCGCTTCCATAAACTGCCGCCGCACGGTGCGCCACCGCGCTTTAAGATCATTGATCGCTCCCTGAAGCTCCCCGGAATCAATCCCTTTAATTCCACGATAGTCCGCTGCCACCTCATCTACAATTTTTTCATACGTTCCTCGGGTAAAATCGTGAAGTTTGGCAGCCTTTTTCAGTACTGTAGCTTTGAAATCCTCATACCATCCCTTGAATTGGTTTTTTCCTCTTGCATACAAAGTACCCCAACGCTACACCTGCCACGAGCAGGGCCCCTATTTTCCACGCCACTGTATGCCGATGTGATTCTCTTGTACAAAAAATGCAAAATACAACAAACCTATACTCGACGTTTTAAATTCCGCCACATTTTCCAAAAAAGCATAAGAATGCTTATTCCTGCCACTCGATACCCGGCTTCTCTCTGAAGATTCTCGATAGCTTCTGCTACACGCTCCACACTCCTCTGTGCTGTCCGCATAAAAAGCCGAGTATCTCCGAGCAATTTAATGATATATACACCGGTAATAATTCCTACAATCCCCCACACTGCAGTAGCGAGTGCGGCAATGAAGAAAAAGCGCGCAACATAACGCCTCAAAGGCCCATCTATATCTATAAAAGGTATGGTACGGGTTCACTCAGGTTTAACTGAAAAAAAAGAGAATGGAAAGGCGCGCAAAGGTAAAGGTCGGACAATATAATTATTTATTATTTCCCTTACCATGGCAGATGAACCAAAATGCCCAAAATGCGGCCATATGCATCACAAAGGAACCAAATGCCCCCAATGCGATTGCGAGGGATAAATTGAGGGATAAATTAAAGAAGAAACAGATAAATTTTACCGAATGCATCAATCTCTCCTTCAACGGAGGGATTGTGCATCTGCGGCCGTGCGAACCACGACAATGGATGCATAAGCTGTTTGGCAAACAAAATTAGAGTACAATTGTCTGCCCTCGATCGGGCCCCACCGATAACACACGTACACGGACTCCCACCTCCTTTTCCACAAACGAAGTAAGATCCTTCAGCGCACGAGGTAGTGCGGCATAATCGCGCACTCCCGAAATTGAAGTATGCCAACCGGGAAAACACCGATACACCGGAACACAGTAGGCGAGAATTTCTGGATCCGCCACTGCAGTCCTAATCTTCATCCCTTTTTGAAATAATGTGGCACCCAATCGATACTCCGGCCCTTTATAGACATATTCCGTGCAGATACAAATTTCTTTAGCAGTATCAAGCACATCAAGTTTAGTAAAAATCACTTCTGGACCGGAATAGGCAAGAGAATAGCGGAGAAGGGGTAAATCGAGCCACCCCGTTCGTCGGGGGCGCCCTGTCGTCGCTCCATATTCGTCCCCTGCCATCCGAAGGCCAATTCCTTGGGAAAAAGAATCTTGATCGTCGAGCGAAGCATGAGGAAACTGTGCCGCTTCAGTGACTTTGGTAATTCCCGCAGTGGCACACCATACTGCAGACTGCGCACCTCCAAGTTCCGTAGGAAATGGACCTTCTCCTACGCGCGTCATGTAAAATCCCCGCACAATCCCCAAACAAAGATCCACATCCCGCTCGCGTAATCCCACCCCTTGCGCCAACCCGCGGAGAGAACAATCGGAAGAAGTCACGAAGGGGTATGTGCCAATATCCACGCTTAAAAGATTTCCTTGAGCACCCTCCAAAAGAATCCGCTGCTTTTTCGCATGCGCCTCCCGTACAAACACATCTGTTTCGCGGATCATACCTTCAAGACGGCGGCCGTATGCCGTATACGCCTCGATGATTGCCTCACTATTGAGAAATTCTCTCGCCTCCCAAAACCTTCCTTGTTCGAGATGCGGGTGGTGCAGTATTTCTCGTATTACTGCAGGATCATAACTCCGAAGAAGGCGGAGCTTCTCGCGGAGATTCCGCTCTAATTTTTTTCGAAAACTATCCTTATTCAAAAGATCATTCACACAAAGTCCCATTCGCGCATAGTAATCTGCATACACCGGGCCGATACCTCTTCCCGTCGTGCCAATCTTGCCTTGCTTCGCGGCACTTTCTTGTACCCTATCAAGAAGGATATGCTGCGGGAGTACCAGCCGAGCATTTTGGGCAATAAGAAGATGGGTGTACGACAATCCTTCCCGATCTAATATTTCAAGCTCCTCCACCATTGCACGTGGATCGAACGCAGTACCGCCACCAATAATATTCCACGTGCCCTTCGCATCATATAAAATCCCTGACGGGACGAGGTGAAAAATATATTTTTTCTCACCCACACGCACTGTATGCCCCGCATTCGCTCCCCCAGTGCCACGCGCAATTACTTCTGCCCACTCTCCAAGGAGATCCACAAACTTCCCCTTGCCGGTGTCCCCCCACTGGTTGCACACCACTGCCACCGTAGAAGCCTTACCCGCAAGTTTAGAAGCAAGAGACATGGAGAGATTATAAAATACTCAGGAAAGCAACAAATTTGCAGCCGTACGGACCGCGACGGCGGGAGTAAGAGAAATTTTTAGTAGAAAAATACCCGTGCTGCAAACTGTTGCTTTCCGAGTACGATGTGATCCTCATCGAGATTACCTCTTCGGCCTGTCGTAATTGGGATTCTCCTCAGTAATCACCACATCATGCGCATGGGATTCCTCAATCCCTGCTCCTGAAAGCCGATGGAAATCTGCTTTGAAACGCAATTCTTCTATGGTGGCAGCTCCCACATATCCCATGCCGCGCCGAAGGCCTTCCACAAGCTGATCAAGTACTGCCCCTAAACCTCCCCGATAGGGAATAAGCCCTTCCACTCCTTCAGGAAAAAACGCGGCCTTTCCAGTATCAGCCCGATAGCGCTCCCGGGCTGCCCTACTTTGTTGCATCGCACCTAAAGACCCCATTCCTCGGTAATCCTTGTAGGTGACGCCATTCACCAAAACCTTCTTGCCCGGCGATTCATCTGTTCCCGCAAACATCATCCCCACCATGACAGAATGCGCTCCGGCGCCAAGTGCAATGGGAATATCTCCCGAGTAACGAATCCCTCCGTCAGCGCAGATGGGAATCCCATACCCTCGCACCGCTTTCTCGCAATTATGCACTGCAGTCACTTGCGGACAACCAATACCTGCTACAATGCGCGTCGTACAAATAGATCCGGGTCCCTGACCCACCTTCACTCCATCTGCACCCGCATCCGCGAGTCGTTTTGCAGACTCTCCTTCTGAGACATTCCCCACCACCACATCCACTGCAGAAAACTGCTTTTTGATCGCCTTAAGCATAGCGATCGCCCGAGGCGTATCACCATGTGCAGTCTCAATCACCAACACATCCACTCCCTTTGCGACCAATAACTCTGCCCGTTGCTGTTCCCCCTCCCCTACTCCCAAGGCCGCTCCCACGCGAAGATGCCCCTCCAAATCCGTGTTATAGTAGGAAGATTCTCCACCGCCGAAGAGCACCCGCTTCACGTCCGCAAAAGAATACACTCCTGCAAGCTTTCCTTTTTTTCCTATAAGCGGAAGAAATTTTTTCTTATGTTTTGCCATGATTGCAAACGCCTGTTTGAGTTTGGTTCCTCTGGGCGCCGTCACAGGAGACCGCGTCATAACTTCTGCCGCAGTAAGTGTTGCATCCGCGCAAAATTCAAAATCGTTCCGCGTGAGCACTCCCCCAAGCACCCCCGTATCATTCACTACCGGAAAGCTATGGAATCCCCACCCTTGCTCCTCGCGCATTTCAAGAATATCTCCAATAGTGTCCGTTTCACGGACACAAATTGGTTTTTCAATCACCGCATTCAAATAAAGCTTCACACGCGCAACCATTGACGCTTGTTTCTCGGGAGACATACCAAAGTGGATCACTCCCAACCCCCCCCGCTTTGCAAGCTCAATCGCAGTTTTGTATTCCGTCACTCGATCCATTGCGGCGCTCACGATTGGAACTTTTAAGGGTACCCGCCGAGAGAACTGACTGGCGGGTACTACTGCTGAAGGAGGGACTGTGGAATACCCCGTGCGCAAACGCACGTCGGCATATGCAAGCGCCAAACCCTGGGATGCAACCCGGGCAAAAAAGTCGTCCTTGCGGCGCGAGGTTATGCGAGATTCCTTGTTCCGGCGAAGCGGTACTGTCATATACTTCTATTCTAAAACTCATGGGGAAAATATCCAAATCCAATTCTGTGAGTTATATGACATGCACAGCGTAATCTTCGCCGAACTGCTGAATGCCTGCAAACACCATACAATTTCAACAATAGACAGGAAATATCGAGATTCACGAGGCCTTTATCTCTCCTGCGGTAGAAAAAACGAATGCTTGGCATAGAAAACCAAATCCCATGGAAAGATCTCAGTGATTGGCTTTCACTCCATGGCATCCGAATTATCTTCATTATTCTTGGAACGATATTTCTAAGGATCATCGGCACCGCCTTTCTCGAAAAGGTAGTTCACCGCGCAATCGTCGTCAATGGATTCCTTCCCAAACAAACGGAACGGCGGAGAGAGCAAACGCTTATCCGCGTGTTCACCGATACGCTCAAAATTACGCTCTGGATTGTTACCGCGACCATGCTATTAAACGAGATGGGAATCCAGACGGGCCCGCTGATTGCCGCCGCGGGGATTCTCGGTATTGCCATCGGTTTTGGGAGTCAATCCTTCGCACAAGATGTGATTTCTGGCCTTTTTATATTAATCGAAAACCAATACCGCGTGGGAGATTACGTCTGTTTTGATGGAACATGCGGTACCGTGGAAGATATTACCCTCCGCATTACTCAACTCCGCGATTTAGACGGCACAGTGCATCACTTCCCGCACGGTTCCATTCGGCGCGTTTCGAACTTCTCCAAAAAACTTTCCCGTGTGAACCTCAATATCACGGTTGCCCACAGCATCAGAGTGGCAAAAGCGGTCGCTATTATAAACCGCATAGGCGAAGAACTAGCTGCGGATCCCGCCTGGCGCAAGCATATCCTCACCCCTCCTCAATTTTTCCGCATCGAAGGAATGTCTGACTGGGGAATCACGCTTAAAATTGTCGGGGACACCCAGCCTCTCCAGCAATGGGATGTCACAGGGGAACTCCGCCTGCGGTTCCAAGAAGCGTTCCAAAAAGAAAATCTCGAGCTCCCTCGCGACGCCCCGCGCACGATTTAGGAATACTCGACGCATAACATTAGCCAAGTGATATACTTATACAATGCAACAGCGGTTTGAGATAGGATTTTTTCTTCTCCTTCTTGGAGGTGGCCTCCTCCTTTCCTATTTTGTGCTTGCCCCCTATCTCCCCACACTTTTCCTGGCGCTTATATTTGCAATCACCTTAGACCCCTTGCGCCGAAAGCTTCTTGTAAAACTTCGCCACCAACGAACCCTCGCCGCCCTGTGCACGATCACGCTCGCATGTATCATTATTATTCTCCCGCTTCTCCTCTTTGGCTTCTTCGCCTTCCGTGACGCCCAAAACTTATATCAAACGGTGCTTCAAAGCAATGGCGGCGAACTCGCAAATCTCTTTCCCTCGCTCGAACATCGGCTCCAAGAAGTATGGCCCGGTTCCTCCCTTGATATTCTTGGCTATACAAAACAAGCGCTGAATTTCACACTTCAAAACCTCGGCGGCATTTTCTTGAGCTTCGTGAACATCACAGTGAATCTTCTCATTCTTATTATCTCGTTATTTTTCTTCCTCCGCGACGGCGAAGAATTCAGAAAAAGAATAGTAGCCACCTCTCCCCTCGCGAACCGTTACGACGAGGCGATTTTAAACCGTCTCGCGGAAGCGGTAAATGCCGTCGTGCGCGGCAAACTCGCGGTGGCGCTCCTTCAAGGCATCCTTGTAGGACTTGGCTTTCTTATCTTTAATATCCCTTCCCCCATGCTCTGGGGAGCGGCGGCAGCGGTGGCAGCACTTATTCCTCCCTTCGGCACCGCGCTCATTACGGTTCCTGCAGCAATTTTCCTTTTTTTCTCCCAAGAAACATACGCCGCAATTGGAATCCTTATTTGGGGAATTTTTCTTGTAGGACTTATCGATAATATTGTGGGACCAATCCTCGTGGAACGCCGCCTGCGGATTCACCCGCTTTTTGTGCTTTTGGGCGTCTTGGGCGGACTCGTTTTCTTCGGCCCCATCGGTTTCTTCGCAGGCCCTGTAACTCTTGCACTTCTCCTTTCGCTCTTAGAACTCTACCCGCTCATCATCGAAGCTTAGATTAGAGAAGATCACACTCACGATTTTTTGTTTTCCTGCTCTGGATTCCCCCGGTCAAGCCCGATGATGATAAACATTTAGTACATCGTGACTAATGAAATTCAGCGTCTTGTAATGTCCGAGATGCTGTGAGTATTATTGTTTTTTCTGCATTATTCATTCTCCACAAATTGATGGCTGGATGCGCGAAGAAAAAAGAAATCGGCTTCCTCCTTTTCTAACCATGGAATGGGAAGTTTTTTGTCCTCATGGAGTATTCATAGAAAAATTTTTTAAATTCTCACGTATAGACTAGACAGGGTGTCAATCCCGCGAGAAATGCGATTTTGTGAGATTATGAAGAAGAGTAACGTAAAATGAAACAACATATTACATCAATTTCTCACGGGGTTAAACTTCTGTGGATAACTGAGAGTTGGCGCAAAAAAACCAGTGTATACTGGGAAGAACAGTCTTATAAAAGCGAAAATATTTTTTATGTCTGATCAGATAAAGAAGCGGGATGGGAACATTGTCTTCTTCGATCGAGCGCGGATCGAACGGGCAATAGGAAAAGCATTCATCGCCACCGGTGTTGCGGTCGACGAAATTATCCTCACTGAACTTGTAAACCGAGTGGTGCGAGAAATTAATCGGAAATTTGTAGAACGAATCCCCGGTGTGGAAGATATCCAGAACATCGTAGAACGCATCTTGGCTGAGACAGGGCACTTCAATGTCTCTAAATCTTACGTGCTCTACCGGCGCGAACGGGAAAAAGTGCGCGAGCGAAAGAAATGGGAAACACTGGAACGCGTGGAACGGCGGGAATTGCACGTGAAACGACGCGATGGGGCACTCACACGGTTTGATGTCGCCGAAATCGAGCGGGCAATTCGCAATGTCACCAACGAATATCCCGCTGCCGCCATTAATGTGTACGAGATTTTAGAAGACGTGAAAACCGGTTTATATGACGGCATCACCACTTCCGAAATCAACCAAGTGGCACTTATGGCCCTGAAAGCCCGCATCGAACGCGACCCGGTATACTCTTCCGTCGCCGCTCGATTTCTCACAAACGACCTCTATAAGGAAATACTTGGCATTGACGAATTCGGAAAAGGATTTCTCGAGATGTACGCAAAAGGATTCAAGATCGCAATCGAGCGCGGCATTGCAGGAGGCCGGTTTGATCCGCGCATGCGCGACGCGAACCTCGAAGAGCTTGGAAAGCGCCTCATCCCTGAACGGGACCAGCTTTTTGAATATATGGGACTCCAGACCCTCTACGACCGCTATTTTATGCGGGATTACGAACAAAATATATTCGAAATCCCGCAATATTTCTGGATGCGAGTAGCACTGGGACTTTCTCTTTTCGAACCCAAGCGGGAAGATCGGGCCACGGAGTTCTATCAGGCAATGTCCACCTTCCGGTATGTGCCTTCAACACCTACACTCCTCCACTCCGGCACGACCCATCCCCAAATGAGCTCCTGCTATCTCACGACTGTAGAAGATGACCTCCGCCATATCTTTAAGTGCATCGGCGACAATGCCCAACTTTCGAAATGGTCTGGAGGCGTCGGCAATGATTGGTCCAACCTCCGCGCCGTGGGAGCAATGATCAAGAGCATCAATACGACGAGTCAAGGCGTCGTTCCATTTTTGAAGATTGTGGATGCCACCACTGCATCGATCAATCGAAGCGGCAAACGGCGAGGCGCCACGTGCGTATACCTCGAAACCTGGCACTACGAGATTGAGGATTTTCTGGAACTTAAGAAAAATACTGGAGATGAGCGCCGACGCACCCATGACATCAACACTTCCCACTGGATTCCCGATCTCTTTATGAAACGCCTTCGGGAAAACGGTGATTGGACGCTTTTCTCCCCCAATGAAGTCCCGGAATTGCATCACCTCTACGGCAGAGGCTTCGAAACAAAATACAAAGAATACGAAGCAAAAGCAGATCGCGGCGAAATCAAACTGTGGAAACGAGTGAAGGCGCAAGAACTCTGGCGTAAGATGATCACAATGCTTTTCGAAACCGGGCATCCCTGGATCACATTTAAGGATCCTTGTAATATCCGTAGCCCCCAAGACCACGTGGGTGTAGTCCATAGTTCCAACCTTTGCACGGAAATCACGCTCAATACTTCTCGCGAGGAAACCGCGGTGTGCAACTTGGGTTCTCTGAATCTCGTTCGTCACTTCGAACGCGGCACTGTGAACTATGAACTCCTGGGTCAAACAATTAGCACTGCCGTGCGCATGCTCGACAATGTAATCGATTCGAACTACTACCCCACCATCGAAGCAAAAAATTCGAACGAAAAACACCGGCCGATCGGGTTGGGAATCATGGGATATCAAGATCTTCTCTATAAAATGAGCATGAGCTTTGCAAGTCCCGAAGCGGTAACCCTCTCGGACACGCTCATGGAGTTTATTTCCTACCACGCTATTCTCGCCTCATCGTACCTTGCAGAAGAACGGGGCACCTACTCCAGCTACAAAGGATCGAAATGGGATCGGAATCTTTTCCCTATCGATTCCCTCCGCCTCCTCGAAGAAGATCGCGACCTTACTACGGGAATTACACACGAGGGTAAACTCGACTGGACTCCTGTTCGGGAATCAGTGAAGGCACACGGCATGCGGAATTCAAACATTCTTGCCATTGCTCCCACCGCGACGATTGCAAATATTTCCGGCTGTCTCCCCTCAATTGAACCTATTTATAAAAACCTGTATGTAAAATCAAATTTCAGCGGCGAATTCACGGTGATCAACAAATATCTCGTGGAAGATTTGCGCAAACTAAATCTTTGGACCGACGACTTTGTCGAAAAACTCAAATTCTACGACGGCAGCGTCCAACACATCGCGGAACTCCCCGAAAACCTTCGGGGCCGCTACAAGGAAGTATTTGAAATAGACCCCCATTGGATTGTGGAACATGCCGCACACCGCGGAAAATGGATTGATCAGAGCCAATCGGTAAACATTTTCACCGCAAGCGAATCGGGCCCATTTCTCTCAGAGGTGTATATGGAAGGCTGGCGAAAAGGCCTCAAAACTACCTACTATCTCCGTACGCTTGGCGCCTCTGCAATTGAAAAGAGCACGCTCGACATAAACAAAAAATACGAATCACATAAAAATGTCATCCCCTCACAGGCGGGAATTCAACAACCTACCATTCATGAAGACGCGACTGCTGCCACACAAGAGGAACACGTCGTCACTGCAACGGTTGCTGCTACTGCAACAGTTGCGCCGCCCGCGAAAGACCCCTCGATTCTCTCCGCAAGTACGGTAATCCACATTGCCGAAGGCGGCATCTGCGAGTCGTGCCAATAAGATAATGCGAACAATTACTACGAGTTGTCATTCCCGTGAAAACGGGAATCCAGAATGAGTTGTTGTGTCCATATCCTCGCAAGTAAGAGAAACGGAACCCTTTATGTTGGCGCAACTTCTGAACTAAAGAAAAGAATTCAGGAACACAAACATAGTATTTATGAATGCACAAATGATATGACGAGTGCCATAACTCGGGAAAAACAAATTAAAAAGTGGAATAGGAAGTGGAAATTTGCACTTATTGAAAAAGAAAATCCGGCATGGCAAGATGTATACGAAAAGTTATAATGCAACTCTGGATTCCCGCCTTCGCGGGAATGACATAATAAATTACTACCTATTATATGCCCGACTCCTCATTTTCCATCCCCGCAGGCGCCTTGAATGCAAACACCGAAAAGCGGATTTTGAATTCCGCCTCGACAGACCCGAACAGAATCTTGCCTATGAAATACAAATGGGCGCGGGAGCATTATAAGAAAGGAGTCGCAAACAATTGGATTCCGGAGGAGGTCAATATGCAAAAGGATGTGGAAACGTGGAAAAACCCGAAAGCACTTTCTGACGATGAACGCCGGCTGATCCTATGGAACATGGGATTCTTTTCCACCGCCGAGTCCCTCACCGCAAATAATATTGTACTCATCATCTACCGCCATATCACAAACCCCGAGTGCCGCCAGTATCTCCTCCGCCAGGCCTACGAAGAAGCCATCCATACCGACACCTTTATCTATTCCTGCGACACACTGGGGCTGAACCCCGATGAGGTCTATACCATGTACGCGACAATCCCCTCTATTAAGGCGAAAGACGAATTTGTAGTCGCGATGACAAAGTCCATCATGAACCCCAATTTCTCCACAGAAGGCACGGAAAATATCCAACGATTTGTGCACGACCTCGTGGGTTTCTATGTGATCATGGAAGGCATTTTTTTCTATGCGGGTTTCGTGATGATGCTTTCCTTTCTCCGGCAAAACCGGATGGTAGGTGTGGGCGAACAATTTCAATTCATCCTGCGGGATGAATCAATCCACCTCGCGTTCGGTTCAGATTTAGTAAACAATATCGTGCAGGAAAACCCCTCTATTTGGACTCCTGATTTTAAGACACTTCTCACCGAAAACATCAGGAAAGCCGTGGAGCTTGAATATGCATACACCAAAGACTGTTTGCCCCGCGGCATCATGGGACTAAACGCAGATACTATCTACGAATATATTAAATACATCGCCGACCGCCGGCTGGAACGCATCGGCCTCACGAAAATCTATAATGCAACGAACCCCTTCCCATGGATGAGCGAAGTGATCGACCTCCGGAAAGAAAAGAATTTCTTCGAAACTCGCGTCACCGAGTATAAGAGCGGCGTCCTCAAATGGGGCGAGGAACCGAAAAAAGATAGCAACTAGCCACTGGCGACTAGTGAAAAGTGGCTATTGAATACGCATCCTCTAGTGGTTAATCACTAGTGGCTAGTCGCCATCTATATCGCTCCTCCTGCCTCCAGAATTTGCGGAATTGGCGCCGAGGCCGGCGCCACACTCCCCGACCACCCGAACCATCCCGCCGCAATACCGATCACAACGAGGAGCACAACCATACTTATAATTACAGCAACTGTTTTACTCGTAGCATCCATGGATGGAATGGAAATAATTATTAATTGATCGGTGATTATTGATCATTAAAACCACTTACCGGTGAGAAAAAAATGAAATCCATTGTCATCGCAAGACCGTCGGTCTTGCGATGACCCGAAATGGGCGCTGAATATAACATAGCTTGGACTTCTCATCTTTATTCTCCCTTTCATACCGCGCCCGTCCGTAACCTTGGGCGAAGGGAGGGAGTACTCCGACTCAAGTCGGAGGGAGAGATTTCTGATTCTCCCTTTCTAAAGGGAGAGGACCGATTTGCGGTGAGGGATTTTAAATCCTCCGCCTTCGGCACCTCCTCTTCCTCCAGAGGCGGATCCGCCTTAGGCGGAAAAAAAGGAAGAATAATTCTCGACAACCAGAAATAAAAAAGCCCCGGGCGTACTTGTGATACAACACCGGGAGCTTTTCTGAGTGCAACACCACAGTGTTAGTGGTGGTGTCCTGCCACCACAAAGGTGTACAACAAGAGGACGAGGACAAGGCTCACCGCCACACCAAGGATTGAAACGAATCCCCAGATGGTCGGAGCTACCGGTGAGGCAGAGGTCCTTCGAACATTCGTCCGTGTCGGGAGAGGACACAGAATCCTCTCCTCGCCTTCTTTGGCCAAATCTTGGCCGTACAGCGTTTCGGTGCCGTACAGCGTTTCGGTTTCGTTCGTTTTCGTTTTCATATTTTAAAAGACCACCGCAACTTGATTGTTACGAATGGTCGAACTGTATCAGCATATATACCATGTCACCTCCATTCTGTCAAGGATCCACAAGAATCAGCATTTTGGACCTTGGATGGGAAATCATTCTTCCGCATATACTTGCCATGGCAAGTATATGCGGAATTCGCGGAGTTTTTGGTCGTACTCTCACTCGCCGCTCTCGTACTGTTGCTCATTACTCCAAATGCAGTTCCCGTTCGAACTCCAGCATTTTCTCACGAAGCAGCCCATGTTTCGCAAATTCAGGATCTTCGCGGAGAATGGTCTTCGCGGCTTCCCGAGAAGAAGACACGAGCGGCGGATCGGTGAGTGCCTCCATGGCGACATCGGGAAATCCCGTTTGGGATTGACCCAAGAATTCTCCCGGACCTCGGAGTTTCAAATCCCGTTCTGCAAGTTCAAATCCATTTTTAGCTTCCACGATTGCCTTCAACCGTTCTTGCGTGGATTTACCTTTCGAGTCGGTAAAAAGGAAACAGTATGACTCATGCGCTCCCCGCCCCACACGCCCCCGGAGCTGGTAGAGTTGCGCTAATCCAAACCATTCACTTCCTTCGATGAGCATGATCGAAGCATTCGGTACATCCACTCCTACCTCCACTACCGTCGTCGAAACCAAAATAGTAATGGCTCCTTCGCGGAACTGCTTCATGACGCTTTCTTTTTCTTTTGGTTTTAACTTCCCATGAAGCATTCCCACGCGCAGATCAGGGAATATCTTTTTTGAGAGTTTCTCGTATTCTTCTTCTACTGTTTTGACCTCCGCTAAAACCGCAGATCTATGCAGATATAATGCAGATACACGCAAATTTGATTCATCTGCGTTGATCCGCATACTGTCCGCGTCTATCTGTTTTTGTATGCGGGGGCAAATAACAAATACTTGCCGCCCCTCGCTTGCGTGTTTTCGGATAAACGCATACGCTCCCTGACGTTTTTCTGGGGGAACAATATAGGTTTTTACCGCCTTCCGTCCGGGAGGAAACTCTGTAATAGTAGATAAATCCAAATTCCCGAAAACCGTAAGCGTGAGAGTGCGGGGAATGGGGGTGGCAGACATACTTAAAAAATGCGGCGTTAACGCAGATGCATGCAAGAGCTTGGCGCGCTGGAGGACTCCAAACCTATGCTGTTCATCGATAATGGCCAAACCGAGATTGTGCCAACCAACAGACGCGGAAAGGAGCGCGTGAGTTCCTATGACAATCGAGATTGTTCCGGAATGAATATCCTCGCGGAGATTCTTTTTTGACGTATGGTATTCACTATCCCTACGATGCACCTCGGATCCAAGACTCGTGAGAAGTGCAAGGGAAAATTTTTCTTCCAGACAGGCGAAAATTTTCTTAAAGGTCTCAAAGTGCTGGCGGGCAAGCACCTCAGTCGGCGCCATCAGTGCGGTTTGAATCCCCTCTTCAGCAGCAAGAATTGCCGCGAGTGCCGCAACAACGGTTTTTCCAGAACCCACGTCCCCTTGTAATAACCGATTCATGGGATGCGGCTCTCGCATATCCTGAAGAATTTCCCAAAGTGATTTTTTTTGGGAAGGCGTAAGCGCAAATGGCAATGCGCGAGTGAGTTGTTCCACACGTTCGAGCGTAGCAGGAATAGCAGGGGCACGTTCACGCTGGAGCGCAAGCCGTTCTTTAAAATTTACAAGCTGAAGGAGAAAGAGATCTTCAAATGCAAAACGGCGGCGGGCATGGTCGACTTCTTCGCGAGTTCGAGGAAAATGAATATCGTGGAGCGCGCGAGTGAGGTCGGGGAAACCTTCCGCAGTGAGTATTGTATTGGGAATAAACTCGGGAAGCGGTTCCAATTCCTGAAGAATGGGGAAAATAATAAATCGGAGCGCTTTGGAGGTAATTCCCTTCGTCTCCGGATAGATGGGCACAAGGCGCCCGGTGTGCCTCGACGCGGATTCACGCAGATCGGATTCACTCTCAATGGTGATATCATCACTCCGGTGCTTATCTGCGTATATCTGCGTATTATCCGCGTCTATCTGCGACGTGCGCTCGAACGCCGGATTATTCAAATAAAGTTCTCCCTCATCATTTGCCGCGATTTTGCCTGAAAAGTTGTACCACTGGCCTTGCCGGAGCGTGTACGCCACATATGCTTGATTGAACCATAGGGCGCGGAGTGTGCCGCTCCGGTCGCGGAGAAGCACCTCGACGACCATAATGTGTTTTTTCCAGCTCCGCCGCGAGGAAATTTCGTCCACGAGCGCGCGCACCGTCGCACGTTCGCCGATTTCAAGATCAGCGATTGGGTAAAATACTGAAAAATCTTCATACCGTGCCGGAAAATGAGAAAGAAGATCGCGTACGGTGCCCATTCCCATTCGCGTGAGCGGGCCAAGCATCCGACTGGGGATGTGGGAGCATTCGGAAAGCGGCGTATCCAAGGTAACCGCCATAGAAGTGTGTACGTAAAGTCTGAATATTGTAACACAAAACCAAAATTTTTGAATTAACCTAGTGTACTTACCTATATTACGCCATGGCGTGATATAGGTACATACAGAATTTTACAATAGCTGCACATGTTTAATACGAAATTATCCTAACTCAACTACTCTCGCCTGAAGGCAAGAGGTTTACTCCCAAAGATGGATACTAAAGAAGATCGAAATTTTTCTTGAGATGAAGTTCAATATCTATCTCATGCGTGGTAATTCTCCGTACGTACTGCTGTAGTCCATAAAGTTCGACAAGGAAATCTATTTCGTCTTCGCAAGGGTAAGGGAATACAAACAAACTTTTTTGAAGCATTTGAAATCCAAGTCTGCGGAGGTGGAAACGAAATGCGTCTCGCGCTTTTTTCTCCGCCTTAGGAATATCGAAGGCAATGATTCTCCATTTACCATCCCACCGTAAAGACCCTTTCACAGAAAGAGAATTGGGATTATACCGTAATGCTTTCTCCTTCCCTTTTCTGGTAAGTACCATTTCAATTTCCCCACTTTTTTCTAATTCTTTCAGACTTACTAATTTGCTCTGATAGAGTCTCCGAATTGACCGATCGAGCGCTCGACGATTTATATTTTCTAATTCTTTGCAGGCTTGTTTCATTACCCACATCTGGCGCGAAGAGGAAGAAGTAATCAGAAGCACTGCTCCCGTTTTAAGTAAAAGTAATAATTTTTGTTGAATTAGACCTGGTCCTCGCGGCATGTTCTTCTATTATTATCCATTGTACACTCTTCTGTACGCTCTTCGCGTATATGCGTAGCGTAGCGTATATGCGTATTTTTTACCTATACAACGCCATGGCGTTGTATAGGTAAAAAATACATACGCTTAGAAATCCCCTCCCTCGGCTTGGGTGCTCGCGCCCTGGTTCACAAGCGCTTTGATCTCAGCGACGGAAAGCGCGCGGGAGTAGATGCGCACGTCGTCAAATTGCCCCCAGTTTTGGCTGCCGCCCTGATAGTTACCGATGGCGTAGATCGAATTCGTGGACTGGTAATTCGAAGAACAAATCTGCGTGCCGTCGAGGTAGAAGGTAGTGGTGCCACCGGTACCCACCGCCGTCATCTGGTGCCAACCGGACAAACTGTTTATGTTATACCCGCAGGCATGGAAGCCGGTGCCGCCTTGATTGTCGTACACGCCAAGATTCCCGCTTGAGTCTACAAGCACTTGGTGATCGTTCGTATAACTCCGAAACATCGTGCGCCAGGAGTTGTTGAACGTCGCGAGCGGGAACTTACTCCACCACGCAAGCGTCCAGTTCGAACCAATCGGCACGTTCGGTACCTGAAAATAACTGTTGGAGATATTGTTATCTGTACTCATACTCGAACCAATTTTTTGATTCTGAACCAAGTTAAAACTAGCTATTGATCCGGAATACAAATTTCCCGAGGAATCGAGAGTATAGGAAACATTGGGAGTAAGGACGCTGCCGCTCGTATATAAGGCACTAGAATTATACGCTACGGCTTCCGGCGGCACATTCCCCGCAACACCGCCGTACTCGCCGGCAAATGCCAGGTTCGCGCCGCTGTTTGTCGCCGTTACAGTAATTG